>QNFR01000012.1 GCA_003646405.1 Gammaproteobacteria bacterium
GAAATCGAAACCAGTGGCGGGCACCTGGAGGAACTGGAGGCACAACTACAGACCTTGCTGCTACCCAGGGATCCACAGGACTCCCACAACGTATTTCTGGAGATTCGCGCTGGCACCGGTGGCGACGAGGCAGCGATCTTCTCCGGTGATCTGTTTCGCATGTATTCCCGCTACGCCGAAAACCGCGGCTGGAAAGTGGAGGTGTTGTCAGAGCGCCACGGTGAGCACGGCGGTTACAAGGAAATTATCACCCGGGTCGAGGGGCGCGATGTGTATGCTCACCTGAAATTCGAATCCGGTGCCCACCGTGTGCAGCGCGTACCCGAGACCGAGTCCCAGGGGCGCATCCATACCTCGGCCTGCACCGTGGCGATCATGCCCGAGGCTGAGGCGGTGGACGAGATTGAGATCAACAAGGCTGATCTGCGCGTTGACACCTATCGCGCGTCGGGCGCGGGCGGCCAGCACGTGAACAAGACCGATTCAGCGGTGCGCATTACGCATTTGCCCACCGGCGTTGTGGTGGAGTGCCAGGACGAGCGCTCGCAGCACAAGAACAGGGCCCGGGCCATGTCACTGTTGCAGGCGAAATTACTCACCAGCGCCCAGGACAAACAGGCTGATGAGCAGGCGGCGCAGCGGCGTAACCTGGTGGGCACAGGCGATCGCTCTGATCGTATACGTACCTACAACTTCCCCCAGGGGCGTCTCACCGATCACCGTATCAACCTCACCCTGTACAAATTGGCCGAGGTGTTGGAAGGTGACCTGGACGCGGTGATCAGTCCCCTGCGCCAGGAGTACCAGGCGGATCAACTGGCGGCACTGGCCGGCAACTGATGGCCACCGTGCGGGAGTTGCTGCGCGCAGGGGGCGATCTACCCACAGACAGCCCCAGGCGCGACGCGGAAATTCTTCTCAGCCACTGCTTGCAGCAGTCCCGCACCTGGTTGTATACCTGGCCCGAAATCGAGGTGTCAGCAGACCGTGCGGCGCACTTCGACCACTTGCTGGCCCGGCGCAGAGAGGGGTTGCCGGTGGCTTACCTTACCGGGCACCGGGAATTCTGGTCGCTGCAACTACAGGTCAATGGCCATACCCTGATTCCACGTCCGGAAACTGAGATTCTGGTGGAGTGGGCGCTGGATTTATCCCTGGTGGATAACGCCGCGGTGCTGGATCTGGGGACGGGCTCCGGTGCTATTGCCCTGGCTGTGGCGGGCGAGCGCCCGCACTGGCAGGTGATGGCGGTGGATACCAGCGCGGCGGCACTGCAGGTGGCCCGAGACAATGCGACGCGAACAGGGCTGGAGCGTGTGTCTTTTTTTCAATCCGACTGGTATCAAGGCGTCCTCGACCGACGTTATCACCTGTTACTGAGCAATCCACCCTATATCGACGGTGATGATCCACACCTGGGCCAGGGCGATGTTCGCTTTGAGCCCCACGCCGCCCTGGTGGCAGATGATGGCGGCCTCGCTGATTTGACCCGGTTGATCAAGGGGGCACCGTCGCAATTACACCCGGGTGGCTGGTTGTTGCTGGAGCACGGTCATCAGCAGGGTGCGGACGTACGGGAATTGCTGCACGACACGGGTTTTTGCCAGGTGACCACACGCGTCGATATGGCCGGGCACGAGCGCATCACGGGGGCTTGCCGCCGTGCTGAATGACGAGCAGTTAATGCGTTACAACCGGCAGATCCTACTGCACGATTTTGATGTGGCGGGGCAGGAGCGACTGCAACGGTCTCGCGTGCTGGTGGTGGGGTTGGGTGGCCTGGGCTGTCCGGCAGCCCTTTATCTGGCAGCGGCTGGTGTGGGTGAACTACTGCTGGCTGACGGCGATGATGTAGAGTTGAGTAATTTGCAGCGCCAGATTGCCCACGGTGATGATGACATCGGGACTAACAAGGCGCAGTCCGTCGCAGCGGCGATCGGTGCCCTGAACCATGAGGTTAAACTCGAGGTTATCCCGCGGGCGTTGGTCGAAGACTCAATGCCTGAATTGGTGGAGAAGGTCGACCTGGTGGTGGACACCACCGATAACTATCCAGTGCGCTTTGCCCTGAACCGCGCCTGTATAGCAGCGCGGGTGCCCCTGGTTTCAGGCGCGGCGGTGCGCACCGAGGGTCAGGTGGCGGTGTTCGATCCGGTGCGCGGCGGCCCATGCTACCGCTGCCTCTACGCAAGTGATGATGCCGCTACCGCCCTCAGTTGCAGTGAGAGCGGAGTGTTGGCGCCATTGGTAGGCGTTATCGGTTCCCTGCAGGCCATGGAAGCCTTGAAACTTCTCTCGGGTTTTGGTGAAACACTGCGCGGCAAATTGTTATTGCTGGACTTGCGGACCATGGATATTCGGCAGCTGACACTGCCGCCTCGCGCCGGGTGTCCCGATTGCGCGCATCTGCATCCCTGATCGGTGTAGCAAGGCTTACGTATTATTGTTCATGGTCTATACTGGTTCCGAGATTGGCCAATAGCTGGAAACAGCCTAATAAATAAAAGGATTTAGTATGAAAGGTAGCTCATTGATGGTGGCGACACTATTGCTGGCAGTCGCTCCTGCCGCCCTGTCGGATATCAGCTATGCCCAGCGTATTAAAGTTGAAGCCGCGGGCGGCATGTCAATGTTCGCGTCAGAGGGGGATGTGTTGACCCAGATATCAGGTGATAAGTCCCGCACAGAGAGCACAATGACGATGAAATCCAAACTAATGGGCGCGTTTTCCGGCGGTGGAAATACCGGCAATATTGTACGCCTTGATAAAGCGCTTACCTGGAATCTGTTGCCGGACAAGAAGCAATACTCACAAATGACCTTCGCTGCGGCAAAGGCGCAAATGGAAGAAGCCAGACTCGCCATGCAGAAATCCCAGGCCGCGGGGAACAGTAGTGGTGCAGCTTTACCGGTTTCAGCTGAAGGTTGTGAGTGGACTGATGGCAATCTGGAGGTCGAGCACCCTGGTGGCACGGAAAAAGTCGCTGATATCAAAACTAAAAAACACATCATTCGGATGCGCCAGTCCTGTACGGATCCAGACAGTGGAAAAACCTGTGATATTACCTGGCTAATGGAAACCTGGCTGGCAAAGAAAGTACCTGCCGAAAAGGAAGTCCGGAAGTTTCGTGAGGCCTATGCCAAGGCGTTGGGCCTGGAGGGTGTCATGGGCCAGGTCGAGGGTCCCGGGCGGGGGTTGTTAGCCATGTTCGCGAATAACTGGGACGAGGTGGTAGATGAATTCGAGAAGATGAAGGGTTATCCGCTGCGTACGGCGATGCAGATGGGCATTGGCGGTGAACAGTGCACAACGGCGTCGGGACAGCCGATTGCCATGGACAAAATATGGGCGGATGCATCCACTGCCGCTTACAATTCGGCACTTGATCAGGCAGGGTACGAAGCGGGAAATGCGATGGGCCAGGCGGCTGGTAAGTCGCTGGGTGACAGTGTGGCCGGCTCCATCGGCGGCGCGGCGGTGGGCGCCGCAGCGGGTGAGTTGATAGGCGGCCTGACCAGCATGTTCAAAAAGAAGAAAACTGTTGAGCCCGAGCCGCAACCACAGGCTGTCACGGCCGAGGGGCAGATTACAGTGTTTCGCATCACCACAGAAGTCATCGATTGGAGCGAGATCACGATACCGTCGGAACGTTTTGACGAGCCAGTGGGCTGGAAGAAGTTATAATTGTCAGGAGGCGGGCTCTGCGCACCGCTATGCGGTGTCATGCTCAAGCTAATTGAATGCTGGGGCTCTTTTTGAATACTGGGGCCCCTTAAGTAAGGGCCATTCAAGCCCTGACGCCAGGCATCCTAACTTACTGGCAGTGGTTTTTGCAGCCTGTAATACAGCCGCCAGATTACCAGTACGCCGCTGACAAAAATCCCCGCGATCATACTTTTCCAGAATCCTACGGTGCCATCGAGGGCATTGTCCGCGGCGACTATTCCCAGCCAGTATCCCAGCGGCAAGGTGATTAACCAGTACGCGATGCACAGTACGACAAAAGGAAAGCGCGTATCCTTGAACGCGCGCAGGGAGAATGATGCGGCGACCTGTCCCGCGTCCAGCATGATAAACAGCGCGGCGAGGCGTATCAGCGTAATGGCCATACTGTGGATGGCCGTATCGGTGGTGTAAGCTTTAACGATGGGGCCGGGAGCGGCCAGCAGTATAACCATACACATCAGACCTACCAGTAATGTCATCGAAGTACCGCAGATAATTGCCAGATTCACCTTTGCCTTATCGCCTCCACCGATAGCGTGGCCCACTCGTGTGGCCATAGCGGAGCCGATACTGATCAGTGGCATAAACACCACGTCCCACACGTTGATGGCGATCTGATGAGAGGCCATGGCGGTGTTGCCCAGAGTCGCGATACACAAAGCGACAATCGAAAATACGCTAATTTCCAGAAAAAAGGTAAGTCCCATGGGCAGGCCGAGACGCATAATCTCCTTGATGGTGCGGATATCAGGTGCCACCAGTTTCAGTGCCGGCAGATAGGGCTTGAGGGTCTCGGCCCTGGTCATATAAAAGCTGATCAATACAGGGCCCAGCCACATGGAGATAGCGGTGGCCCAGCCGCAGCCGGCCGCCCCCAGTTCGGGGAAGCCCCACTTGCCATAAATGAACGCGTAATTGAGGGGGATGTTGGCAATAAACCCCAATACGCTGGCCACCGCGAAAGGGCGCATGATCCCGATACCCTGGGTATGGCAGCGCAAAGCCTGAAACACGGCGGCAGCGGGCATGCCGAAAGCCGTCGCCTGCAAATAGGCCAGGCTCTTGGTGTGTGTGGCGTCGTCCAGATCCAGCAGGGTGAGCAACGGCTCGGCGAAGTAGCACAGGGGCCCGGCGATCAGGCCCAGTGCCAGGGCGAGCCACAGGGCCTGGGGCAGGGAGTCGCGAATACGCTGTATCCGTCCGGCGCCAAAGTCCTGGGCGATGATAGTTGTCGCGCCCAGCATGACACCGATAAAGAGCAGGTAGATGGGCAACCAGATGTTGTAGCCGATGGCGACAGCCGCAAGATCCATCGCGCTGTAGCGCCCCGCCATAATGGTATCGACCACACCCGTACCTATCTGTGCCAACTGGGCGATCATCATCGGTCCGGCAATTGCCAGCAGTGCGCGGCTTTCACCCAGGTAGGCGGGTAATCTCTTTAACGGCATACCGGGTCAGTCAAGTCAGTGTGAAATAAAAATATTCGATGTGTCACCACTACGGAAACCTTTACACCCTTTCCGTTGTCACACTAAGCAGGTCTGAAGAGAATAATTCATATGAATGCGTTAGCCCGGTGTTATCACAGTATACACAATGCGATTTTTCCACGCCTGCAGTATCTCGATGGCCTGGCGCCACTGGCCATGCGTCTTTACCTGGTGCCGGTGTTTTGGATGGCCGGCACCCAGAAAATTGCCGGTATGGAAAACACCATCGAATGGTTCAGCAACCCCGACTGGGGTCTGGGTTTGCCTTTTCCGACCCTGCTGGCGCACATGGCAGCTTACACGGAGGCTGTCGGAGCACTGCTGTTGTTGCTGGGGCTGGCCACACGGTGGATTTCGGTGCCCCTCATGGTAACCATGCTAGTGGCTGCGTTCACGGTACACTGGGGTAACGGCTGGGCCGCTATCGCCGATTCATCTGCGCAGGAGGTTGCAGTGCGCCTGGGAGCTGCCAGGGAAATTCTACAGGAGCACGGTAATTATTCCTGGCTTACCGAAAAGGGTAGTTTTGTGATTCTCAATAATGGCATCGAATTTGCCGTGACCTATCTGGTGATGCTACTCAGTTTGCTGTTCACCGGAGGAGGACGTTTTACCAGCATCGACTACTATCTCTCCAGGTTGTTTCCCGCGAAGTAATACAGGCGCGTCTTGCACAGGGCCTGCCCCGCTCTACCGGGTACCGCGCACCACAGAACAACAAGCGTTTGCCCAATTGGTAAATGCGCCACCTTTCCTGCCGTGAAAATGGTAGACTGGCGCGTTTTTTGAGCCATTATAGGATTACAGAGTTGATCAAGAATATAGCAGGGCGCCTGGGGGGCAAGGGCGGCGCGATACAGAATCCCGGTCCGGCATCTTCCGGCCATGGCCAGCCTCCCCGGCAGGAACCCTCCCACAAAACCTCGCCGGACGGCAAACACGGTGATGAAGGCGGGGGGAATTCCCGGGACAGAGGTGGTAAGCGTCGCGGTCGCGGAGGCAAGGGAAAGGCGGCAGCCGCACCATGGTCCGTGGACGATTTCCCGGTGGAGCCCAGAGAGGGCGAAACCCGCTTTCATGACCTGGGCTTGCGCGATGAGTTGATGCACGGCATTGCCGATCTGGGCTTCCAGTACTGTTCGCCCATTCAGGCCTCTGTGTTACCCCATACCCTGCAGGGTCACGACGCAATCGGCAAGGCCCAGACCGGCACCGGTAAGACGGCGGCATTCCTTGTGACCATTTTCAACGATCAGCTGTGTCACCCGCCAGAAGGCGAACGTTTTGTGGGTGAGCCACGCGCTCTGGTTATTGCTCCCACCCGTGAGTTGGTGATGCAAATCGCCGCAGACGCGGAAGAGCTGGCCAGGTACACAGGCCTGAAAGTCGCCACACTGATCGGTGGCATGGACTACCAGAAACAGCTCAACCGCCTCACCAATCATGTGGTGGACCTGGTGGTGGCCACTCCGGGGCGCCTGCTGGACTTCATGGGCCGTCGCGATCTGTACCTGGATCATGTGGAAATCCTGGTACTGGATGAGGGCGATCGCATGCTGGACATGGGCTTTATTCCCCAGGTCAAGCGCATTGTGCGCGCTACCCCGCAGAAGGAAAACAGGCAGACACTGTTGTTCTCCGCCACCTTTACGCAGGACATCATCAATCTCTCCCAGCAGTGGACGTACGAGCCGGTTTCGGTTGAAATTGAGCCGGAAAATGTCGCCACCGACACGGTGGATCAAAAGGTCTACCTAGTCAGTAGCCAGCAGCGTTATAGGGTGCTCAATAACCTGCTGCGCAGTGAGGACACCACCAGTGTGATCGTCTTTGCCAATCGCCGTGACCAGGTGAGACGCCTGCACGAGCGCTTGCGAAAGTCTGGCGTGGCGGCTGGCATTTTGTCAGGGGAGATTCCCCAGGCCAAGCGCACACGCACCCTGGAACAGTTCAAGTCGGGCGCGATCAAGGTATTGGTGGCCACCGACGTAGCCGGGCGCGGCATCCATGTGGAGGGTGTCAGTCATGTAGTCAACTACAACCTGCCGGAAGACCCTGAGGATTATGTGCACCGTATAGGCCGTACCGGTCGCGCTGGTGCCACGGGTACATCCATCAGCTTTGCCAGTGAGGATGACGCCTTCCTGCTGCCCGACCTGGAAGCGCTGCTGGGCACAAAACTCGATTGCACACACCCACCCAAAGAGCTACTGGTCTAGCTCCTCGCACCACAGCAACGTGGCGCCCACCACCGCGGCGGGCACCACGAAAAAATTGACAATGGGTATGCCGGTGCAAAGTGCTACCAGGCCCCCAAAGCCCATGCTGCTCAGGCGTCGGCTGCGCACTGCTTCTTTCACATCGGCAAAACTCAACTGGTGGTTATCCATAGGGTAATCCACAAATTGTATGCTCATCATCCATGCTCCCAGTAAAAACCACAGCACTGGCGCCACGGCGTTAACTCCCGGTATGAACGACACCACCAGCACGAAAATCGCCATGGGCACGTAATACAACAGCTTGGACAGTTCCCGTAAAATACCCCTGGGCAATGCCAGAAAGGCTGCCCCCAGTCCCTCCAAGCCGTCCACCGGCCGGCCCGTGATCAGTTCCTCGACCTTTTCGGCCAGCAGGGCGTTAAAGGGTGAGGCGATAATCAGGGCGACTGCGGTGAACAGGTAACCGGTTATCAGGCTGACTGTGATCGCGATCAGCGGCCACAGAATCCATTGTATAAAACTCATCCAGTTGGGAATGCTTGCCAGCAACCAGGTCATCAAGCTGTTGATATAGCTGAGCCCAACTCCAATCAGGGAGCCGAAAATCAGGATGTTGATCGCCAGCGGTATGATGACAAACAGACGTAGTGACGGGTGGTTTAACATGCGCACCCCTCGCGTTAAATAGCCGGCGCCGTGTGCGAAGTTACCTTTCACTTACGGGATCTCCTTCTAGTTGACTATTTTATTGGCTGCGGGCGCACTTTACCGGCCGCCGGCGCATCCAATCGGCCACAGGCGGGACAAAGGCAACGCACACCGACAGATTCCGCAGGAATAGCCGCTAGCGCCCCCGGGCTGAGGCTCACGTTCAGGCACCAGCAACTCTCAGTCGGCTGACCCGCCGCCATCGCGCATTGGTTGTCGGCGCCACATAGCGGGCAAATTTGTTGCTGGGCGTCCGGTTTAGTCATCGTCCTGTCAAAATCGTTCGTATCTGGCGCTATAATAGCGAACTCAAGGCAGGGTGTAATGATGGCCAGTGACGAAGATAAGGTATTTCTGGATGAAATGTCCGACGTGGTGCCTCTGAAACGGGAGCCGCGGGTCGCTTTGCGCGGCAAACCACAAACTGACGGGGATTCCTCACTGGATCACCGGCGCCGGGCTGCGGTACAGGGCAAGGCGCTGGATCGCAATACCCTCACTGACGGTGACATAGCCCCTCTGGACTCCTGGTTTGTCCTGGAATTCAAGCGCCCGGGTGTGCAAAACGGCGTATTCCGCAAGCTCAAGCAGGGCCGTTATGAAGCGGAGGCAAGGCTTGACCTGCATCGCATGACCGCAGCGGTCGCCAGGCAGGAGGTATTCGAGTTTGTACAGGAATGCCACAAGTTGGGTTTGCGCAGTGTACTGATTATTCACGGCAAAGGTGAGAACAGGGCGGAAAAAGAGCGAAGTTCCATCCTCAAGGGTTGTGTCGATCATTGGTTGCGGCAACTGGAGATCGTGCAGGCGTTCAGCAGCGCCCGGCCAGGGCACGGCGGTACTGGGGCGGCCTATGTCCTGTTGCGTAAGAGCGCGGAGAAAAAGCGGGAGAATCGGGAGAAGTTTTCGAAGGGGCGGGTTCCCTACGATGCGGATTAGTACTTAATCAAATTCGTTTTTGCTATCGGTGCGGCGTCGCAAGTGATGGGCTGCCATGCAGGACCGAGCCCGAGCGCACATGGATGTGCTTGTAGCGTGTCCAGCATGGCAGCCCATCGCTCCCGCCGCCTCCGTGCTTCGTAGGATGGATAGCTCTAGAAATTCTGTTGATTTGGCACCGGGCATCGACCGGCGCTTATTCCAACCTAACCAGCCCCAGCCGTTTTCAGAATGCCAGCATACTCAGTACCATGGCGGTGGGTAGAGACGATATCAAGCAAAGTACGCCCATCCTTGCCCGTGGCATTGATGTCACGATTCTCGTTACTGAAAAACCCCACAAACAGCTCAAAATCCGTGGCCCGCATACTCTGGTAGGCCTTTAGCAATATGTAGAAGTTCTCATCCGAGCCGTCGTGAGGGCGTACGTCCAGGAAACTTTTTACATGATCCTCAGTCCAGACCTCGTCGAGGACCTTTTCCTTGTCTTTTCTCATCGTTCTGCTTCCTTTATACCAGCTTTTTCGCCAGCAACTGGTTCACCATCTGTGGATTGGCCTGGCCTTTGGACAGTTTCATCACCTGGCCGACAAAGAAGCCTACCAGTTTCTTGCGCTTGGCTTCATCCGCCGCCAGATATTGAGCCACCTGGGCGGCGTTGCCGCTGATGACCTCGTCGACCATGATTTCCAATGCGCCGCTGTCGCTCACCTGCTTAAGACCCCGCGCTTCGATGATCTCGTCGGCACTGCCCTCACCCTGGCACATCCCCTCGAACACCTGTTTGGCAATCTTGCCAGAGATGCTGTTGTCGAGAATACGCTGTATCAGTCCGCCCAGATTTGCGGCTGACACCGGACTGTCCTCGATGTCCAGATCACTGCGATTGAGCTGCCCCAGTAATTCCACCTGCACCCAGTTGGCGGCTATCTTGGCATCGCCGCAATCGGCCACCACTGCCTCGTAATAGTCGGCCAACGAACGACTGTCAGACAGGACGTTGGCATCGTAGTTACCCAGACCGTATTGTTCGGTAAAGCGGTGGTGTTTTTCCGCGGGCAGCTCGGGCAAGCCGCTACGAATTTCCTCGACATAGGCGTCGTCGATGACTATGGGTAGCAGGTCCGGCTCCGGAAAGTAGCGGTAGTCGTTGGCGACTTCCTTGCTACGCATGGAGCGGGTTTCATCACGGTCGGCGTCGTACAGGCGGGTTTCCTGTACTACCTCGCCGCCATCCTCCAGAATATCTGCCTGGCGATCGATCTCGTGGTGAATGGCCTTTTCCACGAAGCGGAAGGAGTTGACGTTCTTGATTTCCGCACGGGTACCCAGGGTCTCGGAACCGACGGGGCGCAGGGATATATTGACATCACAACGCATAGAGCCCTCGGCCATATTGCCGTCGGAGATACCCAGGTAAGTCACCAGACGGTGCAGGGTCTTGAGGTAGGCCACCGCTTCAGCGGCGTTGCGGATATCCGGTTCCGAGACGATTTCCAGCAGGGGGGTGCCCGCCCGGTTCAGGTCGATGCCGGTCTGGCCGTGGAAATCTTCGTGCAGGGATTTGCCCGCGTCCTCTTCCAGGTGGGCGCGGGTGATCCCGATTTCACGAATGCTGCCGTCTTCCATCAGTATCTCGAAACTGCCACGGCCGACAATAGGCGCCTCAAACTGGCTGATCTGGTAGCCTTTGGGCAGATCCGGGTAAAAATAGTTTTTGCGGTCAAAGACCGAGCGCATGCCAATTTCTGCGCCTATGCCCAGGCCGAACTTTACCGCATAGCGCACCGCGAGCTCGTTCAGTACCGGCAACATGCCTGGCATGGCCAGGTCCACGGCGCTGGCCTGCGTGTTGGGCTGTGCACCGAAGGTGGTGGGCGAGCCGGAAAAAATCTTGGAATTGGTGGCCAGTTGCAGGTGCACTTCCAGGCCGATAACGGTTTCCCACTGCATCAGGATTGCCCTCCCGCCGGGTGTTGCAGATGCCAGTCGGTGGCCTGCTGGTAGCGGTGGGACACGTTGAGCAGTCGCGCCTCGTCGAAGTGGCGGCCTATCAGTTGCAGGCCCACCGGCTTGTTGTCCACGAAACCAGCGGGTACGGACATGCCGGGCAGCCCCGCCAGGTTGACCGCCAGGGTGTAAACATCTTCCAGGTACATGGCGATAGGGTCGTCGGACTTGGCGCCCAGGGCGAAGGCCGGGCCCGGGGTGGTGGGGCCGGCGATGATGTCCACCTGTTCGAAGCAATCCATAAAATCCTGTTTGATCAGGCGACGTACTTGCTGTGCCTTTTTGTAGTAGGCATCGTAGTAACCGGCGGATAAAGCGTAGGTGCCCACCAGGATACGGCGCTTCACTTCATCGCCAAAGCCCTCTTCGCGGGTGCGCGTGTAGAGATCATGCAGGTCGGTGGGGTTGTCGCAACGGTGGCCGTAACGCACGCCGTCAAAACGGGACAGGTTGGTGGAGGCCTCCGCCGGGGCAATGATGTAATAGGTCGGGATCGTCAGCTGGCTGTGGGGCAGCGACACGTCCACCAGCGTTGCGCCCTGGGCTTCGAGTTCCTTCAGCGCGACATTGATGCACTCCCCGGTGGCTTTATCGAGCCCGTCACCGAAGTATTCACGGGGCAGACCAATACGCAGGCCCTCCAGGCTGTTGTCGAGTCTGGCGCGGTAGTCCTCTACCGGCATCTCTGAGGAGGTGGAGTCCAGGGGGTCCAGCCCGGCCATGGTATTGAGCAGCAGGGCGCAGTCTTCGGCACTGTGCGCCATGGGGCCGGCCTGGTCCAGGCTGGAGGCGAAGGCCACCATGCCCAGGCGCGACACACGGCCATAAGTGGGCTTGAGGCCGGTAATACCGCAGAAGGCTGCCGGCTGGCGAATAGATCCCCCGGTATCCGTGCCGGTGGCAGCCGGCGCCAGCAAGGCGGCTACCGCGGCCGCTGAGCCACCGGAGGAGCCCCCCGGCACGAGATCTGTATTCCAGGGGTTCTTCACCGGCCCGTAAAAGCTGTTTTCGTTGGATGAGCCCATGGCGAACTCGTCCATGTTGGTCTTGCCCAAAATCACCGCGCCGTCCCTTTTGAAGCGCTGGATCAGGGTGGCATCGTAAGGCGGTACGAAGTTATCCAGCATGCGCGAACCGCAGCTGGTACGCATGCCGTCGGTACAAAAGATATCCTTATGGGCAATGGGTATGCCGGTCAGGGTGGCGGCATCACCACCGGCCAGCTGCTTATCAGCGGCTTTGGCAGCGGCCAGGGCCGATGTTTCATCCACACTGATAAAGCTGTTGTACTGGCTATCGCGTGCCGCGATGCGGTCCAGGAAGCAGCGGGTTACTTCCACGCTGGAAAACTGTTTTTCGCGCAGCCCTTGTACTAAGTGGGCGACAGATTTGTTGTGCATTATGGTAATCCTGGTACGGCGTCAGCCGCCTAATCGATAACTTTGGGAACGAGGTAGAGGCCGTCTTCGACGGCGGGGGCAATGGCCTGGAAGGCCTCGCGGCGGTCGCTTTCGGTGACTTCATCCGTGCGCAGGCGTTGGGTAGCGTCCAGCGGATTGGCCATGGGCTCGATATCGCGCGTGTCCACGGCCTGTAACTGGTCCACCATCTGCAGTATCTCGGTGATACGCTGGGTTACCTGGCCGATTTGCTCGCCAGATATATGGATACGCGCCAGCTCCGCTATCTTTTCAATCTCGTCTTGCTCTATAGACATGTTCACAACCACAAAGAGCCGCCCTCGGGCGGCAGGGGGCGTAAACTTATCACATTTGCGCCTTGCCCAAAATCCCCGTGATTGATACAGTTGTGGGAATTGTACAGCTCCAAAAAGAGACCATCTCCGCCCGCTTCCCGGCCGGGAATGCAGAGGAGCCCGGGAAGCATGCAGGACTCCCCAGAGGAGTTCCCCGTTGTCGTCATAAGGTAGTATGAATTAATGCTGAAAAAACTGCGTGGAGTGTTCTCCAATGACCTCTCCATTGATCTGGGTACAGCCAACACTCTGATTTATGTACGTGATAAAGGAATTGTGCTGGATGAGCCCTCGGTGGTCGCCATTCGTATCCACAATGGCCAGAAGACCATCGAAGCGGTCGGTACCGAGGCCAAGCGGATGTTGGGTCGCACGCCCGGAAATATTACAGCCATCCGCCCCTTGAAGGACGGCGTGATCGCCGATTTCCAGGTCACCGAGAAGATGCTGCAACACTTTATCGCCAAGGTGCACGAGAGTAAATTCATACGCCCCAGCCCACGGGTATTGGTATGTGTGCCTTGCATGTCCACCCAGGTGGAGCGTCGGGCAATCCGCGAATCGGCCCTTAGTGCCGGCGCCCGGGAGGTGCGGCTTATTGAAGAGCCTATGGCGGCTGCTATTGGCGCCGGGCTGAATGTAGATGAAGCCATCGGGTGCATGATTGTGGACGTTGGCGGTGGCACTACCGAGGTCGCTATTATTTCCCTCAATGGGGTTGTTTATCGGGATTCCGTTCGTGTCGGGGGCGATCGCTTTGATGAAGCCATTGTCGCGCATGTGCGTCGTCGTTATGGCAGTTTGATTGGCGATGTCACCGCTGAACGCATCAAGCTTGAAATAGGCTGTGCCTTTGCCGGCAGCGAGTTACGTGAGATCGACGTGCGCGGTCGCAACCTGGCAGAAGGTGTACCGCGCAGCTTCACGCTGAATAGCGATGAGATTCTTGAATCCCTGCAGGACCCCCTGTCCGCCATCGTACAGGCGGTGAAATCCGCGTTGGAGCAGTCCCCCCCGGAATTAGCCGCTGATATTGCCGAGAGCGGTATTGTGCTGACAGGCGGCGGTGCCCTGCTCCGGGACCTGGATCGCTTGATTTCAGAGGAGACCGGCCTGCCGGTCATTGTCGCAGATGATCCATTGACCTGTGTTGCCCGTGGCGGCGGCCATGCGATGGAGAGAATGGATCGACACACGATAGATTTGTTGTCTACTGAGTGACGGTGGAGCGCGCCGCTGCCAAAGAGGTAGATTAACCGGGAAAACTGAGGATCTGACATCAAGCCGTTATTCGTCAAAGAATCCTCCCTGGGCTTACGCGTGTTGTTGGCGGCGCTGGCAGTAGTGATCCTGATCATGGCAGACCTGCGTTTTAACCGCATGGAAACTATCCGGTCCCTGCTCGATACAATCGCGACTCCTGTCTATTGGCTGGCTGATCTGCCCACGCGCCTTGGCGATTGGAGCGAGGTCCACCTCCAGTCCAGGTCCCAACTGCTGGAGGACAACGAACGCCTGCTCCAGGAAAATCTGGTATTACAAGGTCGCTCTCTGCAGATGTCATCACTGCAGGCGGAAAATGTACGCTTGCGCGCTCTGTTGAATTCCGCCGCCCTGTTGCGCGATGATGTTCTGGTCGCTGAGCTTATAGGGATCTCTCCGGATCCTGTACGTCACCAACTGGTGCTCAATAAGGGTCGCAGCGATGGTGTTTTTGTCGGCCAGCCACTGATTGATGCAGCGGGTCTAATGGGGCAAGTTGTGGAAGTCAGCGCCGAGAACTCGCGCGCGTTGCTGATCACTGATGTCACTCACTCTATCCCGGTGCAGGTCAATCGGAACGGCGTGCGCGCCATCGCCGAGGGTACCGGCGCACTGGGAACGCTGGAAATACACCACGTATCAGCCACCACTGATATTCAGCGGGGCGACCTACTGGTGAGTTCTGGACTGGGCGGGCGCTTTCCTGTGGGATATCCGGTAGCGGTTGTCAGTGACATCGAGCGGGATCCCGGGCAGGCATTTGCCCGCATCCTGGCTATCCCCAGCGCGGCACTGGATCGCAGTCGTCACGTGCTGCTGGTGTTTACCGCCGACTCAGGCGAGGAAGGTTGATCCTTGGTAGGCGAGGAATCCCATGGCTATTGGGTCATACTGCTAACTTTTGTCGCGGCCTATGTGCTGGCGGTGCTGCCGCTGCCCCAGTGGCTGTTGTGGGGCCGTCCCGAGTGGCTCGCACTGATGCTCATTTACTGGACCATCGCCTTACCGCATAAGGTAGGTATTGTGACCGGCCTGGTACTGGGTGTGGGGTTGGATGTACTGGAGGGGGCCGTGCTTGGACAGAATGCCTTCGCGCTTGTGGTGGTCGCCCTGCTGTCGCTGATCCTGTACCAGCGCTTGCGGGTATATGGCCTGTGGCAGCAGACGGGGGTGGTATTTGTCCTGATAGGAATCAATCAGTTGATTTGCCAGTGGGTGCAGAATCTGGAGGGGCTTGGTGCTCGTTCGTTGTTCTTTTTGCTGCCCGCTGTTTCCAGCGCACTGTTGTGGCCGGTGGTGTTACACACCCTGCGCGGTTTGCGCCGCTATTATCGGGTGAGCTGATATGACCGGTACTCGTTTGATATTGGCGTCCGCGTCCCCGCGCCGGCGGGAATTACTGAATCAGCTTGGCGTAAGTTATTTGTGTGATCCGGCGGAGATCGATGAGACGCCACTGGCAGGCGAGGCCCCCGAAGATTATGTACGGCGTATGGCGCAGGAAAAGGCAGCTGCCGTGGCCGGTCGTTACCCGGCGCCGGAGTACGCGGTGCTGGCAGCCGACACCACTGTGGTTATCGATGATGATGTATTGGGTAAACCGCGGGACCACTTCCACGCACTGGGTATTCTGGCTCGCCTCAGTGGTCGCCAGCATTCGGTATTAACGGCGGTGTGCCTGCATAGCGCCTCCGGGTTGCGCTGTGAACTGGTGGAAACCAAGGTAGAGTTCACGCAGCTGAGCCGGGAGATATGTGAGGCCTATCTGGCCACGGAAGAGCCCTGGGACAAAGCCGGTGGCTATGGTATCCAGGGCCTCGGTGGTGCCTTTGTCAGGTCGATCCAGGGCAGTTACAGTAATGTAGTGGGTCTGCCCCTGTGCGAAACCTGGCAGCTACTGGCGGCTAACGGCATAGAAACCGCACTGGAGACAACGGGTGAGTGAGGAAATCCTGGTCAATGTCACCCCCATGGAAACGCGGGTCGCTGTGGTGGACAACGGTGCAACCCAGGATATTCATATCGAGCGGGCAGCCAATCGCGGAATTGTGGGTAATATCTACGCCGGCAAAGTCGTGCGCGTTCTGCCCGGTATGCAGGCGGCCTTCGTTGATATTGGTACCGAGCGCACCAGCTTCATCCACGCGTCGGATATTATCAGCGTCGGTAACAATGGTAGGGGAGACAGGAATCGCCACGCACAAAGCATCAGGGATCATTTGCACGACGGTAAGAAAGTGATCGTGCAGGTTACCAAGGACCCGCTGGGCAGTAAGGGGGCTCGCCTTACCACCGCGTTGTCAGTTTCCACCCGTTATCTGGTGTTAATGCCACAGACTGACCATGTGGGTGTCTCCCAGCTTATCGAGGACCCTGCCGAGCGTGAGCGGTTACAACAGGTGCTGGCTGAAGGGCTGGCGGCGCAGGACATGGAAGGGGCGGGTGGCTTCATCCTGCGCACTGCGGCGGAGGGGGTTGGCGCTGAAGAAATCAGGGCGGATTTGCGCTTTCTCAAGCGTCTTTGGGCTGCAGTGTCCCGTCGCGCCAGGGGGGCGAGTGGCGCCGAATTACTGTATGAAGACCTGCCTCTGTCCCTGCGCACTGTCCGCGACCTGGCACGCCCCTCGGTAGAGCGCATACTGATCGACAGTCGGGAGGGATTTACCATCCTGCAGGAATTTTGCGGGGAGTACGTGCCGGAGGTGTCGGGATTGCTGGAACATTACGCTGGTGAGCGGCCCCTGTTCGACCTGCATGGGATCGAGGATGAAATCCAGCGGGCACTGGGTCGCAAGGTCGAACTCAAGTCCGGTGGCTATCTGATTATCGACCAGACCGAGGCCATGACCACGATAGATGTCAACACGGGGTCGTTTGTGGGCAGGCGGAATCAGGAAGAGACAGTTTTCAAGACCAACCTGGAAGCGGCCGCAGCGCTGGCGCGTCAGTTACGGGTGCGGAATCTGGGTGGCATTATTATCGTCGATTTTATTGATATGCAGGATGAAGAGCATCGTCGCCAGGTGCACCGAACGCTGGAAAAGGCCATGTCGCGTGATCCAGCTCGCAACAAAATCACCGGGGTATCCGACCTGGGTCTGGTCCAGATGACACGCAAACGCACCCGAGAGAGTCTGGAACACACGTTGTGTGAGGAGTGCGCGGTGTGCCAGGGTCGCGGTGTACTGAAGACGCCAGAGAGCATCTGCTACGAAATTTTCAGAGAGATTATGCGCGATGCCAGAGCCTATGAAAATGATAAGCTTATGGTGCTGGCTGCCCAGGCTGTGGTTGATCGCTTACTGGATGAAGAATCAGCCAATGTGGCGGATCTGGCGGAATTTAGCGGCAAGACGATCAGTTTTCGGGTAGAACCGACGTACGCTCAGGAACACTTCGACATCGTACTACTGTGAAGCAACGTACTGCAATGCACATTTTATTTATTACAGTACACTAGTGTTCCGACCATCAGTAAAATCATCATAGCGCAGGATATTCTTTGGAAAACTCATTTTTCCACCGGCTGAGCAGCGTACTCTGGGGTGTTATTGTCACCCTGATGGTAGTGCTGGCGATCTATGTCAGTCTGGGCCGTATGCTGGCCTTCAACCTGAGTGCCTATCAGGCGGATATTCTGCGCGAACTCAACAGTCGTGTGCCCTTTACGATTGAGGCGCGCGGGGTCAGCGGCGAGTGGCAATCCTTTACCCCCATAATCGTCTTGAAAGGCCTGAGCCTGAGTGCCCCGGGCAGTGTCGCGCCCCCCCTGGAATTGTCCGAGGGGCGCATTGGCGTGGATGTGTTCAACAGCCTGCGTATGCGCTCGCTGCAGATGACGCGTGTGGCCCTGGACGGTCTTAGTTTACACGGCGAACTCACCGCCCAGGGCAAACTGCAGATCAGGGGATTCGACGGTGGCGGTGGGCAGATCGGAGAGTGGTTTCGGGGGTTTCTACTGAATGTCGAGTTGGTCGCACTACGCGATAACTCGTTGCAGTTGACCATGCCCAACGGTGCAGTGCATGACCTGGCGCTGGACTTGCTCCTCTCGCGAGACGGCAGCCATCGGCGGGTGGAAGTGAACCTGCTGGCAACCGGAGGTGCTGATATCACCATACTTGCCGAGGGCGTGGGTGACCCGTTCGAGCCGGATTTGTTCAATGGGGAATTGTACCTGGACATCCAGTCCACCAACCTGAGTGCGTTCAAGGATATGCTGGTTAACCCGCCGGCTGCCTGGGCCGACGGCACACTGGCACTGGAGCTGTGGTTGGACTGGAACAAGGGCAAGCCGACCGTAGAGGCGCGGCTCGAGGCCCGCGATTTGCTGATAGTGGGGCAGGACGGGTCCTGGCAGATACCACTGGATCGTATTGGGCTGGAAGCGCGACTGCTGGAGCGTAAGAAACACTGGACCCTGTTTGCCTCCGAACTGGAAGTGGCAAAAGACGGGGTGGCGCTGCAGCTACCCAGATTGCAACTGGATGCCTGGGGTGGCGCGCTGCGCCTGCGCACCGCCGATGTTTCGCTGGCGCCGATCAATGCCATTGTGACGAATCTGCAAGCCATGCCGGCGGCACTGGCAGATGTGTTCAGTGTGCTGCAACCGCGTGGTACGCTCACGTCCCTGCAGTTGGGTATTGGCGATATTGGTGCACCGGCTGAAGACTGGGAGGTCGAAGCCAACTTCGAGTCACTTGCCATAGACTCCTGGAAGGGTGCGCCGGGGGTGAGCTCTGCCAGTGGTTATGTACAAATGGCCCCTGACGGTGGTTTTGTAGTGCTCGATAGTCAGCAGTTGACCATGGATTTTCCCTCGATCTACCACCAACCCCTGTACTACGAGGACTTCCATGGAACGATAAATATCGATTGGGGCACGGATACCTTGAGCTTGTCCAGTGGTCTGGTCACCGCGCTGGGCGAGGAGGGCACAGCGCGTGTGCTATTTGGCCTGAGTATTCCATTGGTGCCCACCGATATTGGTATCGAGATGGACTTGCTGGTGGGCCTGGAGGATTCCCATCCCACACACCGGGTCAAGTATGTACCCGACGTGCTCAATCCAGCCCTGAGAGGCTGGTTGTCCGATAGTATCGGGGAGGGCCGCATAGAGCAGGGCGCATTCGCGTGGCGTGGCACTGTCCGGCCCAACACCGCACCGTTGCACACCATCCAATTGGCATTCAATGTCGTAGACACCAGCCTCAACTATCATCCGCAATGGCCTCCCATAACGGTTTTGGACGGCATCATTCTGATCGATGATGTCGACGTCAGCGTGTGGGCCGATCACGCCAGTTTGATTGACTCATCGGTGGAACATCTGTCTGTGGAGACCTGGTTAAATGAAGCTGGTCAGATCATGCTGGCTGTCGATGGCAGCGTGCGGGGGCCGGGGGCGGATGGTTTGGCCGTGCTGAATGACTCGCCGCTTACCCGAATACTGGGGGGCGTATTTGCCGACTGGGAATTGACGGGCGAGTTGCACACCGATCTCAAGCTACAGATGAATCTCACCGACAAATCCACACTTCCCAGAGTGGATGTCACAACCCGGTGGTATGACGTGGGCCTGGACATTACCCCCGGGAATTTGCCTATTCGCAAGCTAAATGGGGAGTTTACCTACAGCACTACTGAGGGATACAGCTCCACGGACCTGACTGGAGAGCTGTGGGGTCTGCCCCTGAGTGTCAGTGTGGGACAGCGCAACCTGGCTTCGCATGACAGGTATGACCCGGGCACTTCTGTGGTGGAAGTCGCCATTGCCACCAAAGTGGATATGACGGATGTGCGGCAGTGGCTGAATCTGGAGCCCCTGGCGTTTGTCCAGGGGAAAACGGCAGCCGATATCAAAGTATTGGTCGCTCCCGGGGAGTCTCCGCTGCTCATTGTGGACAGTGCACTGGCCGGTGTCAGTCTGGATCTCCCGCAGCCCTGGCGCAAGTCCGCTGCAGGTGAAAGAAAGTTGCACCTGGAGGTGCCCCTGGCCGGTGGGAGCAATCGTTTATCGCTGGCACTGGGGGAGCAGTTAAAACTCGAGCTGGATGTGACGGATGGTGTGTTTCGCGCCGGTGCCCTGGCTATCGCTGCTGAGCCGGCCGCTCTGGAGGAGGGTGTATTGCGCATCCATGGTCATGCCCCATTGATACAGGGGGATGAGTGGCTGCGGTTTGTGGCAGAATATTTTGTCACGGGCTCGATAGGACAGGATGAGGAGGTGGCTATCCGGGAAAAAGCCGCCTCGGGAACGGCACCGATAGCAGACCCCGCCGCGGGGGCAGGCAGTGTCGCCGAAGATACCCAGAGCCGGGAGTTGGCGATTATCATCGACCAGTTGCAGGTGGATACCCTGGTGATCCGGGGGCAGGAGCTACAGGATGTGCAGCTCAGCCTGGCACTTGAGCCCGCCTTATGGCGCCTGTCCTTCGATACGGCCTGGCTGCGGGGAACATTGCTCCTGGCGCGCGACGACACCGTGTCACAACTGGAGATCCAATACCTTGATCTCTCGGTTCTGGACCAGTTGAACCTGGCTATTGATGAAGATCAGCCGGTGCTGGAACTGCCCACTATAGATGTGACGATAAATGGCCTTTATCAGGCAGATCAGCGTCTGGGCGAACTCGCTTTTGACCTGCGCAGCCGGGGTGGCGTGCTGACGGCGAACAATATCATCGGAGACCTGGCCAGCCTGCGCCTGCGCGCCGAAAATCCGGGGCGACTGGTCTGGCGGCAGGGACCGGACAGCCAGACCGAGTTGCGGGCCACGTTTAACTTTGACGACCTGGGGCAGACCCTGGCCTATTTTGACTACCAGAAGATTCTGGAGACCAGGAAGGGAAAATTTGATGTCAACCTGCGTTGGCCCGGTCCGCCACAGGAGTTCTCTTTGGCGACGGGGCGCGGCTCAATGTTGATTGATATAGGCCGCGGGAGATTTCTCGAGGCATCCACCGGCGCGAGCGGCGCTCTGCGCGTGGTGAGTATTCTCAATCTTGCCGATATAGTGCAGCACCTTAGCCTGTCCCACATGTTCGAATCGGGAATCCCCTTTGACCGTGTGGATGGTGAAATATTCCTGCACAGCGGCACCATCGAAGTTGCGCGGATGGATGTGAAAGGCGGCTCCAGCTTCCAGTTCAGTGGCGTCTCCGATGTGACGACTCGAAGCCTGCAGGGAGAATTGGTGGCAACGCTGCCGATGGCCAAGAATTTGCCCTGGATGGCGGTGCTGGCTGCCAGCCTGCCGGTGGCGGCGGGCGTGTTTGTAGTGAGTAAGATATTCGACAAGCAGATGAATCGCTTGTCCAGCGCTGTCTACAGTATCAGTGGCTCCTGGGATGACCCACAGGTGAAGTTTGACCATATCTTCGATGCGTCATCGCAGCGCACTGGTAGTGCCGCTGTACAACAGATAAAGGATGAAGAGAAGCCGCAAGCGGCCCCTGCTGCGAGCGGGAAATTACCCGCTAGTGCTGCGGATCCCCAGACCCCGGCTCAGTCGGCGTCGCCGTAGAAATCCTGCAACTCGCGCAGATAGCGAAATAATTTGCGGCTCGCCGCTGGTGGTTTTCCTCGCTGTATCTCCCGCTGGTGTTGTAACACCAACTGTCGTAGCTGTTGCCTGTCGGCCTCGGGCCAGCGCGCGGTTGCCAGTTCTACCCCGGATATCCCCGCCGCCAAAATATCTTCGCGCAGTCGTTCCAGGTGGTGGAGAGCATCGACATTTGTCTGTTTACCCTGGTGTATGGCCGCTATGGCGCGCTCTATCGGCTGCGGGTCGATATGGCGCATCAGCTTGCCGATGAGTTGCAGGTGGCGCTTGCGGGCGCTGTTACTTCGTATCTGGCGAGTTTCGCGCAGTGCCAGCAGCAGTTGTTCATCGGTGATGGGAATCTGCGTCAGTTGTTTATCATTCAGTTCAAGCAAGGATTCTCCCAGTCGCTGTAATGCCAGCATCTGGCGCTTTACTGCGCTTTTACTGGGGGCGAGATCCTGTTCAGGATCGGGGGAATTGTTGTCATTCGCGTCAGGCATAGAACAGTGTCGCAAGTCCAAGAAAGGAAACAAAGCCCATCACATCAGTGACGGTGGTGAGGACTACCCCACCGGCCAGGGCGGGGTCGATATTCATGCGCGTCATCAGCAGGGGCAGAACGGCGCCGGTAAGTGCCGCTGTCACCAGGTTGATGATCATGGCGGCGGCGATGATGAAACCGATATTCCAGTCGTCAAACCACAGGGAGGCAGCTATGGCTACCACCACGGCCCACAGTAGGCCGTTCATCAGGCCGATCAGCAATTCCCGGTTAATCAGCCAGGACTGGTTGTTCCTGCCGATCTGGCCCATGGCGATACCCCGTACCAGCACGGTGAGCGTCTGGGTGCCGGCGATGCCGCCCATGGAGGCGACGATGGGCATTAGTACCGCCAGGGCTACCACTTTTTCGATAGTATCCTGGAACAGGTTGATGACTGAGGCGGCAATAAATGCGGTGATGAGATTGATGCCCAGCCACACGGTGCGCCGCGGCGCGGCGCGGTAGAACGGGGCGAAAGTGTCCTCTTCTTCATTCAGGCCGGCCATGGACATGAAGGAGTGATCCGCGTCCTCACGGATGACGTCAACCACGTCATCAATAGTGATCCGGCCCAGTAACCGACCGTTATTGTCCACCACTGGCGCCGATACCCAGTCATTGCGTTCGAACAATCGCGCCACGTCAGTGTCCGACATATCGACTGGAATGGGTTCCAAATCGGTGACCATCATTTCACGTACAGTTGCCGACGGGTCCGATACCAGCAGTGTGCGCAGAGGTAGTATTCCGATGAACTGATCCGAGCGGTTGACCACGATCAGATTGTCGGTCATCTCGGGGATTTCATTGAGGCGCCGCAAATAACGCAACACCACGTCCAGGGTCAGCCTGGCGCGGATGGTGATGGTATCCGTGTTCATCAGGCCGCCGGCGATATCGTCTGGATAATGTATCACCTGCTCCAGACGAGCCCGGTCCTGGTGGTCCATGGCGTTGAGCACTTCCCGGGTGACGCGGTCAGGCAGTTGCTGCAGGATATCGGCGACGTCGTCGTCTTCCAGATCCTCGGTAATAAGGGCGACTTCGGCGGCATCCATATCGCTGAGGAAGTGGGCCTGAAGTTCGTCGCTCAGTTCGCCAAGTACTTCACCTTCGCGCTCTACCTCGACCATCTGCCATAGGATGTGGCGGAATTTGGGCGGGGAGGATTCCAGCAGGTGGGCAACGTCGGCAGGGAGCAGGCCGTTCAACATGCGCTGTACATCCACCAGGGCGCCGCTGTCCAGAGCCAGGGACAGCTTGTCGAGAGTTCTTTGGGATGTCACTTGTGGCTGAGTCATTGCAATTCTCGTAGGCCCCCTCAGAGCAGCCTCTGGTCTAAATGGACGTTACTTAAGGTCATGGTGGACACGTCCCGCTGCTGCCGGGAGTTTTCTGCCTTGCGCAGTGGAGATTACGCCAAATACCTGGCATCACCTAGGGAAGCGCCATTCGTCCCCAGTAGCAATTATCCGGAAAAGAAAGGGCCGCAACAACGGGATTAGTAACAGATTTGACGTTTACTCGGCCTCGTCGAAGCGGTTTTCAATCAGTATTTTCAAGGCAGCCAGGGCCTCTTCTTCATCACTGCCGTGTATTTCAATGTCCAGTACTGTGTCCTTGCCCGCGGCCAGCATCATGACCGACATGATGCTCTTGCCATCAACCAGTTGGCCGTCCTTCCCGGCCTGAATGCTGCTGGAATAAGAGGATGTACAGCTCACGAACTTGGCCGCCGCCCTGGCGTGCAGTCCGAGTTTGTTGATAATTATCAGCTGGGTCTGGATCACATGTTTATCTGCCCGGTGCTGCAACCACCTGATCCTGCCTTATCAGGTGGTTGCAGCACTATTGCAGTTCCCGGTGTCTTATATGTATGTTTGTAAATTGCTCCCGGTAGTGCCGGAACAGTCGGTCGGCCAGGTATACTGACCGATGTTGGCCGCCGGTACAACCCAGTGCCACGGTCATGTAACTGCGGTTGCCGTCTCTGTAGCGCGGCAGCCAGCTATCCAGATAGTGGCAGATGTCGCGGTACAACTCTGTCGTCATCGGTTGCGATTCGAGGAAGGATCGCACCTCGTCCTCGAGGCCACTTTGCGGGCGCAGCTCCTTTACCCAGTGTGGATTGGGCAGCATTCGCACATCGAAAACCAGGTCTGCATCCACCGGTACGCCACGCTTGAAGCCGAAGGACTGTAGCAGTATGGACATAGTGCCGGTGGTTGTTCCGAGTAACCGTTGCTTGATCGTGTCGCGTAATTCGTAAATGGTCATCTGGCTGGTATCCAGTGCCAGTGAGGCACTGCCGGCTATAACTTCAAGCAGTTGGCGCTCCTTGTCGATGGCTTCGGCCAGGGGCGTAACTTCACTGCTCAGGGGATGCCGGCGTCGAGTTTCGCTGAACCGTTTGATCAGGGTGGCATCCTGGGCGTCGAGAAACAGGATTTGAGTGTCCAACGAGTCAGGCAGAGAGTCGAGAATAGCGGTGAAGTTCTCCAGGTCTTTGCGGGCATTGCGAGCGTCGATGCATATAGCTGTACCCTGGAAGTGGTGAAACTGTTCACGGCCTGCCTCCGCCACCAGAGATGGCAACAGGGCCAGCGGGAGATTGTCGATACAGTAATAACCCTCATCTTCCAACTGGTGCAGTGCGGTACTCTTACCCGAGCCGGAACGGCCACTGATAATGATCAGTTGCACGCCGTGGTCGCTCACGTAGCCTGGCTGCTGGCGATGTCGTACAGCGTCTGATGATCCGGCGCTGTGCGTAACCGCTGGCAGAACTCAGTCTGGCTGAACAGGCGGGCAATATCGGCCAGAATATCCAGATGTTGCTGATGAGCCTCTTCCGGCACCAATAGCACGAACAACAGGTCCACAGGCTCGTCATCCGGTGCGTCGAAATCTATGGGGTCCGCCAGGGTGAGTAGAGCGCCCAGTGGATGGCTGCACTTGCTGGCCCGACAGTGGGGAATGGCAATGCCCTGGCCGAGCCCGGTACTGCCCAGTTTCTCTCTGGCAATCAGGTGGGCCAACACCGCATCATAGGGCAGGGACAACTGATCTTCACTGATAATCCTGGCGATGGTTTCAAGTAGTCTTTTCTTACTGACCACCGGGGCGTGACAGACAGTGCGTTCCGGCGTCAGGATCTGGCTTAGAGATTGCATGGTGCGGGGTTTAGTGTCCTCTGTGTTTTTGTTTGTGCTTGATTAGTTGGCGGTCCAGCTTGTCTGCCAGTGCGTCGATTGCCGCATACATATCCTCCGACTCTGCGTGTGCGAAAAGGTCGGCGCCTGCAATGTGGACCGTCGCTTCGGCTTTTTGCACCATTTTCTCTACGGTCAGGATCACATGGGTGGTGGTAATCTGGTCAAAATGTCGTTGTAGGCGTTCGAATTTACTCTCAACGTATTCCTTCAATGGAGTTGTGACTTCAAGGTGGTGACCAGTGATATTCAGTTGCATAAATAGCTCCTTTACTACGTTACCCGGGCCGAGCCCGAGACCGGCAATGCCGGGTTTCTACTACCAATTTTAGACTAGTCTCTTGCGCTCGTTCGATGGCGGTATAAATAATGTATCCCGGTATTTGGCAATGGTGCGTCTGGCCACTTTGATACCCTGTTCTTCCAGCAATAGAGTGATCTTGTTGTCGCTCAGTGGTTTGCGCGGATTTTCCGCCGCCACCAGTTTTTTGATCAGGGCGCGGATAGCCGTGGATGAACACTCGCCGCCGGACGTGGTCGCCACGTGACTGGAGAAGAAATACTTCAGCTCGAAAATACCACGGGGTGTGTGCATATACTTCTGTGTAGTAACCCTGGATATGGTGGACTCGTGCATTTCCACCGCTTCAGCGATGTCATGTAGTACCAGAGGCTTCATCGCCTCTTCGCCATATTCGAGAAAGTTTCGTTGGTGTTCAACGATTTTACTGGCTACCTTCATCAGTGTTTCGTTGCGGTTGTGCAGGCTTTTCAGGAACCAGCGCGCCTCCTGCAGATTGTTGCGCAGGTAGGTATTATCGGCGCTGTCGTCTGCCCTTTTGATAAGGCTGGCGTAGCTGCTGTTTATATGCAATTTCGGGGCGATGTCCGGGTTTAGTTCCACTCGCCAGCGGCCATTTTTCTTGCTGACAAATACATCCGGCACCACATATTCGATAGCGTCCGGTACGGCGGATTGCCCGGGATTGGGGTCCAGTGTTTGTATCAGGGCCAGCACTTCTTTCAACTCGGGTTCTTTGAGTCGGGTGCGCCTGAGAATCTGGCTGAAATCGCCACTGCCCAGTTGATTGATGTGGCGACTGAGAATCAATTTGGCCTGTTCCAGCCACGGTGTCGATGGAGGTAATTGCTGCAACTGCACCAGCAGGCATTCCTGCAGGTCGCGCGTGCAGACTCCGGCTGGTTCAAACTGCTGCAGGCGGTGCAGTACCGCGACCACTTCGTCCAGATCAATATCCAGGTCCGCGGATATAGAATCGTGAATTTCTTCCAGGCTCATAATGAGCCGGCCGTTACCGTCGGTGTCATCGATAATGGCCAGGCCGATCAAGCGGTCCGTGTCGGATAAGCGGGTAAGGTTTAGCTGCCACAGTAGTTGCTCTCGCAGGGTGTCGCTCGCGGAGTTGCGGCCCTCAAAATCCATATCACTGAAGTCATCGCCCGAGGGAGGAGGGGCTGAGGCAGAGGGCAGCAGATCTTCCCACTGGGTATCGACCGGAAGTTCATCCGGCAGGGTCATCTGTATGGTGTCTGAATCCCATTCGGTGCTGTCACCGGAGGCTGTCTGCTCCAGGCTCTGCAGCGGGCCGTCACTGGTTGTCTGCTCCGGTCTCTGCGGGTCGTCGACTGTCTGCTCCGGTCTCAGCGCGTCGCCACTGGCTGGCGTTTCGTCACGCTGCTCCGGGCGTGTAGCGGATTCCTCCTCTTCGGAGACCTCCAGCAGGGGGTTGCTCTCCAGGGCTTGCTGGATTTCCCGTTGGAGATCTATAGTGGACAGCTGCAACAACCGGATGGCCTGTTGCAGCTGTGGTGTCATCGTTAGCTGCTGGCCCAGTTTTAGCTGGAGCGTTTGTTTCATTTAGACGTCTGGAACTCTCTGGCGCTGCGGCAACACCGCGCTGCTACGTTAGGATTCATGTTCCCAGTGTAGCGCCGGCTAGCAGTGTCTGGCAACACTTTGGCGCGAATATTGCTTATATAGATATCAGATGATGGCCGGCTATGAGGCACTACATGCGGAACTGGTCGCCCAGGTAGACCTGGCGAACGTGCTCGTTCGTCAGTACATCTTCTGCTGTGCCGGCAGCGATGATGCGCCCTTCGCCGACGATATAGGCTTTTTCACAGATATCCAGGGTGTCGCGCACGTTGTGGTCGGTGATTAATACCCCAATATCACGATCACGCAGGTGATTGATAATTTGTTTGATATCGCTGACCGAGATGGGGTCTACGCCAGCGAAAGGTTCATCGAGCAGGATGAAATCGGGTTCTGTGGCCAGTGCCCGGGCTATTTCAACGCGGCGTCGCTCCCCGCCGGACAGCGACTGTCCCAGGCTGTCGCGCAGATGCTTGACGTGGAGTTCCTCCAGAAGCTTGTCCCGCCTTGCCCGGCGTTGTTTTTTGTCGAGGTCGGAGCGAGTCTCCAGAATCGCCAGGATATTGTCGCCCACGGTGAGTTTCCTGAAAATAGAGGCTTCCTGTGGCAGGTAACCTATGCCGCGCCGGGCTCGCTCGTGCATGGTCCGCGCGGTTATGTCCTCGCCGTTGATAGTGATGGTGCCGCGATCCGCCCGGACGATACCGATGATCATGTAAAAACAGGTGGTTTTGCCGGCCCCGTTAGGCCCTAGCAAGCCCACGACCTGGCCACTGTCTATCTGCAGTGACACATCCTGCACTACTTCCCTGCCACCGTAGGCTTTGGCCAGGTTATTCGCTATCAGTTGCGCCACTGGCGTCCTCTTCTCGTGTTGATTCCTGGGGCGGGGTAGCTTCTTCCTGCGGTGTGCCATCGGGTATGGCGCCTGCTGGCGGCAGAGGTTTGCCGGATGGGGAAGGTGCTTCGATTTTAGTGCTGTGGCCCGGTTTGGCGGTGTCGGATTGTGTACTCGGCGGAATCACCACATTGACCCTGTTGCCGTCCACGGATAGATCTGAATCTGCCTTGACCAGTTGTTCCTGGATAAAGTACTCGATGGAATCACCACTGACCACGGCACCATCCTGTTCGATCCGGGCGTCTGTTTGTAGATGCACCCTATCTTCACTTTTGAAATACTCGATGACAGCGGCATGGGCGTGCACCACGCCCTTGTCCAGCGCTGGCTGTTGTTGCATTTTGGCCGGCCGGCCTTCGGCCACGATCCTATTCACCTCTTCGGTGACGTGGTAAATGGTCAGCTTGTCTGCTTTCAGGCGCATGCTGCCCTGATCCATCTGTACGTTGCCACTGTAGATAGTGAGACCTTGCTTTTCGTCGCGCAGGGCTTTGTCCGCGCTGATGTGGATGGGCTGGTCGGAGTCGTCCGGCAGAGCCTGGACCAGGCCTGTCGGCAGGGTCAGCAGCAATAGTAGAGCCGTGAGGTGGCGGGAACGCCGGCTAGGGCTGCGGCTGGGCATAGATGTTCTCCACATTGGTTTTTGGCAGAATTGTTTCTACCGCTAAATAGACAATCATGCCATACGCCCGGGTATTACTGTATTCATAAAGCGTAACCCGCCGCCACCGATGACCACTCATCCCTGGCGGACAGTATAAATTCGCAAGCCTCGCGCACGGCGCCACAGCCACCATTGAGACTGCTTACCCAGTCGGCGGCTTCACGCACGGCAGCGCTGCCATCCGCCACGGTCATGCCCAGGCCTGCGGCTATAATTGCCCCAAGGTCGGGTAGATCGTCGCCCATGTAGGCGCAGTCTTGTACAGTGAGTTCGCTGCCCTGGCACAATTCCAATAGGGCCTGGCGTTTGTCTTCGCGTCCCTGAATGACCTCGGTGATACCCAGTTCACGGGCACGCCTGGCGACAATCTCCGATTGGCGGCCGGTGATAATTGCCACACTGACCCCGGCGCCCTGCAGCAGCTTGATGCCGAGGCCGTCCTTGATATTAAAAGCTTTCAATTCTTCACCGTTGTTGCCGTAGTAGATGCGGCCATCGGTCAGGACGCCGTCCACGTCCAGGACCAGTAAGCGGATGTGTGCGGCGCGGTTTTGGGCGGTAGTCATTAGTGGCGATTCCGTATCAGGCTATACCTGCGTGTAGCAGGTTTACAAGGTGAATGACCCCGGCCATCGCGCCGCGCTCGTCCAGTACCACCAGCGAGCTGATCTCATTTTCTTCCATAATGCGTAGGGCCTCTGCTGCCAACATGTCAGGCGTGGCCGTTTTCGCACCGGTATGCATCAGTTGTTCGATGGGTGTTTCGTTGATATCGATGCGTTCATCCAGGGTCCGGCGCAGGTCGCCGTCGGTGAAGATTCCAGCCAGTTCACCATCGGCATCCACCACGGTGGTCATTCCCAGCCCCTTGCCGCTGATTTCCAGCAATGCCTCGGAAAGCTTTGTGGCCAGCCCTACTCTGGGAATGGCGTCGCCCGAGTTCATGATATCTTCCACCTTGAGCAGGAGTTGTTTGCCCAGGGTGCCACCAGGATGGGAGAAAGCGAAATCGTCTGCGGTGAAGCCGCGGGCTTCCAACAGCGCAATGGCCAACGCGTCGCCCATCACCAGAGCTGTAGTGGTGCTGGAAGTCGGTGCCAGATCCAGTGGACAGGCCTCGGTCTCCACGCCTGTATCAAGGTGAACATCCGAGGCCAGAGCCAGGGCTGATTGCTGGTCCCCGGTCATGCTTACCAGTGGGATACCCAGTCTTTTCAGCAGGGGTAGCAGGGTGATGATTTCCGCCACGGTGCCGCTGTTAGACAGGGCGATTACCGCATCTACCGGGGTGATCATGCCCATATCCCCATGGCTGGCCTCGCCCGGGTGTACAAAAAAAGCGGGCGTCCCTGTGCTGGCCAGCGTGGCGGCGATCTTGCGTGCGATGTGTCCGGACTTACCCATGCCGGTGACGATGACCCGGCCTTTGGTTTGGAGCAGGAGGTCGCAGGCGCGATCAAAATCCACACCGATACGCTGTTCCAGTGCGGCCACGGCGGCGGATTCCATTTTGATGGTGCGTCGCGCCGAGCTTGTATAGTTGATGGAGCTTTGCTCCGGCATAAAAAGTTCCTTTTCTATATGGTTGCGTGCAGCCAGTAATAATACAGTGCGTACAATGACACTAACAAGGTCCCGACAGTGCGTCCCAGGTAGGAATGACCGGCGGTGGACTTAATGCGTTTGCGGCCGACGTAAATTGACACAGTGAGCACCACCGTCATAAAAGCCATGATCGGGTAATCGCGCGATAGCACCGCGGGCTCCAATTGCTCTGACGTAACAATTCCCGGGATAGACATCACGGCCAGTAAATTGAACGTGTTGGAGCCGATTATGTTGCCCAGGGCGATCTCAGTGTGTCCGCGCAGGGCACTGGTGACTGTGGCGGCCAGTTCGGGCAGGCTGGTACCTACCGCGACAATGGTGAGGCCGATAACGAGTTCCGATACACCCAATTCTTTTGCTGTAAACACGGCACCCCAAACCAGCAATTTGGAGCTGCTCGCCAGTAAGAGGAGCCCGATCAGGAAGCTGAACCAGGCTTGTAGTGGTTGCATGTGGTGCGCGGGCTCCTCCACTATTTCTGTCAGCATGTCCAGGTTTTTTCTCTGGCCGCGTATCATTTGCGTCACGAGGAGTACCAGGGCGCCTATCATCAGCCAGCCGTCGAGTCTGGACAGCACACCGTCCAGGAGCAACATTCCGGCGGCAGCTGTGGTCAATAGTAGCAAGGGAATTTCTTTTTTCATGCAGCTTTGGTGCACCATCAGGGGTGCAATCAACAGCGTGACACCCAGCACGAGGCCGATATTGGCGATGTTGGAGCCGATCGCGTTGCCGATGGCCAGCTCGCCGGAGCCGGCCAGAGAGGCGGTGAGTGATACCAGAATTTCCGGTGCGGAAGTGCCCAGGGAGACAATGGTCAGGCCTATGACAATAGGCGACATACCCATGTTTTCCGCGATTGATGCGGCGCCTGCCACAAACCGGTCGGCACTCCATATCAGTACGATGAAGCAAAGTAAAATGGTTGCTGCAGCTAACAGCATATAGGCGAATTTCCTGTTAAAGTATGCGCCGCGCAGTGTATTGGAACCGCGGGAGCAAGCCCGTTGTCATATAATGTTGAGACAGCGTCTGCTGCCGGGGTGGCCGGTGTCACTTGTTTGCCGGGGCAGATTATACAGTGCATTGCAGGTCTGGGTAGTCACAAATTGGAGTTTAGGAGACGGGAATGTTATTTCGCATACAGAGAGCTTGGGCGGTGAGTTTTTTACTGCTCGTATCGGGCGCCTGGGCGCAGCAGTCCACGGATGAATCGACCGCTTACGCTGTTGTGCAGAACACTACCGTAGCAGTGATGGATGTGGTGGCAGCAGCGGATGAGTATGTAGACGCGGACCCGGAACGCTATTACCAGGCGGTACACGGTGTCCTCGATCCGGTGATTGACTATCGCGGCTTTGCCCGCAGCGTTATGGGACCCTACGCCAGCAGTGACCGCTATCGCTCGCTGGACACGGCGGGGCGCGCTCAGCTGCGAGAGCAGCTGGACCGATTTACCGAAGTGATGCGCGTGAGTCTGGTGCGTACCTATAGCAAGGGTTTACTGGCCTTCGGTGGTTCGCGTATCGAGGTCGTGCAGCCTGTAAGCGATGTATCCGGGGAGTCCCAAGTGTCCGTGCGCCAGCTCATTTACAATGAGAATCCAGATCCCTATGTGATGATGTACCAGATGGGCCGTAGTAAGGCCGGCAGTTGGAAGCTGCGCAACGTCATTATCGAAAGCGTTAATCTGGGCGAAATTTATCGTAACCAGTTCCAGGCGGCTGCACGCAAGCACGAGGGTGACCTGGACAGTGTTATCGACAACTGGATCGCAGTGGCAGTGGAAGCCTGATTTTCTTCCCGCTTGCTCAATTACCAGCGATCAGGTAACAGTCGCTATCGAGCCGTTTTTCTCCTAGAATGCCCGTTTTTTTGGGTAGCATGGGTGGTCATCGGACACTGTCAGGTAGTGGTCTTGCGGTGCGCGGCTGCGCACTGGCCTACCCGCCTATTTTGGAGAATTACTTATGGACGCCGCCACAGTCAAAGTACTATTGCAGACCCACTTGCGCGAGTGTGAATTCCATGTCCAGGGAGAGGGCAACCACTACGATATCGTGGCGATCGGGGCGGTGTTTGAGGGCCTGCGTCCGGTGCAGAAGCAGCAGCTGGTTTATGCGGCGCTCAATGAGCAAATTGCCGATGGCAGTATTCACGCTGTCAATATACGCACGTACACCCCGGCCCAGTGGCGTGCAAGTTCTCCATCTTAAGACGCGTGGCAAACCGGTGCGATACTTACTATGAATAAAAAACTGACCATTGCCCTTACCAAGGGGCGCATTCTTAAAGAGACTCTGCCGCTGCTGGCCAGAGCCGGTATTGAGCCCCTGGAGGATGTCGGCACCAGCCGCAAGCTGGTGTTTGAAACCAGCCAGGATGATGTGCAACTGGTGATTATTCGGGGTACCGATGTGCCAACCTACGTGCGACACGGCGCCGCCGACATGGGCGTGGTGGGAAAAGATGTGCTGCTGGAGCACGGCGCCGAGGGTCTGTATGAGCCGCTGGACCTGGGTATCGCCCGCTGTCGGTTGATGACCGCCGGGCCGGTGGGCTGGCAGAGTACGGGAGCGCGCATCAGGGTGGCGACCAAGTTCGTCAATATCACCCGTCGCTATTTTGCTCGCCAGGGGGTGCACGCCGAGCTGATCAAACTGTATGGTGCCATGGAACTGGCGCCCATTATGAACCTGGCGGACCTGATCGTGGATATCGTAGATACCGGTAACACCCTGCGTGCCAACGGCATGGCGCCGCTAGCGGAAATCGCCAGTATCAGCTCGCGGCTGGTGGTGAACAAGGCCGCCATGCGCTCGCGGTACTCGACCATACAGCGGGTTATCGAAGATCTGACGGAAATTGTTCAGGATAGTGACAATGCAACAGCTTGATACCACTCAAGCGGACTTCGACCAGTGCTTGCGGCAACTGACGGCATGGCAGGAAGACCTGGATCCGTCTATATCAGATACGGTAGCAGCGATCATTGCCGAGGTGTCCAGGCGCGGTGACGCGGCTGTGCTGGAATACACGGCTCGTTTCGACCAACTGCAGGTGGCCGCGGTCGCTGAGCTGGAGATCTTCAGGGACAGACAGGTAGCGGCGCTGCGCAATATAGATCCGGTTCACCGCCAGGCCTTGGAGCACGCCGCCAATCGTGTGCGCAGTTATCATGAGCACCAGTTGCAGCACAGCTGGCAGTATCACGATGAGGCGGGCAATCTGCTGGGCCAGAAAATTACCCCCCTGCAGCGGGTGGGTATTTATGTGCCAGGGGGTAAGGCCTGCTACCCCTCTTCGGTATTGATGAACGCGCTGCCGGCCAAAGTGGCGGGCGTGTCAGAGATTATCATGGTAGTGCCGGCCCCGGCCGGTGAATTGAACGAGTTGGTGCTCGCCGCGGCGCATATAGCCGGGGTGGACAGGATGTTCACCATCGGTGGTGCCCAGGCTGTGGCCGCCCTGGCCTTCGGCACCGAGACTGTTCCAGCTGTGGACAAGATAGTGGGACCGGGTAATATCTACGTGGCCACCGCCAAGCGGCAGGTGTTCGGCCGGGTGGGTATCGATATGGTAGCGGGGCCTTCGGAAATCCTGGTGATATGCGATGGCAGCACCGATCCGGACTGGATTGCCATGGACCTGTTCTCCCAGGCCGAGCACGATGAGAACGCGCAGTCTTTGTTGCTGAGTCCTGACAGTGCGTATCTGGATGCGGTGCGCTCCAGTATAGAGCGCCTGCTGCCGGACATGGACAGGGCGGATATCATCCGCTCCTCTCTGGCAACTCGCGGGGCTATGATAAAGACCCGTGACCTGGCCGACGCCATTGCTGTGAGCAACCATCTCGCGCCGGAACACCTGGAGCTGTCAGTGGCAGACCCCCAGAGCCTGCTGCCACTGGTGCAGCATGCCGGTGCAATCTTTATGGGGCCCTACACCTCCGAGTCCCTGGGTGATTATTGTGCCGGCCCCAATCATGTGCTGCCGACCTCCGGCACCGCCCGGTTCTCCTCACCCCTGGGTGTTTATGACTTCCAGAAGCGCAGCTCTGTCATCATGTGCAGTGAGCAGGGTGTACAGGAGTTGGGTAGGGTGGCTTCGGTGTTGGCCAGGGGAGAAGCACTGACCGCCCACGCGCGCAGCGCCGAGATGCGCCTAAAAGACGGCGCGGCGGAACATTAGTGTCCTGCCGCGCTGGATGACTGGCGCAGGACGCCTACCACTGCTCTCAGTTCGAAACTCTGCTCATCGCGTTGTACCGAAACAGCCACGGTGTCCCCGGGCCGCAGCAGGGCGATGCGGTGCATGGTCAGCCTGCCGTCCCGCACCGGTTCGGCGTCGATATGGGTGATAACGTCGCCTCCCCGCATGCCGGCTTTCTGGGCCGGACCGCCGGGCGCCACCGCCACCACGCGCAGTGCCTGGTTCACCGTATCGCCTGTAGATGCAGTGCCAATGGGTTCTACACTAACGCCCAGCCAGCCCCTGACAACCTCGCCGTAATCGATCAGGTCCTGCATCACGAAAACCGCAAGATTCACCGGGATAGCCAGGCTGATACCAGTGCCCGTGGCGGTGTTTGTCGCCTGATTGGTGGCGGTATAAATGAGAGTGTTGATGCCCAGTAAACGTCCGCGGGTGTCAATCAGCGCGCCGCCGGAATTGCCCTGGTGAATGGTGGCATCGGTCTGGATATAATCCTCGTAGGTGTTTTGCTGCAGGCCGTAGCGCCCCAGGGCGGAGACAATGCCCTGGGTTACCGAATGCCCAAATCCCAGTGGGTTGCCTATGGCCAGCACCACATCGCCGACCCTGGCCGTATTGGAATCACCTAATGCAATGGGCTGTAGCTGGGACAACTCAATTTGCAGTACCGCCAGATCGGTGGCGGGGTCTGTGCCGATAACAACAGCATTGGCCGAACGACCATCGTGCAGGAGCACCTGTATGGCATCGGCTCCGGCAATTACGTGGTTGTTGGTCAGTATGTGGCCCCGTGTCGTCATAATGACGCCTGACCCGAGGGATTGTTCAATGCGTTGGCGTTGCGGTGGGGCAAACTTGCGGAAATATCTGTCCTCAAGCAGGGGTGTGTGCCTGGCGCTCACCAGCTTGGCAGTATAGATGTTGACTACCGCGGGTGTGGCATGGCGCACGGCGTGCGCATAACTGACGGGTTCCTGGTCTGGCTTGCCTGCGGCCGGGGTGTTGGGCAGCACCCAACGATCCAGGATTAGCAGGGCTGCCAGCAGGCCCGCAATTGCGGGCCATGTGATAAATTTCAGGCTGTCTTTCATTGGGCGCCAGATGTGTTGTTTGCAGCTGCATTGTATATGATGCGGATTTAGTGTGCCTTGTTACCCTATGAGTGGCGAGCACACTGGTACGAACAGGCGGTGATTACATGAGTGTGGCCCTGATTGAAATAACCCGGTATCTGGAACTTTGTTTACAACCCGACCAGTTTCGGGATTACTGCCCCAACGGTCTGCAGGTTGAAGGTCGCCCCCGGGTTGCCCGGTTGGCCACTGGCGTTACGGCCAGTCAGAGTTTGCTGGATCAGGCTATCGACTGGGGGGCGGACGCCATCCTGGTACATCACGGCTATTTCTGGAATGGCGAGGCGCCACAGGTCGTTGGCATAAAGCGCCGTCGCCTCACTGCGCTGCTGACCAACGAGGTCAGCCTGCTGGCTTATCACCTGCCACTGGACGCCCATCCGCAGTTTGGTAACAACGCGCGGCTGGGGCAGTTGATGGGCCTGGTTGAACACCAGCCGTTGCAGCCGGGGGATCCTGGCAGTGTCGGTAATATTGGCAGTCTGGTCGAGGCTATGCCTGCGGGCAAACTGGTGGATCGATTAGAGCGGATTACCGGCCGCCCACCGCTGCATATCGGCGATGACGATGATCCCGTGCGCCGTATCGCCTGGTGTACCGGTGCCGCCCAGGGTTATATCGAAGCGGCTGTGGCGGCCGGGGCCGATCTGTTTGTGACCGGTGAAGTGTCAGAGCAGACAGTGCATATTGCCCGGGAGGAGGGCATCCACTTTGTCGCGGCCGGCCATCATGCTACCGAGCGCTACGGTGTGCAGGCCTTGGGAGAGCATCTGGCACAGAACTTTTCCCTGGAACACCGGTTTATCGACATCGATAACCCGGTTTAGAGGCTGTCAGGCTTTTTCGGTTCTTCGGGGCTTTCGGGGCTGGACTCGGTTGGTTTCCGCTCCAGGCCAAACTCCTCGTTGAGCATGCCCTTTTCGTCGGGGGATGTCTTGGGAGCATAGTCCAGGGGGGGGTGAATGTCTGCCAGAATTGCGGGGATCTGCGCCGTGTCACGACTATCCTCAAGACGGTCCAGCGAGACCGGACCTTCACCCTGACACAGGGTGGCAGCACCTTTAGCGAGGTGGTTGTGCACGTCCCGGTAGCTTTCAGTCAAGTTGTTGAGTAGTTTGGCGGTGTCTGTAAAATGCTCGACCACCTCATCCTCATAGGCCTTCTTGTCCTGTAGTATCTGGTCAAGCTTGCGTTCCACGTCTCGATATTTCTGGTCCGCCGGTGATGTTCGGCGACCCAACAACAGGCCTACTCCCAGGCCCACAATGAGCACGGCGACTCCCATCGCAATCAAGGTTTCCATGCTAATTACCGCTGATTCCACGTACAATTCCTCCCGCTGATACGACAAAGATGCGCAGTATACCTCTAATGCAGCGGAGACTGTAGCGGCTAGTGTACTGCGGCGGACGAATTGGGTGGCTCCCTGAGGGCGAGCCTCCGGGTAAACCCGACAATTACATTAGATGCGCTACAAACATGCTTAGGCGAATCGCCCTTCATACTGTATTCAGAGTGGGTTGGATAATTATTATTGGCAAGTTAAGCAACCACTGGGTAAAGTGTGCCGCTGGCAAGTAATACGGGACTGGGCAACCCCTCACATGACGACACCCTGGCAGCGCTATCAGACAGACCTGCAGCGTGAGAACTTCTCCCACGACCCTGCCCAGGAGCAGGCGGTGCGCCTGCTGCAGGATCTGTTCGAACGGCTGTTGGCGCGCCGCGCGCAGCGCAGCGGGGGCCTGCTGAGTTGGTTGCTTGATTTGCGCGGCGACAAGCCTGAGCCTGAGATAGGCCTGTATTTTTGGGGTGGTGTGGGGCGCGGCAAGACCTACCTGGTTGACACATTCTATGACTGCTTGCCGTTTCGTCGCAAGATGCGCGTCCACTTCCACCGCTTTATGCAGCGTGTTCACGCTGAGTTGAACAGCCTCGAGGGCGAGAAAAACCCACTGGAAATCGTTGCGGAGCGACTCGCCGACGAGGCCACCATAATCTGCTTCGATGAGTTCTTTGTGACGGATATCGGCGATGCGATGATCCTGGCAGGCTTGATGGAGGGACTTTTCGCCCGCGGTGTAACTCTCGTGGCGACCTCCAATATCGTGCCTGAAAAGCTGTACGAGAACGGCTTACAGCGCCAGCGCTTCCTGCCGGCGATTGCCCTGGTGGAGAAATACACCAAGGTGGTGAATGTGGATGCCGGCGTTGATTACCGGTTGCGCACCCTACAGCAGGCCGAGTTGTACCATTTTCCGCTGGATAAAGGCGCCGACGAGAGCTTGAACGATAGTTTCGTTCGCCTGGCGCCGCAGCCGGGCAAGCACTGGGAGCGGCTTCAGATCAACGGCCGTTACCTGACTTGCCGTCGTGTGGCGGACGATGTGGCCTGGTTTGACTTCGCTGAACTGTGCGATGGCCCTCGTTCCCAGAACGACTACATCGAACTGGCCCGCATATTCCACGCAGTGCTGATTTCCGGGGTACCGGAGTTTGTGCCGGACAAGGATGACCAGGCTCGCCGCTTCGTCAACCTGGTCGACGAGTTTTACGACCGCAACGTCAAGCTGGTGCTGGCCGCGGCCAAACCCCTGCTGGAGTTGTACGGCGGTGGCCGGCTGGAGTTCGAGTTTCAGCGCACTGTATCGCGGCTGCAGGAGATGCAGTCTTATGAGTATCTGGCTCGGGAGCACAAGCCTTAGTCCTTGTTAGTTGAGGTTTTGGCGGTCCGGCGACCGCTGCGTTGC
>QNFR01000013.1 GCA_003646405.1 Gammaproteobacteria bacterium
GCCGATGTGAATCTGGTGGCATTGTGGGTCATCGGTTCGCGCGGTGAAAGAAAATATAGTTCGAAGCCGGCCGACTACCTCGATGCCGAAAACCCGGCAATACGAGGTATGGCGTCTTGGGCATTGGTAAAATCAACTTGAATTTCCGCTATGCCAGGCCCTGAAATATTTTAAATGACGGCTGTATAATTGGTGGCCAAACCAAATTTCTGACAGACGTGTGCATGTTGTCAGGACACTGATCATGCTGACAACTCCACTAAAACTGTACCCAGCCTTAGTGGTAACTATTAAAGCCTATGCCAACGGATTGTTAGGAGTTGAACATGTCTTACCAATGATTTTTAAAAAGTAGCTTATGCAGCATGTTCGTGATGCTGCTTCTGTCATGGACCGGGCAAACCAGCGGACAGGAAAATTACTCGAATATCTTTTCGATCGATCTGGAAAAATTGACAGAGCTAAGTCCACCTGTGGGAACCAAAATCACCAGTGAGAACGTGGATGATTACAGCGATATTATCGATAGTGTGTTGATAGAGCAGATAAAACGTGGTGATGTCGAGCTCGAGGTTGGAGAGCCGTTTTCCCTGGAGCCACACGCCGCATACATAGCGGCCACCAACAAAGACGGAGGGCAGACAAAGCTTGGTGCTGAAGTCGGTGAGCTTCTCGACTATGTCGCGGGGAGGCCTTTTCCGGATGAGCCCAGCCTGGACGATCCTCGCATGGGGGAGAAAATGGCCTGGAACATGCGCTATGCCTATGGTGGGGATAATGGCGCGATACCGGAAATGTACTGGTATTACCGTGACATGAAACAGGAAAAGCTGGAGCGTACACTGGAATTTTCGGCAAGCAAGATGAATTTTATGCATAGAGTAGTGATGGACCCCACGCCGAATACCGAAGACAACAGCTATAAGTTGCAGAGCGCCATTCATCTGGAGGCGTATGAACCACCCGATGTATCGGGAACCGCGATATTACTGTTTTTTAGCGACGATGATCATGAGGTTGAGCAAGGTTGGATGTATGTGCCATTGTTACGAAGGGTGAGGAGGGTAGCCACCCAGCAGAAAACCGACTCCTTTTTGGGGAGCGACATCATGATCGAAGACTTCCTCGGATACAGTGGCAGGATAAAGGACATGACGTGGTCCTACCTGGGGGAAACTTATATTCTTCTACCGGTCTACCGACATGACGAGATGGAACTTACAGACAAAAAAGTACGCAAATACGATTATCATTTAATTGACTTCCATGGTCGGGCCGACTGTTACCCTAAAATCACCTGGCAATTGCGAAGGGCCCATATTGTCGAGGCTCAACCGCTCCGGGAAAGCCACCCAATCTCAAAGCGCCGCTTCTATGTCGATGCGCAGACAAATGTCGTACCTTTGGGGCTGATCTATGACAAGGCCGGGGAACTCTGGAAGATTGGAATCGGCGGTGTTTCTCACCCTGATTATCATCTGGCGGAAAACAAGGGTTCTGGCGCGCCCGTGCTGGACTCCTCGGTAATGATTGACGTGCAGGCCAGGCACTGCACCACCATCCAGATGTTGACCAGGATCAATGTCAAGCGAATGAAAGTTAAGGATTTTCATCCGGGTGTGCTGAACCAGAGAGGACGTTAATCAGGCTTGAGGCAACAACTACTGGCATGGTGTTTGCTGAGTGGTACGGTGCTTGCCATATAATGGGTAGTATCGGTTGATACGCAGTGCATGTCTCGATGAGGCAGCGTGATCCGGATGGCAGTCGATGAACGATGTAGTCCCGACCGTAGGTAGCTGTGTCTTGCGATCGAATCAACGTAACCTTGAGGGCTTCTAATGCTTCCCGTCGGATACTTCCCCTGTAGTCGAGCTACTCCCAGCGGCGAAAATGTCGACCGCTTGATTGACGAAATACTGGAGCAGGCTAAACTTTGCGAAAAAAATAGGTATGACGGCTTTTACTTTACCGAGCATCATCAACAGGAAGACGGTTACCTGCCCAACCCTGTTTTGATGGCCGGGCTGGTGGGCGCTCGTACTACACGTCTCAATGTGGGCACCTGCGTCGCTATCGCACCGCTGTACCACCCGGTCCGTCTGGCAGAAGATTGCGCAGTGATCGACGCGGCTACCAAAGGTCGCTTTCGCCTCGCCCTGGGTATTGGCTACCAGGACGTTGACTTCGAGGCTTTTGGTGTCGACCCAAAACAACGGGTTCGACGTACCGAAGAAACCTTCAGTACGTTACGGGATGCATGGGCGGGTAAAAAAGTTAGTGCCCTGTCGTCGGACTATCAATTCAAAGACGTATCGGTCACCCCTAGACCGTACCAGTCAAACCCCGGTATCTGGTTTGCCGCATGGAGTAAGCCCGGCGTAAAACGCGCGGCGCGCATCGCCGATGGCTGGGTTGTCGATCCGGTCCAGTCTATATCCGTCATCAAGGTACAAACCGATCTGTACCGGGAAGAATGTGCAAAAGTTGGTCGCAAACCTTTTGTGTGTCTGATGCGAGATGTCGTTATTGGCGACTCTGTTGAGCAGGCCAGGGCCCTCGCTGAACCCACCATGGAAACCCTGCGCTGGTATTTCGAACACGGTGTTTATGTACCTGACGAACACATTGGCCAGGTGTCGAGTGTTAAGAACCTGACGTTTGACATTGCCGCCAAAGATCGCATCATTCATGGTGATGCCAGCGCGATATTCGAGCAACTGGGTCGTTTTAAAGAAATTATTAAGCCGGACTACCTGATTATCCGTATGCGCCACCCAGGTGGACCCGCCCAGCAGCAGGCACTTGATGATATCCACAGGTTTGGTGAGCAAGTAATACCCCATTTATAAACGCCCTGGGGAACATAACATCTAAAACGGGAGGCCAAAGAGGGCATGATATGGACCACACACAATCCCCTGCGCATAATGTAAAAGGAGAAAGACCATGAGTGACGCAAACGAACAAGAAAACATCATTTTGGATGCTCTGGAGCGGTTTTTGACCACCGAGGTTGAACCCTTTGTCCATGATCTGGAATCCAAGGACGAATACCCCCACGAGATCGTCGAAAAAATGAAGGAGATGGGGCTGTTCGGCTGCATCATCAAGGAAGAATATGGTGGGCTGGGACTTTCGACCACGACCTATGCCAAAATTGTTATCCGCATTACCCGTAGTTGGATGTCGCTGTCGGGCATTATCAATTCGCACCTTATCATGGCCTCGGCGGTACAACGCCATGGCACTGAGGCGCAAAAGAAAAAATATCTTCCCCGGTTCGCCACAGGAGAACTGCGCGGCGGTGTCGGCCTCACCGAACCCGATTGCGGCACCGATTTGCAGGCGGTCCGCACCACCGCCCGGCGCGAGGGTGACCACTACGTGGTGAACGGTACTAAAACCTGGATTACCAACTCCATGTATGGCAATTGTCTGGCCCTGCTGGTCAAAACCGATACATCTGCCGAACCACGTCATCGCGGTATGAGCCTTTTTATTGCCGAGAAAGGTGAAGGGTTTATCGTCGCGCGTAAACTGGAAAAACTGGGTTACCGTGGCATTGATACCTGCGAGCTGGTTTTTCAGGATTACAAGGTTCCGGCGGATTGTTTGATCAGCGGGAAAGAGGGGCGTGGACTGCAACAGATTCTTTCCGGGCTTGAACTTGGTCGGATCAACGTCGCTGCGCGCGGTGTCGGGGTTGCCCAGGCGGCGCGGGATTTGGCGGTCGCCTATTCGCAGGTTCGCAAAACTTTTGGCAAGCCAATCTGCGAACATCAGGCGGTGCAGATGATGCTGGCCGAAATGGCCATCCGCGCTGAATCGGGTCGTCTGTTGACCGAAGCGGCGGCGGCCGCCTATGATAGCGGCGAGCGTTGCGACATGGAGGCCGGTATGGCCAAGTATGCCGCAACCGAGGCGGCGCAGAGCAACGCGATTGATTGCATGCGCGTTCATGGTGCCTACGGGTATTCCAAGGAATATGATGTGGAGCGGCTGTATCGCGACGCGCCCTTGTTAGTGATGGGTGAGGGCACCAACGAGTTGCAGCGTATTATCATCGCCAAACAACTGGTTGAAAGAAACCCGGCATGACCTTGCCGCTTGATGAAAAGGAATAATATCAAATGAAACTCAGCGGTATTAAAGTATTGGACCTGTCACTTTTTTTACCTGGCCCCTTACTGACCCAAATGATGGCGGACCACGGCGCGGAAGTGATTAAGCTGGAACCTGTTAACGGCGGTGAGCCCAATCGGGAAATCGGTCCAAAACGTGGAGATACATCCGTATATTTTATCAACACACACAGAGGGAAAAAGAGTATCCAGGTTGATCTGAAGACAGAGGAGGGCAGGGAGTTGGCCCTGCGCCTTAGTGCGGAATGTGATGTTGTGATCGAGGCGTTCCGGCCGGGTGTTATCGATCGCCTGGGAATGGACTATGAATCTGTAAAAGCACGTAACCCCGGTGTAATTTATGCGTCGCTTTCTGCATTCGGGCAAGACGGTCCTTATGTGAAAAAGCCTGCGCATGATCTGGCAACTGAGGCTTATGCGGGTATTTTAAGTGTCAACCTTGGTTTTGATGGCAAACCGGCCATCCCGGCAATCGCCAATGCGGATATGCTGACTTCCACGATAGGGCTTTCTGCAGTTCTGATGGCATTACTGCGGCGAAAAGATACAAACGAAGGCGACTACATTGATCTAGCCATGATGGATACCCTGATGGCTTGTATTCCCAATAACATGGGCCCTGTATTCACGGAAAAAAAGGCACCCGTCGTCAAGGATGAAAGAACCTGGGGTGGCTACGCCATGTACAATATTTACGAGACTCTGGATGAAAGATATATTGTGCTCGGAGCAACAGAAATGCATTTTGCCAAGGAATTACTGACGAAACTGCAGAGACCTGACCTGATACCGTTCTGTGAGCCACCGCCAGGACCAACACAAGATCCTGTTAAAGAGTTTTTTATAGAAACTTTTCTGACAAAAACACAAGCAGAGTGGGTTGCATGGTTCGAGGGGTTGAATGTTGCATTTGCGCCAGTGAAAGACTTGAGAGAAGCAGCTGATGATCCACAGATCAGGGCGCGCGCAATGATAGTTGAAGACGAGTCCGGAATGGAGCATATCGGCATCCCGATAAAATTCAGGAACGAACCGGGTGTGATCAACTTTGAGGCACCTGCATTAGGCGCCCACAATATAGAGATGGCACGCCGGGTAGGGTTTGATGAGAACGAGATACAGTCGATGAAAGATAAAGGTGTTTTCGGCAAGCTGTAGACTGGCTGTAGAGTAGGAGAGGAGCAACAGCCGGCTGAGCGGAGGCCGCAGCGGTGGACCGCCACCCCTATGCTTTGCTGTCGGCGACTTGTTAGTTGGCTTATACGGTGTTAGATTGACGACGGTTCAAGATTTTTATTTTTACCTGTCAGGCGACCAATTTAAGCGTTGGAAAATATGTATCTAATCATAGATGTGGTGCAGGAGCGAGGAGCAAGTTTTTCCCCTGGAAATTCTACCGGGTGTTCGCTTTGTCATAAAGTCTCGCGTATAGACTAACGAGGAATTTGTCGCATTGTCCCCTGGTGAAATTGGTTCATAGGTGCAAACGCTCGATCACCGTCATTTATCGGAAGGTGAAAGGGGTTTTCCGGCCAAATAACCGCAAACATAATAGTAACTGAGGAAAGTAACATGTCATCAGACAAACAAAATGCATTATCAACACCCAATGACTCGGTTTTTGTCATACTCAGCATGCAGGTAGACCTCGCGAAAATGGATGAATTCCTTATCATGATGCGCGAGGCAGTAGAGGATACGCGCGCCTGGGAAGGCTGCCAGATGCTTGATATCTATGTGGATCAGGATAAGCCGGGTCGCGTCGTATTTTATGAAATATGGACCAGCAGAGACGAGTATGAAACGTACTTCAAGTGGCGTGAGGATGCGGGATTTATAGAAAAAATGGCGGACTTCATAACCTCTGAACTGGATATCTCCTTTTTATCCAAGGAAGGTTGACCACCCGGCAGGCGGGGCGAAACCGCTTGTTGAGCCTCGCAGGCCTGGACAAATTTTCTTGACAGCCCCCACTGGTCGAGCTGAACGCAACGTTTGATGGCAGTCAGACGGTTACCAGAACCTCAACAGATTCGTATTCCTCAATTAGCGAATTTCCTGACCTCGGGCATAACGTATTCAGAAAACAACTCCATGCTTTTTCTCGTTTGGTCAGGGTGTGCCCCCGGAAGAGCCATGATCAATACAAAGTGGGTAATCCGGGTTTCTTCATAACATTTTCGCAAACCTTCGATAACCGTTTCGGTATCGCCAATAACTGCAGCTCGTCCAAAAATGGAGCAGGCCTGATCCTCTTCAATTTCTTTCGGAGAAGGAACGGCCATTGTTGCAGCGCCGTCACCAGTTTGATCCCCTGACTCCTCAGCCCAGGCCTGATATTCACTAACTACATGGTGTAGCGGTTGCGCGCAGTCTTTCCAGGCTTGTTCATTACTGTCTGCTACATAACAGGTTAGCAAGAGGGCGATACTATGGTCTTCCTCTTTCCGGCCATGCCGATTTAGTGCCTCAACATACTTCTCTGCATGCCCCGGCGCCCCGATCGAAGCCATATGGCAACCAAGACGCGCGGCCCGGTCCAGTTGCTTGTCATTACGAGCGCCCACCCAGATTGGGAAGTTCCGCTGTATCGGAGGCGGTATAATCTCTATGTCGTGAACTTGAGTGAAGCGGCCGTCCAGCGTGACTTTTTCTCCCGACAACAATTGCTGAACCAACGGCAATGCTTCCTGAAATCGCGGGCCGCGCTCCTGGGTCGGAATTCCCATGCCGGTGAATTCTCCGGGGCGATATCCGAGGCCCAAACCTAAATCAAAACGCCCGTTTGAAATTATATCCACCGTCGCAACATCTTCGGCAACTCGCACCGGGTTATGTAAGGGCAAAAGCAGCACGTATGTACCAATGCGTATGGTTGTTGTACGGGCCGCTATAGCTGCCGCGATAGGCAGGAGCGAGGGAGCATAGCCATCATCCACAAAGTGATGCTCGCTCAACCACACGTGATCGTAACTTAAACCCTCAGCGGAGACGGCAAGTTCCATCTCTGATTCATAGAACTCAGCCCATGGTACGCGATTAAAGTCCGGGTTTCTAAAGCAAAATAACAAACCAATATCCATTTCAATACACCTTTTCAGTTATAATTTATAGTTTTTGAATTCATTATTCTAACCACCTGATTCATTCAAGAACGGCGTCAGCCAGGCGATTCAAGGCAATGCACGGTCGGGCACAATGCCATCGAACCGACGCCTTGCCTCTAACGGCTTGTGGGCTTGCTGATCCTCAAATATTCAGGTGGTTAGGGCCCTGGATAACCACTATTGAAAAAATACCATAAAGACAGCACTTGTAACTAATGTTTAAATATTTTATTGCGCTGATGGAAAATTCGGCGCCCTCTTCTCGCGAACAGCAGCGACACCTTCTTTCGCATCATCGCCCAGGAAATTTAGCATTTCCTCGCGTAATGATGCATCAAAAACAGGTGAGGCCATTTTCATCCAACCATTTAATGCGTTCTTTGTGCCGTTAATCGCATTCTGGCTGCCTTCAGCCAATTGATTTGCAACTCTAAATGCTTCATCCATCAGTTCATCATGTGGCACACACAAACTAACCATGCCCATCTTTTCGGCTTGTTCGCCATTAATGAATTCAGCCGTCATTAAATAGTATTTCGCCTTCGCCATACCGCACAGCAGTGGCCATATAATAGCCGCATGATCACCCGCTGCAACTCCCAGCTTAACGTGCCCATCTGTAAATTTACCTTTTTCTTTGGAAATAATACTGATGTCTGCCAACAGCGCAACAACCAGCCCCGCGCCAACTGCAACGCCGTTAATAGCGGAAATAATGGGCTTTTCAAAACCCAGAATGTTATAAACCAAATCCCCCGCTTCCTGACGAACGCGCTCTATTGCCTTTGGGTTGCCAACCATGCCAGAAACCCAATCCAGGTCACCACCAGCAGAAAATGCACGGTCACCCGCACCCGTTACAACAACATTTTTAACTGAATCATCTTCTTGAATAACGGCCCAAATTTTTGTGAGCTCCCAATGTAACCTCGCATTGGTTGCGTTCATTACATCAGGTCTATTAAGGGTCATTAATAAAACACCATTGCCCTGTGGTTCAAATAATAAATGTTGAAAATCTTTATATTCCATAATCTTATCTCTCATTCATAGTTCATAATTGGTGTAAAAATATTACACGTGGCGACTGATTAGCAACTTCATAATTTCTGTAGAACCCCCATAAATGCGACGCACTCTGTTATCGACGTATAGTCGGCTGATAGGATACTCCACCATGTAACCGTAACCTCCAAACAGTTGCAGGCAGGTATCGATGATTTTTGTCGCCGTTTCAGTCGTCCAAAGCTTGGCCATGGCGCCCTCCTCAGGGCCCAGGGATTCAGCTTCGATTTTCACCAGGCACTGATCAATATAGGCCCAACCAACGGCCAGTTCTGTTTTTATTTCCGCTAATTTGAACTGAGTATTTTGAAATTCAATTAGATGTTTTCCGAAGGCTTTTCGCTCTTTGACATATTGTGCCGCCAGGTCAAACGCTCGTTGAGATTCCGCGTGGGCGCGTACAGCCACCGTCATGCGTTCGCGGGGTAACTCATCCATCATCATGGCAAAGCCCTCGCCCTCTTGCCCCAGCAGGTTTTCCACGGGAACACGCACGTCATTGAAAAACATTTCGGAAGTATCTGCAGCCTTCTGGCCAATCTTGTCCAGGTTGCGCCCTCGTTCAAACCCGGGGCGGTCCGTTTCCACCAGAATCATGCTGATCCCCTTGGCCCCTGCGTTCGGGTCTGTTTTACAAGCGAGCACTACAAAATCCGCATGCTGACCATTGCTAATAAAAGTCTTTTGACCGTTGATCACATATTCGTCCCCGTCACGAATGGCGGTCGTACGAATAGCCTTGAGGTCGCTACCGGCGCCCGGTTCGGTCATACCCAATGCACTTATTGCTTCCGCGGAGACCATCTTTGGCAGCCACTTTTTCTTCAACGCTTCCGTGCCGTTATTAAGCATGTAATAGGCTACGATATCGGAATGTATACCAAAGCCAAGGCTGGCTCCGCCCAGGGCGTAGCCCACCTCTTCTGAGACAACCATGTTATAGTAAAAATCAGCGCCAGCACCGCCATACTCCTCTGGCACACCACAACAGAGCAGGCCATTTTCTGCTGACTTAAGCCAAAATTCGCGAGGGACTAATCCCTCTTTTTCCCACTCTTCAATATTGGGCTCCAATTCAGCCTGGAGGAAACGGCGCACATTATCTCGAAATAGCGCATGATCGGAGGAGTAAATTAGTCTGCTTTGCATAGCATTTCCCATAAATAACGTTGGCGTTTAACTCCCGGCCTCACCCGGGGCCACAGAGTATAACTAATGCGAGAAAAGGGCACAGCCTTTTCCTCGCCCTACACTGACACTCTTATTAGAAAACCTGTTTATTCCTTCTCAAAACGGCGTGCCATTGCCAGCTGTTGTAACGCACGATCCAGCACTGGTTTATCTATCATTTTCCCATCAATGGCGAAAGCACCCCGCCCTTTTGCCACGCTGTCGGCAAACTCCGATTCAATACGCCTGGCCAATTCAATCTCTTGTGCGGTAGGTAGATAAGCCTCATTCATCACGGCCACCTGGCTTGGGTGCACGGCAAGAGCACCGCAGAACCCCAGCTGTCTGGCCTGGTTTATGGTGTTAAAAAACTTATCCAGATCACTGTAGTCCGCAATAGAGGCCACAAATCCGTAGGGAATACAGCGGTGGCGACGAGCGGCAAACAATATCTGCTGGCTTGGTCCCATTAGGGCTTCAGGAATAGAAGCCATGCCGGCATCGGCGGAAAAATCTTCGGTTCCCAATGTCATACCAACGACTCTCGAAACAGCGGCCATATCGTCGAGAACAAGCAGTGCATCCAGAGTTTCAATTTGAACAATCATTGCAACCTCGCCCTGCCTCATACCCTGCTCAGATTCCAGTTCTCCAATCAACTCTGACAGGCGGTTCAGATGGCAGGCGCCCCTTGCCTTAGGTACTACTATGGCGCGCACACCCGGCACCACCGCCGCCTCCAGATCGCGAACGGCCTCGCGTAAAGGCTCGTTGATACGTACCATGGTATCGGCGCCGGATTGGGATACAGATTTAACAGCGCCTGAAATCGATCGCCGCGCCTTTGGCTTCTCTGTAAGCGGCACGCTATCTTCGAGATCCAGGATGATGGCATCGGCACCGCGTGTATGAGCTTTGCTGATAAAACGTTCACTATTGCCCGGTACAAACAGCATCGAACGCCATATTGGCAAAGGCGTATTTTTGTTTTGATTCACAATTTCCCCTGGTATCTATTCAATTCATCCATTGCGGCATTAGCGAAATTCGTTGCGAATCGCATCGCTGTGCTCACCCAAAGTCGGCACCCGACCAAATCGCGTCGCTTCGTCCGCAGCCTCTCCCACAGCAAGTGCTGGTGGGCATACCAATTGCACCGGCCCCGCCGGTGTCTCTACTTCCATACGACGCAGTTGTGGGTGCCTGGATAGATCCGCCACCGAGTTGAGTGAACCAAAAGCGACCTTGCCCGCCTTCAAAAACTCGATAACCTCTGTTCTTTTCCGGTGTCCGAACACTTCGTTGATCCGCTTATCCAGTGCGGGGCGGTTCTCACAGCGGTCTACATTTTCCCGGAACAGGTGATGCTCAACCATTTCCGGCATCTGTAGCACTACCTCGCAAAACGAGCGCCATTCGCGATGGTTTTGTATTGAGATCACCACCTGGTGACCATCGCCACAGGTATAAGCACCGTAGGGGGCGATCGAGGGGTGATTCAGGCCGGCACGCTTCGGCGCCTCTCCCCCATACTCCTGGTACAGCAGTGGCACCGTCATCCAGTCGGCAAGCGCATCGAACAGGGAGACCTGAATGCCCTTGCCCACGCCGCTGATACTGCGTTCTATCAACGCCTCCAGTATCGCCGTATGGGAGTACATACCGCAGGCGATATCGCACACCGAAACCCCCACCCGGCCGGGCTCATCCCTGGCGCCGGTAATGGCCGTCAGCCCCGTCTCGCACTGCACCAGCAAATCATAGGCTTTCATATCACGGTAGGGGCCGGATTCGCCGTAACCGGAAATATCCACAGTAATCAGTTTTTTATTGCGCTTGCGTAGTTGCTGCGAATCAAAGCCCGCCCGCGCACAGGCACCCGGTGCCAGATTCTGGATAAACACATCGGCCTTATCCAGCATCGACAGTAACAGCCGGCGATCACCTTCCTCTTTGATATTGAGACAAACCGATTCCTTACCGCGGTTCAGCCATACAAAATAGGCGCTCTCGCCTTGCACCACATGATCATAGTGACGGGCGAAGTCACCTTCCACACGCTCAATTTTGATGACTCGCGCTCCGGCATCAGCCAGGCGTGAGGAGCAATAGGGAGCGGCAACCGCCTGCTCCAGTGCAACCACCAATAATCCGTTCAACGGTTTCATCGAAGCTAGAAAGACTTGGGAAGGCCCAGATCGTGGGTAGCCACATGCGAGAGAATCAGGTTAGTGGAGATCGGCGCGACCTGATAGAGGCGGGTCTCACGAAACTTGCGTTCCACATCGTACTCTTCGGCAAAGCCGTAGCCACCATGGGTCTGAATACAGGTATCGCCAGCCAGCCAGGATGCTTCTGAGCCCAGCATTTTGGCCATATTGGCCTCGGAACCGCAGGGCTCGCCGGCCTCATACAATGTTGTCGCCTGACGCACCATGGCCGCCGCCGCTTCGGTCTGTATATGGGCGCGGGCAATAGGAAATTGCACGCCCTGGTTCTGGCCGATAGGGCGGCCGAACACCTCCCGTTCAATGGCGTAGCTGGACGCCTTCTCGACGAAGTAGCGCGCATCACCAATACACTCCGCGGCGATCAAAATACGCTCGGCGTTCATACCATCGAGTATGTAGCGAAACCCCTTGCCCTCTTCACCGATCAGGTTTGCGACCGGCACTCTCATATTATCGAAAAACAGCTCCGTGCTGGCGTGATTCATCATGGTACGGATCGGCGCGATGGTCATACCGTTGTCCAGCGCCTCGCGCATATCCACCAACAGCACCGACATTCCATCGGTGCGCTTCTCACAATCCTCGCGCGCGGTAGTGCGAACCAGCAACACCATCAGGTCGGAATGCTCGGTGCGGGAAATAAAAACCTTCTGGCCGTTCACCACATAATCGTCGCCATCGCGAACGGCGCGGGTCCGAATACGGGTGGTATCAGTGCCGCTGCCGGGTTCAGTGACGCCAAAGGCCTGCAAGCGCAGTTCGCCGGCAGCGATGCGGGGCAGATACTTCTGTTTCTGCTCATCACTGCCGTGGCGCAAGACCGTGCCCATGGTATACATCTGGGCGTGACAGGCGCCGCCATTGCACCCGGCACGCTGGATTTCCTCCAGCACCGCACAGGCAGCACCCAGGGGTAAGCCCACGCCGCCATACTCTTCCGGAATCATCACCGACAGGTAACCTGACTCGGACAGCGACTGTACAAACTCTGTGGGGTAGATATGGTCCCGGTCCAGTTTACGCCAATACTCTCCGGGGAAGCGGGTGCATAATTTCGCCACAGCTTCGCGAATCTCCGGGTAATTTTCCCACTGACCCATAAATAGCTCCGATAAAAAGTTGAGTAACAGGCCCCAGGGCGCAAGCTTCTACAGCAGCACGCCTCGTGCCATGAAACAACAATGCTAACAGCTTGCAATACCAACAACTATTAGATACTTTCTATAGTACCCATACATATATTGAATACCTTAATATGTATCACCTCTTTAGCTTGCGTCAGCTAAACAGTTTCCTCACTGTGGCTGAAAGTGGCGGTTTTACCCGGGCGGCCGGCATGCTAAACATCGCCCAACCAGCCTTGGGCTGGCAGGTGCGCATGCCTGAAGAATCACCGGGTGTGGAATATTCGTCCGTCACGGGCGCGGTGTGGTGACTGCCGCAACCGTTGTAGTCTGCGCATTAGCAGCGTTTTTTGGCATAACAGTCAGTGCGCAGTCGATAGAACCCGAAGCCCTGGCAGAAAGCCCCAACAACGTCATTTCCCGCTACCAGCGCACGATAAACTCCCTGCGGGCATCTGCCCCCCAACTGCAAGCGGACTTTGCCGGCACCGCATTGCGTGAACTGGCAGAGGTCTATATGGCCGAAGCGGACCTGGCCCGCAAACAGGCCCGGGAGCAGGAAAGCGGTGTGAAATTGCGAGGCTGGTCAAGCGCGGTAGACCAGTATGCCGGCCAGCTGGTGCTGTTAGTGGAGGATATCGAACTGGGATTGCCCGTCGCGTTGCAGCACAATGGTGTGGAGTCCATAACGGTTATGGTTGGGGGCAGGGCGGTCATTTTGAGCCACCCCCGGGAAGATCAGCAAGTTGCTTTTGAACAACGGGTATTACTTGATTTTTGCCGGCGCGTTGACTGTAAGGAACTGACCGCCGCAACAGTTTCCCGGCAACCGATACCGGTGTCGACCTCGCAGGTCAAGCCAGTATGGACGTTTACAGAGACGGGCCAGGTCTGTTCACACGAGGGCATACAGGTGTTGTTTAACCGTACGGCACACCTGGCCCGCTCCCGCGGCACCTGTAAACAGTTATTACAGGAGATGATGACCCTGGCTGATGAGATCGCCTGGCAGCGACGCCACGGTGTGTCGGTGCAGTGGCGTGAATTGTCTATTCGGGCGACACCACAACGCCCGGAGCATGTGGTACTGCTGAACAACGCGGGAGACTCAATTCTCGTCACTGTACCGCTGCTTTATGGCAGTGCCCACCTGCTCGATGATATCGTACCGTGGATACGGGGTCAGGCCGGCGTAACAGAGCCTGTTGCTATTCATCTCGACGCGGCCCGGTATGGCTGGGAGCGTACGGGAGACTGAAGGAAGCCGTCCGAATCTGAGTCGGGACAGAATTTTCATGCATCACTCCAAGGCCGGTGTTATCGTTATGAACTTGATTGAGCCTTCGACAGAACCCGGGAGATCACAGCACTATGCGGAAATTGGCTGAACACGAAATGCTGCAGGCGATAGCGTCCGGTGAGCCCTTTTGCGCCAGCCTCGACGACGGCGCCTTCGAACTGAAGATAGACGAGTACTGTCCCTATGTAGGCACTGCGATTCACGCCGGGCACCGCCTGCGCGAGGACTTACTGACCAACTGCCTGCTGGACGACGGCGCGCGCCTGCTGGAGGAAGACCCATTCACCGATCGCTTTGTGGCCGACTTCCCCATCACTCTGGTGTGCCGCGACTCGCGGTACGAATACGACCTGAACCGCGGGCCTGATAGCGCCGTCTATGATACCGCCTGGGGAGTGGAAGTCTGGCGCGATAAATTGACTGATGAACAGCGCGCAGCCTCGCTGGAGAAGCACGCCCGATTCTATCGTGTTATGCGTGCCCTGGCCGCCAGGATTGAGCAGCGTTGCGGCGGCTGCATGATCCTGGACACACACAGCTATAACTACCGCATTCGCGAACACGCAGCGCCACCTGTATTTAATATCGGTACCGAGCAGGTTGATGAGGAACGTTGGCGCAGCGTACTGGATGTTTTCGAGCGCGAACTTCCGCGCCTGCCGTTACCCGCAATCCAGTCTACCCTGGGATGGAACGCAGTTTTTTATGGGCGTGGTTACCAGGCCACTGTGGCCAGGCAGGATTTGCCCCGGACCCTGGTGGTGCCCCTGGAAGTTAAAAAAGTGTTTATGGATGAAACTACCGGGGAGCCATTTCCGGACACGATCGAGGCGGTGCGCGCGGGATTCAGCACACTCATGGCCGCAGCCAGTGCAACGTTTGTACGCGATCACTGTGGTCGCTAGTGCGCCTCCCTTTGGCGACTCGCTAAATGTTGGATTATGAGTGACGAGGTGCGCTAGTGTAATGCCCTGATATGTGACGTAACGCCACCGTCCGGCAAAAAAGTTGCATACAGTAATATCACGCGAAACACCTTTGTTTCGTTTACCAGGAGGCCAGATATATGCCAGATTTTAAAATTGCACCGTCCATTCTCTCTGCGGATTTTGCCCGTCTGGGTGAGGAAGTGGATAACGTACTCGCATCCGGTGCGGATATGGTGCACTTTGACGTGATGGACAACCACTATGTGCCCAATCTGACCATTGGGCCACTGGTGTGCGAGGCGCTGCGCAAGCACGGCGTGAGCGCACCAATCGATGTTCATCTGATGGTAAAACCCGTGGACAGTATTATCCCTGATTTTGCCAGGGCCGGTGCCAGCTACATCACCTTTCATCCAGAAGCCAGTGAGCACATCGACCGTTCCCTGCAAGTAATTCGTGGTGCAGGCTGTAAATCCGGCCTGGTATTTAATCCGGCCACACCGCTGACTTATTTGCAATACGTCATCGACAAGGTGGATATGGTGTTGCTGATGTCAGTAAACCCGGGTTTCGGTGGGCAGAGTTTCATTCCCACCACGCTCGATAAGCTGCGCGAAGCACGCAAGATTATCGATGATTCCGGGCGTGACATCCGGTTGGAGATCGATGGTGGCGTCAAGGTGAGTAACATTCGCGAAATCGCCGAGGCGGGTGCGGACACCTTTGTGGCCGGCTCCGCCATATTCAACGCCAAAAACAACGAAGACCCGAATGTTTACAATAGTGCGATCAAACAGATGAGGGAAGAGCTGGATAAGGCCGGCTAGCGATGTCCAGGCGTGCAAGCAGCGGGGTGTACACACTTTTGTCTTAAGTGGTGGGCATTCAGGCCAGGCAGGCGCTATCCTCTGCGCCTCTCACAGACTCCCCTTCTTCAGCTTTCGGTAGCGCCGAATCAGGTTGTTGGTCGAACTATCGTGAGCGAGCGCAGGTTCTTCCTCGCTTGCAAGTTCCCCGATGATGGCTTGCGCCAGCTGCTTGCCCAACTCGACTCCCCACTGGTCGAAGGAACCTATGTTCCAGATGGCGCCTTGCGTAAAGACGTTGTGCTCATAAAGGGCCACGAGGCTACCGAAGGTTTCCGGGGTGAGGCTATCGGCAAGAAGCGTGTTCGATGGGCGATTGCCCTCGAAGACGCGGTGGGGCACCAGCCAATCCGGTGTGCCCTGGGCCTCAACCTCCTCGCGAGTCTTGCCAACGGCGAGCGCCTCGCCCTGAGCGAACATGTTTGCCAGCAGGATATCATGGTGCTCGCCAAGGGGGTTCAGCGATTTGCTGAATGCGATGAAATCACAGGGAATAATTCTCGTGCCCTGATGGATCAATTGGTAGAACGAGTGCTGGCCATTGGTCCCCGGCTCGCCGAAATAGATCGGGCTGGTATCGCAGGGGACTCTGTTGCCATCGAGGCTCACGTGCTTGCCGTTACTCTCCATGGTCAGCTGCTGTAAATAGGCGGGGAAGCGCTTGAGGTATTGCTCGTATGGCAGTACCGCCACTGTCTGGGCGCCAAAGAAGTTGTTGTGCCAGAGCGCCAGCAAACCCATCAGCACCGGCAGGTTGCGCGCAAAGGGGGCACTGCGGAAATGTTCGTCCATCCGGTTAAAGCCAGTCAACATGGCGCGAAAGTTTGCCGGTCCGATGGCCAGCATCGTCGACAGTCCGATCGCCGAATCCATGGAATAGCGCCCGCCAACCCAGTCCCAGAAGCCAAACATGTTGGCGGTATCAATACCGAACTTCGCCACTGCCTCCGCATTCGTCGATACCGCGACGAAGTGCCTGGCGACCGACTTGACGTCACCATCGAAACCGGCGAGCACCCAGTCGCGGGCCGAGTGGGCGTTGGTCATCGTCTCCAGTGTCGTGAATGTTTTTGATGAAGCGATGAACAGGGTCCGAGCCGGGTCGAGATCGCGGACCGCCTCGGCGAAGTCGGTGCCGTCGACGTTGGATACGAAGCGAAACGTCATGGCCCTGTCGCTGTAGTACTTCAGTGCCTCATAGGCCATCACCGGACCCAGGTCAGAGCCGCCTATGCCGATGTTAACGACATTTAGAATACGTTTTCCGGTGTGCCCCCGCCACTGCCCACTGCGCACACGGTCACAGAAATCCGCCATCTTGTCGAGTACGGTGTGGACCCGGGGAACCACGTTCTCGCCATCCACGACAATGGAAGCCTCTTTGGGGGCACGCAACGCCACGTGCAAAACGGCCCGGTCTTCGGTGATGTTGATCTTCTCGCCACCGAACATGGCGTCGATGCGAGCACGCAAACCGGATTCCTCAGCCAGTTGCAGCAAGAGCTTGAGCGTTTCATCCGTAATCAGGTTCTTGGAGTAATCCAGGTAGAAACCAGCCGCTTCGGCTGTCATGCGCTCGCCGCGCTGCGGGTCATCCGCAAACAGCGTGCGCAGTTGCAGCTGGCGGACCCTCTCAAAATGTATTGCCAGGGCCTGCCATGCATGTCGTTCGGTGAGCGGCGCGATTTGCGTTTTCGAATTTTTCATGACGACCGCAACCTCTCTGCGTCATATCAGGTCGATGACGCCTGGCAAATACTCTCGATCGAGGCGTCCAGCATCGCGTCGAACTCCTCGCCTGACTGCTGTGCGTTCAGGCCCTCGGACAAGGCGCGCGAGAAACTGGCGACCATGCCGTTGTTCCTTGCCAGCCTGGCGTTGGCTTCTTCGCGCGAATAGCCACCCGACAGTGCCACGACCCGCACTATATTCGGGTGTGCGATACAATCCACGTAATGATTGTCCGCCTCGGGCAGGGTGAGTTTCAACATCACCAGCTGATCGGCCGCGAGGGCATTGAGTTCATCGAGCAACGCTGTGCGCAACAGGTCTTCGGCCTCAGCCTTGTCCGGGCAGTGTATATCGATCTCGGGTTCTATGATCGGCACCAGGCCTGCGGCGACGATTTGCCGGGCGACCTCGAACTGCTGCCGCACTACTGCGTCCACACCATCCGCACTCACCTGCTTGATGACCGAGCGCATTTTGGTGCCAAAAATATTCTTTGATTTCGCCTTGGCCAGCAAGGCATCGAGTTCGGGCATCGGTTTCATGACCTGCACTCCATCGCGCTCGTCGGCGAGGCCTTTATCGACCTTCAGAAACGGCACGACGTTCTTGACATCCCACAGGTAGCTCGCCGTGGCCTGCCCTTCGATCGTGCGGTCCATCGTGTTTTCAAATAAAATCGCGCCGAGTATGCGTTGACCGCTGAATGCCGGGCTGGTAATTATTCTGCTGCGCATCTGGTGCACGATACTGAACATTTCTTCGTCGCTGGACCAGGCATCCTCACCGATACCATAAACCCCCAATGCCTTCGGTGTGCTGCCGCCGCTCTGGTCCAGTGCTGCGATAAATCCCGCGGCTGTCCTCATCTTTTCCAACTGCTGTTCGTTGATGCTCACGATAATCCTCCCGGGATTCAATGATTGCTCGGATGTCGGGGGATTATCCCTCATTAGCGATTCTCTGTCTGCCCCCACATACGAGGATTGAACGACGATCATTGCCCGACATGTCTGCGGCGCGACACAGACTGGATTTCGAATCCGCATCAGCCCCGTAGTCATTGTGGAGCGCGACCTTGCACCTGAAGCGATGCTGTTTTCGCAGCGTATCGATTCGTTTGCTGCGTGAAGTTCTCCTGAAAATACATGCACAGTACCGGCGAGGTACGCTACGTTGCGAACTGGTTCACAGTTGCGGGAGGGATTTTTTCAGCGAAACAGGCTATGCTGTTGCGACCGTTGTAGCTAGTTGGACATGACGTTAAATGCTTGAGATAGTCAAAATATTTTCCTCCGACCTGGAAACCGGTATGTATGTTTCCAGCCTGGATCGACCGTGGTTGGAGACGCCGTTTTCACTGCAGGGTTTTCGGCTGGAGTCGGAACAAGATGTCCAGCGCCTGCAGGAGTATTGCCAGTACGTTTATATCGACAGCTACAAGAGTGTCCAGGACCCCGCCATCATCCGACGCAAAGTGCGCAACCGACCGCGCAAGTCGATCCAACAGTTGTTCAATGACCGATCACTGAAGAAATACAAGGATGGTTCAAGCTGGGGTGAAGAGTACCCCAAGGCCCAGGTGGCGGTGCAGGCTTTGTCGGAGGGTATTGATGATATCTTCGGCAGGCTGGCAGAGGGTGGTTTGCTGGATATGGTGAGGGTCAAGAAGTCCGTTGAGCCCATGATCGATAGTATCGCGCGCAATCCCGACGCCTGTATCTGGCTGGCACGGATGAAGCAGGAAGACAAATATACCTACCAGCACTCTCTCGGGGCATCTATATGGGCGGTGGCCCTGGGCCGTCAGCTGGGCTTGCCCAGGTCGGATTTGCGCTCCCTGGCCATTGGCGGTTTGTTATTTGATGTGGGTAAACTGGGCGTTGAGACGGAGCTGCTTAATACGGAACGACCGTTGACAGACGAAGAGTTTCAGCAAGTGCGCGATCATGTGAGGCTGGGCGTGGAGATGATGGACGGTAGCGGCCTGATGAATCAGGATGTTATCGATATGATCACTTACCACCACGAGCGCCATGACGGCTCCGGCTACCCCGAGGGGATCCGGGGGGATGACATCCCCGTTTTTGCACGGATAGCCGCGATAGTGGATTGTTATGATGCGATCACCAGCCATCGCAGCTACGCCAGGGCGATACCACCGTCGACGGCGATTAAAATGTTGTATGAGTGGAAGGATATCGACTTCCAGGGGGAGTTGGTGGAGGAGTTCATCCAGGCGGTGGGCATTTACCCGGCGGGCACCCTGGTGGAGTTGTCTTCGGGAGAGGTCGCAGTGGTGGTCTCGGAGTACCGCACGCGGAGGTTGCGGCCCCAGGTAATGGTATTGCTGGATGCGAATAAGCAGGCCCTGACTGAAATCAGGACTATCGATTTACGCAGTCAGGCAACGACGGCGGCGGGCGAGCCCCTGGACATTATCAGCAGCCTGGAGCCGGACGCCTACGGTATCGATATGACCGCGATCCAGCTCTGAATGTACACTTTGTCCGCCACAGTACACTAACTTGGCTGAGGTGCCTGAAGTCCAGCGTGCGGCCTTCATCGCCGCCCTGGGCGGCGCTGTGGCCCACGCGCAGCAGCACGCCACCCACCTGGGCATGCTGCTCATCGATCTCACCAACCTTGCCAGAATCAACCACTATCACGGTTACCGCACCGGAGACCTCATGTTGGCCGCGGCCTATCGGGAACTGTTGGGCGTCAGCAAGCTACCCGACACGGTGTTTCGGGTTGGCAGCCATCGCTTCGCTTTTATCCTGCCCGGTCTCACCAATCCGGCTTTTATCGCCCTGGCCCTGAACAAGGTTACCCGCTTGCTGGAGGGCGAACTCTTTGTTGATGCCGGCATGGTCAGTGTGGAACTGAAGGTCGGCATCTCGATCAATCTCAACGGTGGCCGCGACCCCATGGCCATGCTGGCGCTGGCTGAATCATCCCTGGCACATGTCAAGATGGGTGGCAGCCACCACATAGAAGACCTGCTGAGGGAGGGCGGCAACAGCAAAACCGATTATCAGTTGGAGCAGCGCTTCGCTAAAGCCCTGCGCGACAACGACTTCGAGTTGTATTTTCAGCCCAAGGTCAATCTCACCACCGGGCGGGTTGACAGTGCCGAGGCGCTACTGCGCTGGACGCCACCCGGAGGTGAACCTGTTCCGCCGGAAATGGTGGTGCAATTGGCTGATGCGGCCGGGCGCGCCTTTGAACTGACCAAGTGGGTGGTGCACCAGTCCATGCGGCAACTGAAAAGCTGGCGGCATTCACTGGATGTGGGGCTGGCCCTGAATATCCAGGCGGGTCTGGTGGCTAGTCCCGACCTGCCGACAATGCTGCGTGATGCCATTGCCATTTGGGGCGTGGACCCGGCTAAAGTAACGGTGGAAATTACCGAAGGCGCTTTCATAGAGGACAAGGAATCGGGCTTCGATAATTTGCTCGCACTGAAGAACATGGGTATTAATCTGTCTATCGATGATTTCGGCACCGGTTATTCTTCGTTGTCATATTTCAAACACATTCCCGCCGCGGAGTTGAAAATTGACAGGACTTTCGTCAGCGCCATGATGGTGGACCCACAGGACCTGGAGCTGGTAAAAATTATGATTCGTATCGCACAGCAGTTTGGTTTGACCGTGGTGGCCGAGGGTGTGGAAGACCGGGCCACCATGCTGAGGTTACGGGAACTGGGCTGTGACAGCATACAGGGCTACTATTTCAGCAAGCCCCTTGCGGCGCGAGAGTTTGAATCCTGGGTGCGAGCCTGGCCGGGCCTGTCTGCAATGCAATAAAACCGCTATTGTAATTCACCAGCCCCAAGGGCTCGCCCCGGGTCCGGCGAGGACAGCGAGGCGGTTCAGCTGCGGAACTTTTGGACGGCGCTTAACAACTGCCGACAGGTAATCTGCCCGATCAGTTTGCCATCTTGCACCACCGGGCGGCGGCGTATATTTTTCAGCAGCATATCCTGGGCTAGATCCACAATGTCTTCATCGGGATGGGCCACCACCAGATTTTCTGTGGTCATATGCTCACCGACGCTGCCGATGCTGCTGTTGTTATAGGTAGCGCCCAGGACTGCGCGCAGGCAATCCAGTTCCGACAGGACACCCACCAGGTTGGCTTCGCCATCGACCACACAGACCCCGGAGATCTTGTTGTCGATAATGGCCCGCATGGCATCCAGAATATTGTCTTCCGCCCTGACCTTTACGGGATTGGACAACATATAATCCCGCAGGTTTACTGATTGAAGCATAACGACCCCCTTGGCCCGGTTCATCCAGGTTTTTTTTACAGTATAGACCTTAAATACGCCATAAGGGACTGTGGCATCGTCCCCAGTAACAAAATACCGGCAATCAGGATACACGACAGAGCCTTTGCGTGCCAGCTGACCACCACAGTGGGTTGCACATGGTGTTGTTCCAGTCGGCGCGTCATGTAGTACACCACGCGCAGGTAATAGTATATACCAATGCCGCTACCCAGGATCAGGGTTGCCAGCAGTACCCAGTTATGACCACTGACCGCCGCGTTGAAAATGTAGAACTTGGCGACAAAACCCGCGGTAAGCGGGATCCCTGCCAGGGACAGCATCGCCACCAGCATGAGCCCTCCCAGTAGCGGTTGCCGCCAGAACAGGCCGCTGATGTGGTGCAACTCCACGTTTTCCCGTTCGACCTGGTGTGCGCAGATCAGGGTCAGCAAGCCAAATGCGGCGATAGTGGTCGCGGTATAGGCGACCAGGTAATAGGCGGCAGCTTCGCTTGCCAGGTTGCGGTTGTCGCTGGTGATACAGGCCATGAATATGATCATGAGGTAGCCGATATGGGCGATGGAGGAGTAGGCCAGCATACGTTTGATATTGGTTTGCAACAGGGCGAGTAAATTGCCCGCCAGCATACTGAGTATGGCGAGAAACCCGGTGATTTCCACCAGGATACGATAGCGGAACAGGTCGGCATCCAGGAACAGGCGCAGCAGGGCGACGAATACCGCCGCTTTTGCCACCGAGGCTAAAAAGCCGGTAATGGGGGCGGGGGCGCCGTCGTACACGTCCGGTGTCCAAAGATGGAACGGCACCAGTGATAATTTGAAACCCAGTCCGGTGAAGACCATCGCCGCCCCCACCAGCAGGACGGATTGGCCCATTTGTGTGTTATCCAGTTGCTGCCCCAGCGCGGTAAATTCCAGGGTGCCGGTCGCGGCGTAGAGCAGGGCGAAGCCAAATAGGGCGGTGGCGGAGGCGGCGCCCGACAGAACCAGGTACTTGGCGGCGGCTTCCAGTGGCAGTATCGACTTATTGGGGTAGGCGATCAGGGCGTACAGGGATACCGATAATAATTCCAGCCCCAGCAGCAGGGAAGCCACGTGGACGGCATAGGCCAGCACGCAAGCGCCCAGGGTGCTGAGCATCAGCAGTAAAAAGTATTCTTCCGGTTCATCTCCGTGGTGACGGATATAGTCCTGGGATAACAGGGCCGTGGCTGCTCCGCCGATACAAAACAGTACACAGAACAGCAGCGCGAACGAGTCTGCCTGCAGCAATGGCGTAACCTGCAGGGGCGCGATCTGCGCGGCGTGAACGCAGGACAGGGCCGCCAGTGCCATAGTGAGCACGGTGAGCGCTGCCGTGAGGCTGACACTGCGCACGAAGGCGATCTGCAGCATCAACACGGTGGCGCCGCCGGCCAGCACCAGCAGGGGTGACAGCGCCTGAAAATCAGCGACAGTCATTGGCCGGTCCCCGCGGTCATTGTCTGGGCGAGGTGCTCACCCGGTGTCACGACGCCATGCAATCCGTCCAATACTGGTTGCGCCAGATCCAGCACCGGTTGCGGGTAGAGTCCCAGCCACAGCAGCGCAAGTATCATGGCAACCATCGCCAGCATCTCCCGCCCGTGGAAATCATCCATCTGACGCTGCTCGTCGGGGGCCCCCTGAAACGTCTGTTGCATCATCCACAGGGCGTATATCGCCGCGGTAATCAGGCCCAGTGCGGCGACAGCGGTGAACCCCGGATGCACCGCGAACAGTCCGGCCAATACCAGAAACTCCGCGACGAAGTTGCCAAGACCCGGCAGGCCCAGGGAAGCCACCGCGAAGAACATGGCGCAGGCACCCATGCGCGGCGCCTGCTGCCACAAGCCTCCCATGCGGGTCATGTCGCGTGTATGCAGACGCTGCTGCAGGGCGCCAGCCATCATAAACAGGGCGGCGGTGCTCACGCCGTGAGCCACCATTTGCATGATGGCGCCTTGCAGGGCCAGGTTATTCCAGGCATACAGCCCCAGTAGCACAAAGCCCATATGGCTGACACTGCTGTAAGCCACCAGGCGCTTGAAGTCACTCTGGGCGAAGGCCAGCACCGCGCCGTAGATGACTCCCGCCACACCCAGGCCCATGGCGACGGGGGCGAATTGCATGGAGATCTCTGGAAACAGGGGAATACAAAAGCGCAGCAGGCCATAGGCGCCAGTTTTGAGCAGTATGCCCGCCAGCAGCACGCTGCCTGCGGTGGGCGCCTGAGTGTGGGCATCAGGCAGCCAGGTATGGAAGGGGAAACCGGGTAGCTTCACGGTGAAGGCGAGGAAAAAGCCCAGCATAGCTATCCAGGCCAGGCGCCCGTCCAGATGCAGGCCGAGCAGGTCGAAGTAACTGAAACTGAGTTCGCCGCCCGTGGCGACGCCCTGCCACGCCAGTATTACGATAGACAACAGCATCAACAACCCGGACACCTGGGTGAAGATGAAGAACTTCATCGCCGCATAGCTCCTGTTCTCGTGTCCCCAGATGGCGATCAACAAATACATGGGGATCAGCATCACTTCCCAGAATGTGAAGAACAGGAACAGGTCCATGGCCAGAAATACACCACAGACCCCGGCCAGGGTCCACAGCAAATTGGCCTGGAACAGACCCGGTTTGAAATCTATTTCCGACCAGGAGGAGGCGATGGCGATCAGGCCCAGCAGCAGGGTCAGTATCACCAGCAGCAGGCTGAGCCCGTCCATGGCCAGTTCGAGGGAGATGCCAAAGCGGGGTATCCACGCCAACTTCAAATGCAGCAGCCAACTGTCGCCATCACCGGGGTCCGGGGTCAGTTTAAAACTCTCGGCCGGTATTTCTGCGATAACACTCACCAGGTAAAGTAGTGCCAGTGTGACTGTAGCCAGCGCCACCCACCGCGGCAGGTTGGCATCGATACGCTCCAACTGCCAGGCTGCGATACCACCGACCAGCAGCAGCCCGATCAGAACGACCATACTCATGAGGCGTTCCTCAGCATGATAGCCAGCAGTAGCACCAGCCCAAATACCAGGCTGGTGGCGTACCAGCGCAGCTCACCGGTTTGCAGGGTGATGAGTCGGCCGTGAGCCCAGCGGCTGAGCGCCACCAGTGCGTTGTAGAACAGGTCCACCGGCTCGTTGCGCCACCAGTGAGCCAGGCATTTGAAGGGTTGCACCAGCAGCGCGTCGTACAGCTTGTCTATGCGCCAGCCGCTGTACCAGAAGTCCTGCAGTGCCTTACCCCAGGGCGATTCCGCCAGCGAGGCGATGGATACCTGGCGACCCAGGAACAGCAGGTAGGCGATGAGTAGTCCCAGCAGTGGTGTCCCGATACTGATGAACTCCACGGCGTGACTGACATGGGCGTGGTCTTTATCCGGCAATACGCCCGCCAGGGGCAGGGCGAACCAGCCGCCCACCAGCGACAGCACACACAACACGATCAGCGCACCGGACATGCGCCAGCCCGGCTGCTGGTCGGGCTCGGTGTGCGCCTCACCAAAGAACACGATAAACACCAGCCGGAAGCTGTAGATGCCGGTCAATAGTGCACCCAGTAAACCGCCGGCCCACAGCCAGGGACCGATACCCGGTAGCGTCCAGGCCGACAGCAGAATGGCGTCCTTACTGTAGAAACCAGAGGTAAAGGGCAGGGCGGCCAGTGCCGCCGAGCCGATCAGGAAGCTCCAGAACACCACTGGCAGGCGGCGGCGCAAGCCACCCATGCGGAAGATGTTGTGCTCGTGGTGCAGGCAGTGGATCACGGCGCCGGCGGCCAGGAACAGCAGTGCCTTGAAGAAGGCGTGTGTCATCAGGTGGAAGATGCCGGAGGCGAAGGCACCGACACCCAGGGCCAAAAACATATAACCGATCTGGCTGATGGTGGAGTAGGCCAGGATACGCTTGATGTCATGTTGGGCCAGGGCGGTAAAGCCCGCCAGCAACAGGGTCGCCAGGCCTATCCAGGCGACCGCTGCCAGCGTGGGCGGCGCCAGCAGGAACAGTTCGTAGTTGCGGGCGATCAGGTAGACACCGGCGGTGACCATGGTGGCGGCGTGGATCAGTGCACTGACCGGCGTGGGGCCGGCCATGGCGTCGGGCAGCCAGGTGTGTAGTGGCAACTGGGCGGACTTACCCACCGCTCCACCGAGCAACAGCGCGGTGGCCAGTATTGGCAGGGTGTCACCCACTTGCCACTGGCTGTTGGCGGCGGCCATCAGGGGCTGGATGTCCAGGGTGCCCAACTCGGTATACAGCAAGAGCAGGCCCAGGAACATGGCGGTATCGCCCACCCGGGTAACCACGAAGGCCTTGCGCGCGGCCGCGCCGTTGTCCGGATCCCGGTACCAGAAGCCTACCAGCAGATAGGAGCAGGCGCCCACACCCTCCCATCCCAGATAGAGCAACAGCAGGTTGTCCGCCATCACCAGTAACAACATGGCGGCAACGAACAGGTTCATGTAGGCGAAATAGCGGCAGAAGGACTCGTCGTCCCACAAGAACTCTATGGAGTACAGGTGAATCAAAAAGCCGACACCGGTAATCACCGACATCATTACCACGGTCAACCCGTCTATGTAGAAGGCGATACGGGGGGTGAAATTGTCCACCGCCATCCAGGTCCACAGGGTCAGTTCCTGCACCTGTCCATCGGCCAGGTAGGTGCGCGCCACCAGGGCCACGCAGATGGCGGACAGTCCCACTGAGCCGGCGCCCAACAACGCTGCCAGTTGCCGCGGCATGCGTCCCGCACTCAATACCAACAGCGTGGCGCTGAGCAGGGGGAACAATGGAATCAACCAGAGCGTCGTCATATCACCCTCGCAACCTGTTGACCTGGTCCATGTCCAGAGTCTTGAAGCGACGCTGTATCTGCAGCACCAGACCGAGCCCAACCGCCACCTCCGCTGCGGCCACCGACAGGATCAGCAGGAAAATAATCTGGCCGTCAGCCTGTTGCCATCTGGCGCCCGCTGCTACAAAGGCCAGGGCCGCGGCGTTGAGCATCACTTCCAGGGACATCAGCATAAAGATGATATTGCGCCGCAACATAAGCCCCATCAGGCCACAGCTGAACAAGGTGGCCGCCAGCAGCAGCACGTGCTCCAACGGTATCTGCAGGCCGCCCATTAGTTTGACCTCCCCTCGCGCCGCACGATAAAGCGACGTCCCAGGTGATAGGCGCCGACCAGTCCCGCCAGCAACAGCATGGAAGCGATCTCCACCGCCAGTACATAGGGCCCGAACAGGGCCAGCCCGACGTCCTTGGGGGCCACCGCTACCCCGCTGGTGAGGGTCGGTGCGTGGCGCAGGGCCAGCAGCAGCTCCAGTAACAGCAACGCCGCCATGACGCCCGGCACAATCCAGTTGCGCGGACGCAACCACTGCCGCTCCCTGATATCCCCGGTCTCACCCAGGTTCAGCATCATGATAACGAACACGAACAGCACCATGATGGCGCCGGCATAGATCAGAATCTCCAGGGCCGCGGCGAAGGGCGCACCCATCAGGAAGAACAATACGGCCACGGCCAGCAGGGACACGATCAGATAGATCAGGGCGTGAGCGGCGTTGGACCGGGTCAGTGCCGCGACGGTGGCGACCAACGCCACCAGTGCGGCGATGTAGAACAGGCTCTCCATCATGGCAGCAGACCCTTCACGTCGATGGGCTCAGCTTCATTTTGCGCCTGGCCCTTGTCCTTGCCGGTGATGGCCAGGCCTGTCACCCGGTAGAAATTGTAGTCGTGGTACTTGCCGGTGCCGTTGATCTGCAGGTGCTCCTTCTCGTACACCATGTTGTTGCGATCGTATTCGCACATTTCGAAATCCGGCGTCAGTTGGATGGCATTGGTGGGGCAGGCCTCCTCGCACATGCCGCACATAACGCAGCGTGAAAAATTGATGCGGAAGAACTCCGGGTACCAGCGCCCGTCTTCCTTTACGCCCTGCTGCAGGGCGATACAGTCCACCGGGCACGCTACCGCGCAGAGGTTGCAGGCCACGCAGCGCTCCTCGCCGTCCGGGTCTTTAGTCAGCACAATGCGACCCCGGTAACGCGGTGCGAGATAGGGCATCTGCTCCGGGTACTGCACGGTCTCCGCTTTGGTGAAGGTGTGCTGTAGGATAGTCCAGATGGTGCGCAGCTGACTGATCATGGCCTTGAGCATAGCCTTATCCCCTGAGTGCCAGCGCGATGGCGCCGGTCAGTAGCAGGTTAAGGAGCGTCAGCGGCAGCATGAATTTCCAGCCAAGGGACATCAACTGGTCGTAGCGAGGTCGTGGTATGGCCGCACGCAGCAGCACGAAGAAACAAATCAGCGCGAATACTTTCAGGCAGAACCAGACCACCGGCGGCAGCCAGGGGCCCAGCCAGCCGCCGAAGAACAGCGTGGTGATCATGCAGCAGATCAGGATCAGGCCCAGGTATTCGCCCAGCATGAACATGGCGAACTTCATGCCGCTGTACTCGGTGTGAAAGCCGGCAGTCAGTTCGTGCTCCGCCTCGGGCAGGTCGAAGGGCAGGCGGTGACTCTCGGCGATGCCGGCGATCATAAAGGTGAACAGCCCGAGGATCTGCGGAATGCAATACCACATGTCGCGCTGCGCCTCGACGATGGCGCGCATGCTGAAGCTGCCGGTGAGCATCACCACGCCCATCAGCGACAGGCCCATAAATACCTCGTAACTGACCATCTGGGCGGCGCTGCGCAACCCACCCAGCAGGGCGTACTTGTTGTTGGAAGCCAGGCCGGCCAGCAACACGCTGTATACCGCAAGGGAGGTCATGCCCAGGAAAAACAGCAGGCCTATATTGATATCGAGCACGTACAGGTCCGGGCCAAAGGGCACCACGGCGAAGCCCAGTAACATGGCAACCACGATGGCGGTGGGGGCGAAGATGAACACCATTCGATCGGCGAAGGGTGGCACCCAGTCGTCCTTGGTCAGCAGTTTCAGCATATCCGCCGCCACCTGGAGGATACCAAAAGGGCCCAGGCGGTTGGGTCCGTAGCGATCCTGCCATATCCCCAGCAGGCGCCGCTCGAACCAGGTGAGAACGGCCGCTCCACCCACCGCCGCGAGAATAATAAACAGGCCGAAGCTGATGGTGCCCAATTCAGACATGGGTACCTCCCGGTCCGGCGTCCCGGTCGCTGCCAATAAGCTCTGGCGAGCGGCGTTGCCAGCCTTCGGCCCGGCGCAGGCTGACCGGTGCCAGTGGCCTCAGGTTTTGCACGCCAGCCAGGCCAACGCTGAAACCGGCGCAACCGACAGCCATGCTGTCGTTGATGCGCGCCTCCAGGGTGGCAAGCGTGTTGTCCACCCCCGTCGTGACCCCCTCTGTGGCCCCTTTTGTAATCCCCTTTGTAACAACAAGGCCATCGCCCTCAGTGACGCCCAGCAGCTGTGCATCGGCGGCGCAAATTTCAATAAAGCCAGGCTGCACCAATTCCGCCAGACCCGGGCTCAATGCGCTCAACTCGTCACTGCCAAAAATACGTTGGCGCGGGACCAACTGCCACCGCCCCGGCTCAGCTTTAAACGGCGCTGGCGCAGTGAACGTCCCGGGCCCGGCGCCAATTCCTGATTGCAGCAGGCGCGCACCGGCGGTGCCGCCTTTGAGTGGCCCGCCCACCTCCGCCTGGAATTTGTGCAGCGACTGGTTGGAGTTCCAGCCCGGCGCCCAGACGTAGGGTAACAACGCGCCGGGCTGGTCGCGATTAAGGCCCTCCATGCTGAAGGCCAGCGGGGACTCTTCATCCACCGGTTGCCTGGGTTCGTGTACAGAAATATCGGCGCGCATGGCGGTGCGGCCACTGTAGCGATGGGTCTGGCGCGGTATCCTGACGCCGGCATTGCGAAAGTGGTGGTCCGGCGCCGCCGCGGTGATGCCGGCCAGGGCGGGAATAGTTGCGGCGCAGGCCCGGGTAATGTCATCGAAGTGATGTAGGCTGCGCACTTCCTCGCGCTGCATCTCTTTCATGCATGCCAGCAGCCAGGTCCAACTCGGGCGCCGTTCAGCGTGTGGCTGGAACACCGGATAATGGTGTTGCGCGCGCCCCTCCAGGCTGATTAGGGTGCCGTTACTCTCGGCAAAGCTGGCGGCGGGCAGGGCCAGTGTGGCGCTGGAGGTGGTCTGGTTGTCCAGGCCGTCCAGTACCAGCACTTGTTGGAAGGCACCCAGCAACTGATCGATCTGTGCGCTGCTGCCCCGGCGGTATAGATCATTCTCCAAAACCACCAGGGTGTCGAACTCGCCGCTGGCCGCCCGTTGTTGCAGCTGTGCCAGACCCGGCGCATCGCAGCCGGTTAACAGGGCCTGTCCCAGGCTGTTTGCCTCGGGGACCGCAAGACACAACATTGCAGGCACACCGTTGCCGCACAGGGCGTCTGCGACTTGCCCCGCAGCAGCCAGCACTGCTGTGCTGCCACAACCGGTACCCGATAACACCAGTGGTCGCTGCGCGCCTGCCAGGGCGGTGGTGATCATTTCTACCTGTTCTTGTAAAGGTTGTTCCAGGTCCGCGTTGGGCTGCCCTGCAATGTTTGCCGCTATGGCATTGCCCAGGCGGGCGATATCATCCGGGGCCAGGCTGATTCGATTCGTTGCCACATCGTCCAGGGGTGTATCCGCTACCGCTGCGATATACAGGGGACTGCGCTGGTCCTGAGCCAGGTTGCGAATAGCGCCATCCTGCCAGGTTTCCAGACGCAGCTCGGCGGCCATCTCATAGGCTTTATTGCGCACACTCTGGCGCAGTGCCAGGGCAATTCTCGGCGCTGTGTTGGTCAGGTCTTCACCCAGAATCAGCACCGCATCCGCTGACTCGATGGTGGTGATATCCGGGACCAGTGCACGGCTATCCTGCTGCAAGCGCAGGACCAGTTCTACCAATGGCTGCTCGGCGTCGGAAAAGCCGGGTGCGAAATTCTCTTCACCTACCAGCGTGCGCAGCAGAAAATTGGCCTCGACGGAGGCGCGCGGTGAACCGATGCCGGCTACCTTGCCGGGCGCACATGCCCGATCCATATACTGCAGTGCTTCGTGGTGATTGATTGCGTCATAGCGCCCGTCGTTGTTGCGCAGGCCAGGATACTGCAGGCGCCGCTCATCGTGGACGAAGCCGGCGCCAAAGCGCCCGCGATCACACAGGAAGTAACCGTTTACCTCGGCGTTGAAGCGGTTGTGTACGCGCTTGATTTTGCCGTAGCGCTCCCCGGGCAGTGTGTTGCAACCCATCGCACAGCCAACGCACACAGAGGGTGCCGATTGTAAATCCCATTTGCGTGTGTAGTTGTGCACCAGGCTTTTGTCGGTGAACACACCGGTGGGGCAGACCTCAAGCAGATTCCCCGCAAACTCGCTCTGCAATACACCATCGCTGTGGCGGCCAAAGTACACATGGTCGCGACTGGCCAGGGCTGCCAGGTCGGTGCCCCCGGCGTAATCCCGGTAGTAACGGGTACAGCGGTAGCAGGTAATGCAGCGGTTCATCTCATGGTTGATCAACGGGCCCAGGTACTGGTTGCGGTGCGTGTTTTTGCGGCCCCGGTAGTGGCGATCCCGGTGGCCCACCATTACCGTCATATCCTGCAGGTGGCACTCGCCCCCCTCGGCGCACACCGGGCAGTCGTGGGGGTGATTCAGCATCAGCGACTCTACAATGGCCTGGCGAAACCCCCGGGCCTTGTCACCGCTCAGGGAGAAGATGGCGCCATCGGTCACCGGCGTCATGCAGCCCATCACGATACGGCCGCGCTCATCTTCCGCATTGAGGTATTGCACCACCGCACATTGGCGGCAGGCGCCGATGGAGCCCATGGCCGGATGCCAGCAGAAATAGGGGAGATCCAGGCCCAGGGACAGGCAGGCCTCGAGCAGGTTTTTGCCTGCCTCGACCTCGTATTCCTGTCCGTCGACCTGGATGACCGGCATCTAGTGTATCCCTCCGTCGCACCAGGGGCAGCCGGCCCCGTCGATATGGCGTTGGAAATCCTCGCGGAAATACTTCATGCCGCTGGCCAGTGGCTCCATGGCTCCCGGCGCCAGCGCGCAGTGGGTGTTGCCCATGGCGCCGATAAATTCTACCTGCCGGGCCAGGGTATCCATGTCCTCCTGTAGTCCACGGCCCTGTTCGATATCGTCCAGCACCTGGGCGCACCAGGGCAGGCCGTCGCGGCATGGGGTGCAGAAACCGCAGGATTCGCGGGCGAAAAATTCCACCAGGTTTTTGACGAAGCCCACCGGGCAGGTTTTGTCGTCCAGGATGATCATGGTGCCGGTGCCCATGCGACTGCCCGCCTTGCCGATGGTGTCGTAATCCATGGCCAGGTCCAGGTGTTCGGTGGTGAGGAAATCGGTGGAGCCGCCGCCGGGCAGAAAACCGCGCAACTGGTAACCGTCCTCCATGCCCCCGGCGTAGTCCTCCAGGATTTCCCGCACGGGTGTTCCTATGGGCAATTCCCAGCAGCCCGGATTTTTCACCCGACCGCTGACCCCGTACATCTTGGTGCCCGCATCCGCGGTGAGCCCCAGCGACTGAAACCAATCGGCACCGCGTTCAATGATGTGGTGCACGTTGCACAGGGTTTCCACATTATTGACGATCGTGGGTCGGCCCCACAGGCCGCTGACCTGTGGGAAGGGCGGCTTGGCCCGGGGGTTGGCGCGCTTACCCTCAAGCGCACTGATCAGGGCCGTTTCCTCACCGCAGATATAGCGTCCGGCGCTGACATGTACGTGCATTTCCAGGCTGTAATCCGTACCCAGGATGTTTTTCCCCAGGTAGCCTTTATCGTGACAGGCGGCGATGGCCTCGCGCAGCAGTTGTGTCGCCTTGATATATTCCGCCCGGATAAAGATATAGGCCACGTCTGCCTGTATGGTATAGGCGGACAGGATCATGCCCTCGATCAACTGGTGTGGATCGCACTCCATTAACAACCTGTCCTTGAAGGTGCCGGGTTCCATTTCGTCGGCGTTACAGATCAGGTACTTGTGGCCCCCGGACGGGTTGTCCATGGGCACGAAGCTCCATTTCATGCCGGTGGGAAAGCCTGCGCCGCCGCGGCCGCGCAGGTTGGAATTCTTGAGGATTTGCAGGCAGTCAGAGGGCGTCAGTTTACCGATGGCGCCGTGCAGACCCCGGTAGCCACCGTTGGCCTCGTAGGCGGCCAAGTCCGTAGGCGAACGATCCGGGCGGACGTTGCGGGTTAAGGGGCGGTCCAGGCTCACTCCCCGCCCCCCCCATGATCGCCAAACAGGGTTTGCACGGCCTGCTCTGTCACATCCTCATGCAAGTCATCGCCCACCATCATCACCGGCGCCTTGTCACAGGCGCCCAGGCAGGTTACCGGCAACAGTGTATAGCGGTTGTCGGGGGTGGTTTGGCCCAGGTCGACGCCCAGTTGTTCACTGACCTTTTTCTGCAGATTGTCGCAGCCCTTGATCCAGCAGGAGATGCTGTTGCACAGCAAAATCACCTTGTTCCCCACCGGGCGGCGAAATATCAGGTTGTAGAAAGTGGCAATGCCCTCCAACTCTGCGGCGGACATTTCCAGGTGGTGGGCGATAGCCCGCAAATTCTCATCAGAGACCCAGCCGCGATGGGACTGCACAATTTTCAGCGCGTCGATGGCCGCGGCCGAGCGGTAGGGCACATGGCTGATCTCTCGATCGATGGCGGTCAGCTCCGCCTCACTCAAGACTGCGTTCAACCCGCTCAAGGCTGCTTTTTCTTCGCTCAAGGCTGCTTCTGCCACGCTCACTATCGGGATCAAATCGCTCATCTGTCCACGTCCGCCATAACGAAATCGATACTGGCGATGATCGCGATCAAGTCCGGGATCATGAAACCGCGGCTGATCAGCGGTAGTTGTTGCAGGGCCGGGAAAGAAGGTGTGCGTATCCGTGTGCGGTAGGATGTGGTGCCGCCATCGCTTACCAGGTGATAATTGTTAATGCCCTTGGTGGCCTCGATGGGAAAGGAGCCCTCTCCCGGCGGTATGACCGGGCCCCAGCTCACATTCAGGAAGTGGTGTATCAGGGTCTCGATATCCTGCAGCGTGCGTTCCTTGGGGGGCGGCGTGGTCAGATGATGATCGCTCTTGTAGGCGCCCTCCGGCATATTGTCCAGGCACTGGCGAACGATGCGCAGGCTCTGGCGGATTTCTTCCACCCGCACCACGGCCCGGTCATAGGAGTCGCCCTTGTGTCCCAGCGGCACCTCGAACTCGAACTGGTCGTAGCCGCCGTAGGGGCGGTCCCGACGCAGATCAAAATCCATGCCGGTGGCGCGCAGGGAGGCGCCGGTGATGCCCCATTCCAGCGCTTCGGCGGTGGTATAGCTGCCGATGTCCACGGTGCGTCGCTTGAGGATGCTGTTGTCCATGGCCATGATCTGGTAGTGATCCAGTCGCGCCGGCATGGCGTCGATGAATTCGCGCACCATGCGCTCCCAGCCCCGAGGCAGGTCCTGCGCCACGCCGCCGATGCGGAACCAGGCCGGGTGCATACGGCCACCGGTGATAGCTTCTATGATGCCGAACAGGCGCTCCCTGTCCGCGAACATGTAAAATACCGGCGACATCTGCCCCACATCCTGGGCGAAGGTGCCGTAGAACACCAGATGGCTGGAAATGCGAAACAGTTCCGCCAGCATGATACGGATGACCTTGGCCCGGTCCGGAACCACGATGCCCGCCATCTGCTCCACCGTCATCACGTAGGCCAGGTTGTTCATTACCCCGCCCAGGTAGTCAATGCGATCGGTATAGGGGATATAGGAGTGCCAGGTCTGACGCTCCCCCATCTTCTCGGCGCCCCGGTGGTGGTAGCCGATGTCCGGTACAGCGTCGACCACCACTTCGCCGTCCAATTGCAACACAATACGGAACACGCCGTGTACAGAGGGGTGATTGGGGCCCAGGTTGAGGAACATGAACTCGGTGTCTTCGGTGGCACGCGCCATGCCCCATTCTTCGGGCTTGAACAACAGCGCCTCTTGTTCCTGTTCCTGCTGTTCCTCACTGAGGCTAAACGGCTCCATTTCTGTGGCGCGGGCCGGGTGTTCCTTGCGCAGGGCGTGGCCCTCCCAGGTGGGGGGTAACAGGATGCGCCGCAGGTTGGGGTGGCCGCTGAATTGCACACCGAACATGTCCCAGGTTTCGCGTTCGTACCAGTTGGCATTGGCCCATACGCCAACCGCCGTGGGGACGTTGGAGTCGGCGTCAGATACCGCCACCTTGATCCGGATCTCCTCCCGGTCCGCCAGGTTGAACAGGTGGTAGACCACGGTGAAATCGGCGGCAGCGGCGGGTTTGTGCTGCCGCAGTCGTTCGTCGATACCAAACAGATCCAGCAGCATGGGGAAGCGCGGTTTGAGGTGAGTCAGCACCTCCAATAGGTTGCCCCGGTCCACCCATAGGGTCGGGGTGTGGTCGGCGGTGGATTGTAGGTCGAACAAGTCGGCGCCGAAGCGGACGAATAAATCGTCCACCGTACCGTTGACACTTGTTACCTGCGCACACAACATGCTTGTCTCCGGGCTGGTCAGGCCTCTTTTTTGCTATATCGTGACCGTTGTTATTGTTGTCCTACACCTCTGTGGGGCTTCTCAATTGGGTGGCCTGGTTGCGCTCTGCCTGTAACTGGTCGCGGCGGGACGGCATCCGGGGTTTTACCACTTGTTGATCTCCCGCTACCCAACTCAGTGGGCGACGTTCCTTTTTGATAGATTCCTGCAGCATCATCAAGCCCTGCATCAACGCTTCTGGCCGTGGCGGGCAGCCGGGCACGTAGACATCCACAGGAATAAATTTGTCCACGCCCTGCACCACGCTGTAAATGTCGTACATGCCACCGGAGTTAGCGCAGGAACCCATGGAGATAATCCACCGGGGTTCCAGCAGTTGGTCGTACAGGTGTTGCACCACCGGCGCCATCTTGCGAAAGACAGTGCCGGAAATAACCATCAGGTCGGCCTGGCGGGGGGTGGCGCGAATCACTTCGGAACCAAAGCGTGCGATGTCATGCCGGCTGGTAAAAGAAGTGGCCATCTCCACATAACAACAGGAAAGCCCGAAGTTGAAGGGCCACAGGGAGTGCGCGCGACCCCAGGCGACCAGGTCCTCGAGGTTGGCGAAGAACACGTTGCGCTTAACCTGTTCTTCCACGCTGTCCATGGCGCTCCCGGGTGAAGTCGCGAGCACATCTTCTGGTCGTGTCAGGTTCCACTCCATCAGTGCTGCTCCTCGGGATGCCGACTACCGGTGGGTGATTTCCCGGTCCGGGATTTTATGCCCCAGTCCAGGGCGCCGGTGCTCAGTTCATAGACCAGAGCCACGCCGAGGATGGCGATGAATGCCACCACGGCGATGAAACCTTGCCAGCCCAGTTCGAAAAATGCCACGGCCCAGGCGAAGATGAACACTGTTTCCAGGTCAAAGATCACAAAGAAGATCGCCACCAGGTAAAAATCCACCGACAGATGCACCTGCGGCGTGCCCACCGACAGCACCCCGGATTCGAACGGCATGTTGGTGGCCTGGTTGGCGCGACGCTGGCCCAGCACAAATGACAGCCCCAGCATGGTGGCGACCAACACAAGCACAGCGATGAAGTAGACCAGAAATGGCCACAGGGATGTTTCAACGTCGCTCAAATGATGGGTCTCCCGGCTAACATTACGCATGTTGCGGGATGAAATCTGGAGAGCTTGTGAGGATTCCCGGGGTAGTTGGCGCGGGATAAATCGTAAAATAAAGAAAGCCCTGGCAGGTCGCGGGGGGCGATCTGTCGGTAATATGGCGCTACTGTTACGCGTCTTAGCATTGGAACTCCATACTTCCCTAAGGATTATCATGGAGGCCACTCGCCCGTACTACTAACCACATGGGTAAGTAAATCGACCTGGTACAGTTACCACTTAACAACGCTTCCGACTCTAGCTTTGTTGAAAACCAAACGCAAGTAAGTCGGGTAAATTTCACTCCCCTGGCATGCCCATGGGAAGTAATAAGATATGATCATCACCTTCACTACAATAACAATTCAAGAGAATGGCCAATGAAAACCTTACACTTGCTACGCCACGCCAAATCCTCCTGGGACCACACCGGCCTCTCCGATCGCGAGCGCGGATTGAACAAACGGGGTGTGCGGGACGCGCCGCGTATGGGCGTGGCACTGGCGCAACGTATGGCGCCTATGAGTATCGCGGTCAGCCCGGCGCGGCGGGCACAGCTTACTCTCACTGGCCTGTGCCAGGGTTGGCCGGTGCTGGGGGATCAGGTCCATTGCACCGAGGAAGACCTGTACACATTTTCCTGCGGTGACCTGTTCCAGTGGATAGCAGGTCAGGGTGACACTCCCGGGGCGCTGTTTATTATCGCCCACAACCCGGCCCTGACTGATTTGGTAAATATGCTTACTGGACAGTACAGCCTGGATAATCTTCCCACAGCCGGGTATATAGAGTTGGCGTTGCAGATCAACCACTGGCGGAACTTGCAGCAAGGTTGCGCGGTGCTCGAGTACAGCCTGTTTCCTAAACAACTGAACGAGCACTGATGGATCAATCTTCGGGGATTTTGTATGCCACGCTTGATTCACACAGTGTTGCTCGCGCTTCTTTTGGCGGCTTCGATCAATCATGCGGAGGCTACCCCCCGTAGGACGCGCAGGGCCTGCCCCGCTTTACCGGGTACCACCCGCTAGAGTACGACGTAATATCCAGAGATACTGGTGCGTATTGTGCACCATAATGTTAGGCTGCGCATTCTTTAACCGCCCGCCCCGAATGGAGAGAATAATGCGCAGTGTTTGCGGTGTTGCCGCCCTTCTTTTGCTGTCTGCTTGCGCTTCTCAACCGCAGCTCAGCAAGATGATTCAGTGCC
>QNFR01000014.1 GCA_003646405.1 Gammaproteobacteria bacterium
AGCACCACCACCTCAGGCGTTTTATGGAACATGGTCTCCAGGCGCTGCAGGGCGAGATCCAGGGTCAAGTTCTGGCGATACAGTACCTTGAAGGCCCGCCGCAACTGACGGATAGCATCGGAGGAAAAACCCCGACGACGCAGGCCCTCCAGATTAATCGTCTTGGCCTGGGCGGGAGAACCACTGACCGTGATATAGGCCGGTACGTCCTTGCCAACGGCGCTGCCCATGCCGGTGAAACTGTGGGTACCCAACTGGCAGAACTGGTGAACCTTGGTAAAGCCACTGAGAATCGCCCAGTCAGCCACCCTGACATGGCCGGCCAGGGAGCAATTATTAACCAGGACGGTGTGGTTGCCGATGACGCAGTCATGAGCGATGTGTACGTAAGCCATGATCAGGTTGTTATTGCCAATAGTCGTCTCGGCGCGACCCTGCACCGTACCCCGGTGAATGGTGACATTTTCACGGATAACATTATTGTCGCCGATAACCAGTTGAGTGGGTTCGTTCTGATACTTGAGATCCGGGGTTCCCTCACCGATGGATGAAAACTGATAGATGCGGTTCCCCGCCCCGATACGGGTCGGGCCCCTGATCACCACATGGGGCTCGATGATGCAGCCAGGGCCAATTTCCACATCCGGGCCAATCATGGTCCACGGGCCGATCGTGACATCATCGGCCACCCTGGCTGTAGCGTCGACAATGGCCTGGCAGTGAATCACGCTGACTAGCGGTCGACGCAGAGGATAGTGGCGGAGGCCGCTAATTCACCGTCCACATCGGAACTGACATCGAATTTCCAGATGCCGCGCCGCTCCGAGACAATGGAGGCACGCAGCATTACCCGGTCTCCCGGTACACAGGGGCGCTTGAAACGCAGATTGTCCGCACCCGCGAATAAGTACATAGAGCCATCGGCCACGGTTTTGCCCTGGGAGTAGAAGCCGAGAATGGCCGCCGTTTGAGCCATCGCTTCCACCATTAACACACCCGGAAAGATCGGATTCTCAGGGAAATGCCCGTTAAAGTAGTATTCGTTCACGCTGAGGTTCTTGTAAGCCACGATGGACTCACCAGAATTCAGTTCGACCACCCGGTCCACCAGAAGAAAGGGATAGCGGTGCGGCAAGTAAGTTTGAATTTCGGTGATATCCATCATCGGATGGGTTGTCCTCTGTTCTTTTGCTAAGGCTGCCTTTCGAGGGCAGCGAGCCGTTTTTGAATGGATTCCAGCTGAGAAAAACGTACAGCACTGCGTTTCCAGTCACTGGTGCTCGCCATCGGGGTGCCGGACGAATAAGAGCCCGGTCGCGTGATGGACCCGGTCACCATGGTCATCCCTGTCACATGCACGTTGTCGCAAATCTCCACATGGCCGACGACACCCACGCCTCCAGCCAGCGTACAGTTGGCCCCTATAATCGTGCTTCCGGCCAGACCTGTGCAACCCGCGATCGCGGTATTTTTGCCGATGCGGCAGTTGTGGGCAATGTGCACCTGGTTGTCGATGATGACGCCGTCCTCTATCACCGTGTGCTCCAGGGCACCCCGATCCACCGTGGTGCAGGCGCCAATCTCGACTCTGTCGCCTATACGCACACCACCGAGTTGACAGATTTTCTCCCAGCCAGCCGGCCCCGGGGCGAATCCAAAACCGTCCGCACCCAGCACTGCCTGACTGTGGATAACACAGTTTTCACCCACATGGACGTCATGGTAAAGCACTGCACTGGGGAAAACCCGGGTCCCCACACCCAGGTGGCTGTTGTGGCCCAGGTAAACGTTGGCGCCAACCACCGTACCGGCCGCCAGTACAGCACCCGCCTCTATCACCGCATTGGGCCCCACCGAGGCACTGGCGTGCACCTGCGCGTCGGGCGCAACGACCGCAGAACTGTGCACACCGGATAGCGGCTGTGGCGAGCGATCAAACAGCTGGGAAGCCCGGGCGAATACCAGGTATGGGGTATCCGAGATTAAACAATCAGTCGGGCACTGATCGACAAATTCGGGAGCAAGGATAACCGCGGCTGCCCGGGTCTGGGTAAGCTGTGACAGGTACTTCACGCTGACCATGAGGGCCAGATCCGCAGAGCCCGCTGCCGCCAGCGTGGCTAAACCGGCAATTTCTTGCTGCGCATCACCGGAGAACTCCAGATCCAGTCGACCTGCCAGTTCCCCCAGGCGATACACGGCGGCATTACTTCGCCGGCAACTGGTTGAGCTTGTCCGTTACCTTGCCAGTCACAATGTAGCTTGGCTCTGCATGGATCACCGAGTTGCGCTGCAGTAATAAACCAATCCCTTCAGCGGCGATAATTTCACGCAGTACTTCCTGCACCTTCGGGGCCATCTCCTGCAACAGTGCCTGGCCGGCCGACTGCTCCGCCTTTTTCAGCTTGCCGGCTACATGCTCGAGATCCGCCTGCTTAGTGGCCAATTTCTGGCGAGCGGCTACCTGCTGCTCCTGGCTCATTACCGCGGCGTCTTTCTGGAATTTTTCGACGATTCCATCAAACTCACCCTTCAGCCGATCGAACTCGGCCTTATCGGCCTTGTAATCAGCTTCGTTCCTGATATCCGTCAGGCGTTTCTGGGCGAGGTCGGTTTGCAGGATAGCCTCCTGCAGATCGACCACGGCGATCTTGCCCTGGGCCACAGCCAGGGTAGGCAATGACAGAACAAGTACGGTAAAAGCAACTGTAAGTAATCTAGACACAATCTTCTCCAACGTTTCACATAGAATAAAATAAAAAAATAAAATCAAAAACCCCGACCAAGGGTAAACTGGAATACCTCTTCCTGGTCAAAGTCGCCAGAATTGAGGGGCTTGGCGAGACTGAATGTCATTGGGCCAAAGCCGGTGATCCAGGTCACGCCCACGCCAACCGAGTAGCGCAACTCACCCAAGTCCACATCATAGCAATTTCTCTGGGTGGACCTGCAATTGGTATCAAATATGTTGCCCATATCCAAAAAGAACGCCGAGCGCAATTTGCTGCGATCCTTGATAAACGGAAATGGGAACAGTAATTCGGCGCTACCTTCCACCAACACGTTACCGCCGAAGGGGTCATCGTCGTCGATCTGGTTGTCTATCAGCGTGTTCTCGTCCGTGCGCGGATCCGTAATGGCGACATAGCCAAACAGGTCGCCATTGGGGCCGCCTTTTTCCAGCGGGTTACCGTCCTCATCGATCTCGGTGACCGGGCTATCCGCCACGTACTGCCTCGCGGGGGTACTGCGCGGCCCCAGGGTATTACTCTGGAAACCGCGCACCGAACCAAAACCACCGCCGAAGTAGTGTTCGTAAAACGGTAGTTCAGTGGTGTCGCCGTAACCATCACCGTAGCCCAGCTCGGTGCGCAGGCGCAAGGCCCAGGTCGGCAGAAGCGGAACGGGATAGAAAATCTCTCCGCGGTAGGTGAGCTTAAAGAACTCCAGATCGGACGCCGCTGGCACAGAGACTTCCAGAGCCACCGATTGGGCCGCACCCCGCGTCGCCATGCGACCGCGGTTCAAGGTGGACTGGGACCAACTGCTGGTAACAGTCCAGTTCAGGAATTTATTGCCGTTCTCATCCAGGAAACCGGGCTGGTCGGGCTTGATAAGGTAATCGGGAGGCAATACCTCCAGGGGCAATAATTTCTCCACACTGGAGTAGGTGCCGGTCGCTGGCTCAAAGGTACTTTGGTACCAGTAATCCACGCCTCTCTCCAACCGGGGACTGGACTGGATTTCCTGCACGGCGTAGCGTCCCGTGGTAATGTCCGTGTTAGACACACCAAAGCTGAAACCCAATCGTTCGGTTTCCTTGATCGGGTAGCCGAAGTTGAGGGAGGCGCCAAGGGTATTTGTGCTGTAGCTCGATATGTTGATTTCGTCAAGGTCGGTGGAGCGGTAGTATAAATTGAAACCACGGCTCACCCCGTCCTCGGTGAAGTAGGGATTGGTATAGCTGAAGCTGTAGACTGTCTGGTACTGGGATGTATTAAGGCCGATGCCAATCCGCTTGCCGGTTCCCATGAAGTTGTCCTGTTGCAGGTTCAGGCCGAGAATCACGCCGGCATCCTGGGCGAAGCCAACGCTGGCGCCAATGCTACCGGAAGATTGCTCCTCCACCTCGAAATTAACATCGATAAGGTCATCATGCCCCGCCACTTCCGGGGTTTCCACCGTCGCCCTGCTGAAATAGCCCAGGCGCTCCAGGCGAACCCGCGACTGCTCGATGGCCGCCGATGAGGCCGGGGCACTCTCCATCTGCCGCATCTCTCGGCGCAATACGTCATCGGAGGTTTTCATATTGCCCTTGAAGCTGATCCGGTTCACATAGGTGCGTTTACCCGGGTCCACGAAAAACTTCATGGCAACCGTATTGTCCTCGGCATTGACCTCTGGAATACCGGTTACCTTGGCGAAGTTGTAGCCCTCATTCCCCAGGCGACGGGTCAGGTATTCCTCGGTGGAGGTCACTAACTGCTGCGAAAAGGTCTGGCCCTCAGTCACCAGCAGAAAGCGTTTCAGATCCTCCTCGGGCAGCACCAGGTCCCCCGACAGGCCTACCGAACTCACCGTGAACCGCTCACCCTCGGAGACGTTGGCAGTGATATACACATCTTTTTTGTTGGGTGAAACAGACACCTGGGTGGAGTCAATACGGAACTGCAGATACCCCCTGTCCATATAGTAGGAAGTCAGGGTCTCCAGGTCACCGGTCAGTTTTTCCCGGGAATACTTGTCGTCATTGGTAAAGAAGGAAAACCAGCCGGTAGTGTGCAGTTCAAACAGTTCCCCGAGGTCTTCCTCACTGTAGACTTCATTACCCACCACGTTGATATGCTTGATGGAGGCTACCGTGCCCTCATTCACGTCGATATTGACGGTTACCCGGTTGCGCGGCTCGGGTATAACCTCGGTCTCAATATTGGCGTCGTAGCGACCCTGTTGCACGTACTGGCGCTGCAACTCCAACTGCATACCTTCCAGGGTGGAGCGCCGGAAAACCTGACCCACTGCCAGGCCCGCGCTTTTGAGGCCATCGAGCAGGGCTTCGGTTTCGATGGCTTTGTTGCCCTCGATATTAATCTCACTGATGCTGGGCCGCTCCGTCACCATGACCACCAGCACATTGCCGTCGCGGCCAATGCGGATATCGTCAAAATTGCCGGTGGCGAACAAGGCACGGGCAGCGGTTCTGACCGAGTTCCCGTCAATCGTATCGCCCACCGCCACGGGCAGTGCCGCAAACACACTTCCGGCGGAAATACGTTGCAGCCCCTCGACACGGATATCGGAGATGACAAAAGTCTGGGCGAAGGTCAAAGGTGCCATCAGGAACAGCACCAGAGCCAACAATATAGGCATGCGTTTAATCAAAATTCACTCAACTGCCGGATGTTGCCTGGGAACGGAACATCTTCTTCGTTTACTTATATTTCCACCGCCTCGTTAAAGGCGTGAAAAATCGTTATACAGGGCCAACATCATTATGCCGAGCACCATAAACAACCCCAACTGATAGCCCAGCGATTGTATTTTCTCAGGTACCGGGCGCCCCGCCAATAGCTCTACCGTATAAAACAACAAATGCCCCCCATCCAGCACGGGAATAGGCAACAAATTCAGTACTCCCAAGCTCACACTGAGCAACGCCAGGAAACTGATGTAGGAGCCGAACCCGGATTTGGCGGAAGCGGTCGCCACTTTAGCAATGGTGATGGGACCACTCAAGTTTTTTGGCGATATTAAACCCATAACCATCTTCTGGATGGATTTCAGGGTAAATAACGTCAGCTCCGAGGTGCGGACAAAGCTGGCACCCAGAGCCTCCAATGGCCCCCGCGAAAAACTGCGCACCATCTCTGGCGGCATCTGTGGCAGCGCTACCGCAACACCGACCCGCCCAAAGCTCTCCCCGCCGTCATCGGTAATACGCTCAGGTATGATCACGGCGTGCAAGATTTGGTCACCGCGCAGATATTCCAGCTCGATAGGCTGCTGCGGGCGGGCCCGGACATATTCCACCCAGTCCATCCACAGGACCATTGTCACACCGTCGGCCCGCAGCACTTTATCTTTGGCCTGCAGGCCAATCGCCTCGGCGGGGCTACCCGCCACCACCTCACTCACCACCGGCGGCACCTCCGGCGTATACATGGTAATACCCAGGCCGCCGAATAGATCCGGTTGTTCCTGCTCCGACAACCAGCGCTGCACACCCGCCTCGGATTCGTAGATCATATCAGAATCGGGATATTTCACCGCAAAGTGGATAGTGCCGGTATCGCCAATACGATCCAGCAGCCGGAAACTGAGCGCCTGCCAGGTCGGCGTTTTGCCACCGTCAATCGCGACGATTTCCTGCCCGGCCTCCAGACCGGCCACATCCGCCACAGAACCGGCTTCGACTTCACTGATAATCGGCACATAGCCCGTCTCGCCGGCCATGAATAAAAACCAGTAGGCGACTATCGCCAGCGCCAGGTTGGCCAGGGGACCGGCGCTGACCACGGCGATACGCTGCAGCACCGGCTTGCGGTTGAATGCCCTGTCGAGCTGCTCGGCGGGCACTTCTCCCTCCCGTTCATCCAGCATTTTGACATAGCCCCCAAGAGGTATCAGCGCAATGCTGTACTGGGTGCCCTGCCGGTCTCGCCAGCTGTACAGGGATTTGCCAAAGCCGATGGAAAACCGCAACACTTGCACACCACAGCGCCGCGCCACCCAGAAATGGCCGTATTCGTGTACCGCCACCAATATAGCGAGGGTGGCGAGGGTAATTCCTATGGTATAAACAAGTTCCATCAGGTTCTATGCACCGCACTTGCACGATTTTGGATGTCAGCGAGAAAACCAGAGGCAAGATCTCTGGCTTCGGCATCTGCAGCTTCGACCACGGACAGGGTCGCAGGTTCAACAATGCTCACCTGTTCCAGGGTACTCTCTATCACCACCGGGATGTCGGTAAAACGTATTTGCCGGTCCAGGAACGCCGCCACAGCGATCTCATTGGCGGCATTGCACACCGCCATGGCCGTGCCACCCGCCGCCACCGCTTCCCGGGCCAGGCGCAGGCAGGGAAAGCGTAGCTCATCAGGGGCTTCAAAATCAAGGCGGGCCGTGGCCACCAGGTCCAGGGGAGCAACCCCGGATACCAGCCGATCCGGCCAGCCCAGCCCATACGCAATGGGGGTACGCATATCCGGGTTACCCATCTGCGCCAATACCGAGCCATCGCGGTACTGCACCATTGAGTGAATGATACTCTGGGGATGCACCACGACCTCCACCAGGTCCGGTGCCAGATCAAATATCCAGCAGGCCTCGATAAACTCCAGCCCCTTGTTCATCAGGCTGGCCGAATCCACAGAAATCTTGCGCCCCATGGTCCAGTTGGGGTGGGCGCAAGCCTGGTCGGGAGTGGCATCGCGCATCTGCGCAAGACTCCAGTTGCGAAACGGCCCCCCGGAGGCGGTCAACAGCACTTTACTCACGCCCTTCAGGGACGGGATGGCCGCCCCATCCACGGGCATGCACTGGAATATCGCATTGTGTTCACTGTCTATAGGCAGCAGCCGCGCACCGGATTCACGCACTGCCTGCATCAACAGGTGTCCCCCCATCACCAGCGACTCTTTGTTGGCCAGCAACAGGGTTTTACCGGCCCGGGCGGCAGCCAGTGTAGAGGGCAAGCCCGCCGCCCCGACAATAGCGGCCATCACGGCATCCACTTCCGGCGCCGCCGCCACGTGGGACAAGCCCGCCTCTCCCTGTAATACCTCGGTGGGGGAAGTTGCCGGAAGTTGCCGGCGCAGCGACTCCGCCGCCGCCTCTTCCATCATCACCGCGTAGCGGGGCGCACATGCCAGGCACTGCGCCAGCATGGCATCCACCGATGAGTTGGCCGCCAGGGCGAAGACCCCGAAGTGCTCGGGGTGCCGGGCGATCACATCCAGGGTATTGACCCCGATGGAACCGGTCGAACCCAGGACGCTGACCATGCGCCGGCCGCCGGTCATTATTACCAGCCCGCCAACAGTAGGCCCAGGGCGAACACTGGCGCGGCGCCACACAGACTGTCCAGGCGATCCAGCACACCTCCGTGACCGGGCAACAGACTGCCGCTGTCTTTCATGCCACTTTCGCGCTTGACCATGCTGACCGTCAGGTCACCGACCACCGAGGCCAGTGCTGTCGTGACGGTCACCGCCACTACTGAGCTTAAACTGATATGTGCCGCCTGGTCCGGCAACGAATACCACAGTAACACCGCCAACAGTGCGCAACAGACCATCCCCCCCCAGAACCCCTCCCAGGTTTTGGCCGGGCTGACCAGCACCGCCAGTTTGTGCTTGCCAAACGTCTTACCGGAGAAATAGGCGCCGATATCCGCCGCGGCTACCACCACGACCATCACCACCAGCAACAACCCGCCACGGGGGAAGCTGAGTAAAAACACTGCAGACATCCAGGCCGGGGCCAGAATCAGCAGACCCATCAAAGCGCGCATGGCCACTGATCTCCACAGCACAGCGCTCGCCGGGTAGCCCTTGACCCACAACATGGCGAAAGACCACCACAGGCAGGTCACACCCAGAAAGGGTTGCACCTGCTCCCGCGACGGGGCATTGTCCAGCTGGCAATAACCATAAAGCGCCCCCAGGACGGCAACCAGCACCAGTACATAGAGCGCACGGACTGCCGGTGAATTCAACCCGGCCAGGCGGCTCCATTCCCAGGCGCCCAGGCTGACCAGGACACCAAGTAGCAGCGCCAAACCGGTCAAGGGCAAAAACACGATAGCCGCCAGGAAGGAGCCGGCCATCAGCAACGCGGTAATGACCCGTTGCCTAAGCATCGACGCGCTCCTCTACCACCGAGCCATCCTCCTCCCGGAGTCCGAAGCGGCGCTCCCTGCGACTGTAATCCGCCAGAGCTCGAGCAAATTCCGGCTCCCCAAAATCGGGCCACAGGGTATTGGTGAAATAAAGTTCACTGTAGGCGAACTGCCACAGCATGAAGTTGCTGATGCGAGCGTCGCCACCGGTGCGGATACACAGGTCCGGCCGGGGCAGGTCGCTAAGCGATATATGGTGGTCAATCAATTGTGGTGTAATATCCTGCGCTTGCAGGCTGCCGTTGCGCAGCTGCGGTACCAGTTTTCGGACGGCCTGGGCGATATCCCACTGACCACCATAGTCGACGGCGATCACCACCGTGGCGCTTTTGTTGCCGGCGGTTAACTGCTCGGACTGTTGCATCAGCTTTTGCAGGCGCGCACTGAAGCGATGGCGCTCACCCATAAAACGCAAGCGAATACCGTCTTTGTGTAACTCTCTGACTTCGTTGCGCAGGTAGCGGGACAAAAGGGCCAACAAAGCGCGCACTTCCAGCCTGGGCCTGCCCCAGTTTTCACTGCTAAAGGCGAACAGGGTCAGCACTTCCACACCGTGAGTCCGGCAGGCTCGCAACACACCCCGCACGGCCTCCACTCCGGCGCGATGGCCGACGGCACCAAGCACCCCATGCAACTTCGCCCAGCGATTGTTGCCATCCATAATGATGGCCACATGGCGCGGGATCACAAGCTCCACGGTATCACCGGACTCAGGTGACTTATCGCTGATAGCCACTGGAAGGCGCTATATTTCCATCAGGTCGGCTTCCTTGCCGGCCAGTAACTTGTCGATTTTGGCGACAAAACCGTCCGTCAGTTTTTGCACCTCGTCGTGTCCGCGGCGCTCCTCGTCTTCACTGATCTCTTTTTCCTTGACCAGATCCTTGAGCATGCCCATGGCATCGCGCCGGGCATTGCGCACAGACACTCTGGCCGACTCCGCCTCGTGACGCGCCTGGCGGGTAAAGCCCTTGCGGGTTTCCTCGGTCAGCATGGGCATGGGAATGCGGATAACCTCTCCCGCCGAGGCCGGATTCAGCCCCAGGTCAGATTTATAAATGGCCTTCTCCACGTCCTGAATCATGGATTTGTCCCAGACTGTCAGCGACAGGGTGCGGGCATCCTCCACGGTAATATTCGCCACCTGACTGAGCGGGGTAGCAGAACCATAATAATCCACCTTCAGACCCTCCAGCAAGCTGGGGTGGGCCCGCCCGGTGCGGATTTTGTTAAAATTGTGGGCCAGTGCGTCGAGGCTGTTTTCCATGCGCTGCCGGGCTTCTGTCTTTATATCGTTTATCACCTTACATTTCCTCCTGCAGGAACCCCAGCTACTCGATCAGGGTGCCGTCATCACCACCCCTGACAATGTTGAGCAGCGCTCCCTGCTTCTCCATTTCAAACACGCGCACCGGCATCTTGTGATCGCGGCACAGGCAGATGGCGGTCAAATCCATGACCTCCAGCTTTTTGTCCAATACTTCATCGTAGCTAAGCCGGTCGTACCTGAGTGCATCGGGCACTTTTATCGGGTCGGCGGAATACACACCGTCGACCTTGGTGGCTTTGAGCACCAGCTCCGCACCCACCTCAATACCGCGCAGGCATGCCGCTGAGTCGGTGGTAAAGAACGGATTACCCGTACCCGCCGCAAAAATCACCACATCGCCATTGGTAAGCGCGCGCTGGGCCTTGCGCCTGTCGTAGTGGTCCACCACCCCGCTCATGGGGATGGAGGACATGATCTGGGTGGCAATATTGGAACGCTCCAGGGCATCGCGCAGGGCCAATGAGTTCATCACGGTGGCCAGCATACCCATATGATCACCGGTAACCCGGTCCAAACCAGCCTGCTGCAAAGATGCCCCACGAAACAAATTGCCACCGCCCACTACCAGGCCGACCTGCACACCAATTCCCACCAGTTGGCCTATCTCCAGTGCCATCAAGTCCAGGATTTTAGGGTCTATACCATAACTCTCGGTGCCGGTAAGCGCCTCGCCACTAAGCTTTAGCAGTATTCGCTTGTACTTCTTGTCACCGGCCATCTGTGGCATAAACCCCTCCCTCCAAAGCTGGGCGTATCTTACAGGACATTGGGCCAAGTCCCTAGTGTAGTGTCCTGGCTAAAAAAAACGGGACCGAAGCCCCGTTTTCACTGGATGCCATGAGCAAACCTAGCCGTTAAGCTGCGCCGCCACCTCTTCGGCGAAGTCGACTTTCTCGACTTCGATGCCCTCACCCACTTCGAAACGGACAAAAGACACCACTTCAGCACCGGCAGACGATGCCAGCTTGCCGACAGTGACATCGGGATCCTTCACGAAGGACTGTTCTGTCAGGCTGTTTTCAGCCAGGAACTTCTTGATACGACCGCCGATCATTTTCTCGATGATTTCCGCCGGCTTGCCAGATTCCTGTGCCTGGGCAGTATAAATTTCTGTTTCCTTGGCGATAACTTCCGCCGGCATATCCTGTGGAGACACCACCTGGGGGTTGATTGCCGCCACATGCATGGCGATATCTTTAGCCAGATCCTGGTCGCCGGCCTTGAGCTCGACCAACACCGCGATACGGCTGTTGCCGTGCACGTAGCAGCCAACGACACCGGAATCCGCATTCACCAACTCAATCCGGCGAACGCTGATATTCTCACCGATCTTCTGCACCAACGCCTCGCGTGATGATTCCAACTCACCGGCCATCAGGGCCGCCACGTCAGTCTGCTTGCCGGCAAAAGCCGCATCGACCACACTACTCACAAAACTCAGGAAATTCTCATCACGGGCGACGAAATCAGTTTCACTGTTCACTTCCACTATCACGCCATAACTACCATCGTCGGCGACGCGGGCCACTACCACGCCGTCAGCGGCGGTGCGACCGGCCTTCTTGGCGGCTTTCATACCGCTGGACTTGCGCATTTCTTCAATGGCTTTTTCGACATCACCGGCGGCGGCTGCCAGGGCTTTTTTACACTCCAGCAAGCCCAGGCCGGTGCGCTCTCGTAACTCTTTAATCAATGCTGCGGACATTGCTAGTCCTCCTCTTTGAAACCCCAGGAATCTGGATCTGAAAATAGAAGCCCCGGCATTAAGGCCGGGGGAAATCTGGCACCCCTGTACCTGATGCTTACTCGGCAGGCGCTTCAGGTGCGGCTTTAACTTCCGGCTCGGCCTGTACTTCAGGCTCAGCTTTCACTTCAGCAGCCACGGGTGCTGCCGCTTCTACCGGTACCGCTGCTTCTGCCTCTACCGGTACCGCTGCCTCTACCGGTACCGCTGCTTCTGCCGACGCCGCTTCTTCTTCAACAAACTCATTCTTCGTTGAAACCGCTTCACCGGCCTCGATCTTACCCTGCAGGCAAGCGTCAGCCACAGCGGTCACGTACAGCTTGATAGCGCGGATGGCATCATCATTACCGGGAATGATGTAATCCACCCCATCGGGGTTGCTGTTGGTATCGACAATACCGATCACGGGAATACCCAGCTTGTTGGCTTCGGTAATCGCGATACGCTCGTGGTCTACATCGACCACGAACAGGGCATCGGGCAGACCGCCCATTTCCTTGATACCACCGATGCTGCGCTCCAGCTTTTCCATAGTCCGGGAACGCATCAGCGCCTCCTTCTTGGTCAGGCTTTCGAAGGTGCCATCGCCCTGCTGCGCTTCGAGATCACGCAGACGTTTGATGGAAGCACGAATGGTCTTGTAGTTGGTGAGCATACCACCCAGCCAGCGATGACTGACATAGGGCATACCGGCGCGTTCGGCCTGCTCTTTCATGATCTTGCCGGCGGCGCGCTTGGTGCCGACGAACATGATCTTGTTCTTGTTGCCCGCCAGCCTCTTGACCATGTCCAGCGCTTCATTGAAAGCGGGGACCGTGTGCTCGAGGTTAATGATATGAATCTTGTTGCGGGCACCAAAGATGTACTGGTCCATTTTCGGGTTCCAGTAGCGGGTCTGGTGACCAAAGTGAGCGCCTGCCTGCAGCAGGTCGCGCATACTTACTTGCACTTGCGACATAATAATTACCTTGTGTTTGGGTTGTGCCTCCACATATCCCCGCAACCAAACCGAACAAGCCGCAACAGCTCATCGGCACCCTGGAGCGGGTATTAATATGTGTGTGTCGTTTAGTATTCTCCCCTCGAAACCCGGACCTTGTCGACCCGAGTGCCAAAAAGAGGCGCGCTTTATACCACAACAAGAGCCTGGATTAAAGAGCTTTGCCCCCGCCGATCGACCCGGCATTACTCATTTGCGGATCGAATAGGGTAGAATATGCCTCCTCCGAAGCAGTGTGCACCCGGATTTAATTTTATTTATGTACATATTTCAAAGGGTTATAGATGGGCGCATCGATCAAAACAGCAGATGAGATAGATAAGATGCGTATCTCAGGGCGCCTCACCGCCGAGGTGCTGGAAATGATCGAACCCCACGTCCGGGTCGGGGTCACGACCGGCGAGCTGGACCGGATCTGCCACGATTTTATTACCGGACAACAACAGGCGATTCCAGCGCCACTGGACTACAACGGCTTCCCCCGTTCGATCTGCACCTCGATCAACGATGTGGTGTGCCACGGCATCCCCTCGAATACCAAGAAACTGAAGAATGGCGATATCGTTAATATCGATGTGACGGTGATAAAAGACGAATACCACGGAGACAGCAGTATCATGGTGCAGGTGGGCAATGTGGCGCCTCACGCCCAGCGCCTGATCGAGGTCACCCAGGAGTGTCTGTACAAAGCCCTGGAAATCGTCAAACCGGGCGCCACCCTGGGCGACATCGGTTATATAATCGCGCAGCACGCGCACAAGAACTACTACTCGGTAGTGCGCGAATACTGCGGTCACGGCATTGGCAAGGCATTCCATGAAGACCCCCAGGTACTGCACTACGGCAGCCAGGGCGCCGGGATGGTGCTGGAGCCGGGGATGACCTTTACCATCGAGCCCATGATCAACGCCGGTCGCCGCCAGACCCGGCTCAACCAAAAGGATGGCTGGACTGTTACCACCCGAGATGGCCGCCTGTCAGCTCAATGGGAGCATACCCTGGGTGTGACAGATAATGGCTGCGAGGTTTTTACCCGCCGCAGCAATGAATCACTGTAGGGCTTAATACCACTAATTATGAATACTGAGAACAATACGCTGCCTGCGGGCATGCTTGATGCGCAGGCATTCCAGGTGCAACTGGAATGCGCCAACGTTATCAGCAGCTGCAAGGCTGTTATCGCCACAGCAACTGCGTACCTGCACCAGCAATTCAGCCAGGGCACCCCGGCGCGGGACCTCATTCACCTGCGGGCAACATTTATCGATACCCTGCTGGCCGCTCTATGGGACCGCCAGGACTGGGGATCATCCGAACTGGCCCTGGTGGCGGTCGGAGGCTATGGCCGTGGTGAACTGCACCCCCACTCGGATGTCGATATCCTGATCCTGCTCGGCGACGACTGCCAGGGCTGCAAGGGCCAGCTCGAGAGTTTTCTGACCCTGTTGTGGGATATCGGCCTGGACATCGGGCACAGTGTGCGCAGCGTAGCCGAGTGTGCCCAGTACGCCGCCGCTGACATTACCGTGGTCACCAACCTGATGGAGGCCAGGCTCATCCGCGGCTCGCGGCGGCTGATGCAACAGATACAGAAATTGACCGGCCCGGAAAAGATGTGGCCCAGTCCGGATTTTTTCCGGGCCAAACTGGAAGAGCAAGCGGCTCGCCACGCCAAATTCGCCGACACCGAATACAACCTGGAGCCCAACGTCAAAAGCTCTCCCGGCGGCCTGCGCGATCTGCAGGTTATCGGCTGGATCGCCGAGCGCCATTTCGGCGTAGAATCACTGGAGCAGCTCACCGTTGAGGAGTTTCTCAACCCCGAGGAGATGGAAATACTCTCCAGGGGACGCGACTTTATGTGGCAGGTGCGCTATGCCCTGCACATGATCACCAACCGGGAGGAAGACCGACTGCTGTTTGACCACCAGCGGGAACTGGCCACCCTATGGGGTTTTGAGGACGGCGACAAACTGGCGGTGGAGCAATTCATGCAGACCTACTACCGCTGGGCACTGGCACTGAGCCAGCTGAACGAAGTACTGATCCTGAACTTCGACCAGGCCATCCTGCGGAAGGATATGGCGGATGACATTCACACCCTCAACGAGCGCTTCCAGATTCGCAATGGTTATATCGACGCGCGCAGTAACGATTTGTTCACCAGAACCCCCTCTGCCCTGCTGGAAGTATTCCAGCTGTGCGTTACCCATGAGGAAATTATCGGCGTAGCGGCTCCCACCATCCGTCTGATCCGGGACAACCGCCACCTGATAGACGATGCCTTTCGGGCGGATGAACGCAATAAGCAGGCCTTCATGGCCATTATCCGCGGGCCGAACAAGATGGCCAGGCAGCTACGGCGTATGAACCGCTACGGTATCCTTGGCGACTACCTGCCTGAATTCGGGCGTATCGTCGGCCAGATGCAACACGATTTATTCCACGTCTACACCGTCGACGCACACACCCTGACAGTGGTCAAGAATACGCGGCGCTTTCAGTATCCTGACTGCGAAGAGCGTTTTCCCGTTTCCAGCCGGGTGGCCAGGCGCCTGCGCAAAGTTGAACTGTTGTATATCGCGGCCCTGTACCACGATATCGGCAAGGGTCGCGGCGGAGATCACTCGGAACTGGGCGCCGTGGACGCTGAGTGCTTCTGTCGCAGCCACGGCCTCGACCAGCGCGATACCGAACTTGTCGTCTGGCTGGTGCGTAATCATTTGTTCATGTCGGCCGTATCACAGCGCAGGGACATTTCCGACCCCGATGTCATCCAGCAATTTGCCGAGCATATGGGAGACGAGGAGCACCTGGACTATTTGTTCACGCTGACTGTGGCGGATATCAACGCCACCAATCCCACCCTGTGGAACGCCTGGCGCGGCAGTCTGCTGCGCCAGCTCTACACTGAAACCCGACGCGCCCTGCGCCGCGGACTGGAAAATCCGGTGGACAAGCAAGCCTGGATCAGCGAAATCCGCAATGCTGCCAGCGGTATTTTGGAGGACCGCGGCTTCACCGAGGAAGAACTGAACGATTTGTGGCAGGAGCGTGGCGAAGATTATTTCCTACGCGAGCGCGCTGCGGACATCGCCTGGCACACGGAGGCCGTCGCCGGTCACCATGACATGGATATCCCCCTGGTACTGATCCGCAACAGCATCGACTCCAGCGTGGCCAATACCACCCAGATATTTATCCACGCCCGCAGCCACGCCCAGTTATTTTCCCGAATTTGCACCGCTCTGGAACAGCTGGACCTGAGCATCCATGACGCCCGCATCTACAGCGCTAACGATGGCATGAGCCTGGACACCTTTTTCGTACTGGGTTCCGATGGCCAGCCCATCTCAGAAGATGGCACCAGGCTCAGATATATCAAAGAGCATCTCACCGAGAATCTGGGCGGCACAGCCAGCAGCCCGGACATTGTGGAGCGGCGCACACCCAGACAGATGAAGTCTTTCTTCATACCCACCGAGACCAACATGGCGGTAGAGCAGATCAAAAACGTCTCGATACTGGAGGTAGCCACCCCTGACCGGCCCGGCCTGCTGGCGCGTATTGGCAAGATTTTCGTGGCGCATGGTATTGAATTACAGGCGGCCAAGATCCAGACCCTGGGGGAGCGTGTGGAGGATGTATTTTTCATCACCGACGATCAACAGCAACCGATAACAGACCCCAAACTGAGCGACGCCATACAACAGGCCATCCGCACCGAACTGGATGGACAGACCGCGGTCTGATTGGCGATGAACCCGAACTTGCAACGCCTTCAGCCCTACCCCTTTGAAAAACTGCGGCAGTTGTTTGAAGACCTGGCGCCGCCCGCCGGCAAGTCGCCCATCGCACTGTCCATAGGTGAACCGCGCCATCCCTCTCCGGCATTCGTACTGGAGAAGATCGCTGCCAACCTTGACCGCCTGGCCAATTACCCGGCCACCGCAGGCTTGCCGGAACTGCGCGAATCAATCGCGGACTGGTTACAGCGCCGATTTGACCTGGCCGGCATTGATGCCCGACACCAGGTTCTGCCGGTGAACGGCACCCGTGAAGCCCTGTTCGCCTTTGCCCAGGCGCTGGTCACCCCCGGCCCCGATGCCCTGGTGATGAGCCCCAACCCCTTCTACCAGATCTACGAGGGCGCGACACTGCTGGCGGGGGCTACACCGCACTTCATTAACTGCACTGCGCAGTCCGGTTTTTTGCCTGACTTCACCGCAGTCAGTGAGCAGCAGTGGCGGCAGTGCCAGCTGCTCTACCTGTGCAGTCCCGGCAATCCCACTGGTGCGGTTATCCCCTTGTCGCAATTGCAGGACCTGATACGGCTGGCGCGTGAGTACGACTTTGTTATCGCCAGCGACGAGTGCTACTCGGAAATCTATCTTGATGAAGAGGCTCCGCCCCCGGGCCTGTTGCAGGCCTGTGCTGCCATGGGCGACAGTGATTATCACAACTGCGTGGTGTTCCACAGCCTGTCCAAGCGCTCTAACCTGCCCGGCCTGCGCTCCGGCTTTGTAGCCGGCGACGCGAGTGTGCTACGTGACTTCCTGCGCTACCGCACTTATCACGGCTGCGCCATGCCGATACATCACCAGTTGGGCAGTATTGTCGCCTGGGACGATGAAGAGCACGTAGTGGCAAACCGGCAACTGTACCGGGATAAATTCGCCGCGGTTCTGGCCGAGTTCGAAGGTCATTTACCCGTATCCACTCCGGACGCGGGCTTTTACCTGTGGCCCACCACGCCGGTTGGGGACACCGAATTCGCGCGCCAGCTTTATGCCGGCGAGCATGTGACCGTGTTACCCGGCCGTTTCCTGGCCCGGGAAGCGGCCGGTATCAATCCCGGAGAAAACCGGGTGCGCCTGGCGCTGGTGGCAGAGCTCGGGCAGTGCGTGGAAGCGGCGCAGCGTATCGTCCACCGCCTGGGCAAGCTATAGCTGTGTTAAAATCCGCACGTGTTGACTATATTCTGCAGCGCCTCCAGCAACTGTACCCACAAACACCCGTACCACTGGATCACAGTGATCCCTATACCCTGTTGATCGCAGTACTGCTCAGCGCCCAGTGCACGGATGAGCGGGTCAATAAAGTAACCCCCACCCTGTTCGCACTGGCGGACAACCCGGCGGCTATGGCGCGTCTGGAAGTGGACCAGATCGAGGCGATCATCAGGTCCTGCGGGCTGTCACCGCAAAAATCGAAGGCGATCAAGCGACTCAGTGAAATGTTGCTGGAGGAGCACGAGGGTGAGGTGCCCGTTGACATGGAAGCGCTGGAGCGCTTGCCGGGCGTGGGGCACAAAACGGCCAGTGTGGTCATGTCCCAGGCATTCGGCGTACCGGCTTTCCCGGTGGACACGCATATTCACCGCCTGGCCCAGCGCTGGGGGCTCACCAACGGCAGGAGTGTGGTGCAGACCGAAAGAGACCTCAAGCGGTTGTTTCCGGAAGAGTTCTGGAATCGCCTGCATCTGCAGATCATTTTCTATGGGCGTGAATACTGCACCGCACGGGGCTGTGATGGCCGCGTCTGCGAGATTTGCCAGACTTGTTATCCCCATCGCAAGCATCCCAAGAAAACACTTAAGGCTTGAACTGTTGGTGCCATTGAGTCGGGACGTCAGTTACAGCCCCTCCAACGCACCACGCATTCTCTATATCTAACCGAACGGATTTGCTATGCTACGCGGCCTTTAAAGTACCCGCCACTACACTTGAGGTTGGACCTTGATCACTCTATATGGCATCAACAACTGCGACACCGTGAAGAAAGCCCGCAAGTGGCTGGAGCTGCACGGTGTGGAGTATCAGTTTCACGACTTCCGGGCCGATGGCCTGGAGCGGGATGCGGTGCAGGCGTGGTTGGCGGAACTGGGCTGGCAGAATCTGGTCAACAAGCGCAGTACCAGTTGGAAGGCACTGGATGAGCGACAAAGGGATAACATGGACGATCGGTCCGCGCTGGCCGCCATCATGGAGCGGCCAACCCTGATCAAGCGGCCGCTGCTGGACACCGGGCATGAGCGTTTTACCGGTTTCTCTGCCGCCAACTACCAAAAGATTTTCAATCGACACACCCTCTGAGCAGGGCTGGCAATTCACCAGGGAATTAACATGACGAACAGCGCATTTGCTTTTGGCCTCGGGGTGGGCACCCACAGCAATAACGGTGAGTGGCTGGAGATATTTTTCCCTGAGCCACTGTTGGCACCCTCGCCAGAGCTGGTAAAGGCCACCATCAACTGCGATTCCGCACAGGCCCTGGACCGGACACAACTGCAGGCACTGCATTGCGCCCTGGTGGATGCCGGAGAAGCGGCCCAGGCGACGCTGGCGGAGGAGTTTCTGGCCAGTGAGCAGCCCGTGGTCGCTGTGCTACTGGAGGAGGACAAGGCGCCGGCTAATGTACCTGAGGGTTACCTGAAACTGCACCTGTTGTCCCATCGCCTGGTGTCGCCACACGGTACCAACCTGGAGGGGCTGTTCGGCGTGTTGCCCAATGTCGCCTGGACCAGTGAAGGCGCCATCGACCTCATTGAGCTGCCCCAGCGGCAGTTGGCCGCGAGGCTGCGCGGCGAGGTGCTGGAGGTCAGCTGTGTGGACAAGTTCCCGAAGATGACCAACTACGTGGTGCCAGGCGGGGTTCGTATCGCCCACACTGCCCGGGTGCGCCTGGGGGCTCACCTGGGTGAGGGCACCACCATCATGCATGAAGGCTTCGTCAACTTTAACGCGGGTACCGAGGGCCCCGGCATGATCGAGGGTCGTATTTCCGCTGGTGTTGTAGTGGGTAGCGGCTCGGACCTGGGCGGAGGCTGCTCCACCATCGGCACCCTGTCCGGCGGCGGCAATATTGTTATTTCGGTGGGTGTGGAGTGCCTGATAGGCGCCAATGCCGGTATCGGTATCCCATTGGGGGATCGCTGTACTATAGAGGCCGGTTTGTTTATCACCGCGGGCACCAAGGTCACCATGCTTGACGCCGACGGTATGCCAGTGGAGACAGCGAAAGCCAGGGAACTGGCCGGCAAGTCTGACTTGCTGTTCCGTCGCAACTCCACTACCGGTGCGGTGGAATGCCTGACCAATAGCACCGCGGTAGAACTGAACAGGGAACTGCACGCTCATAACTGAGCGGGCATGCGACGCCATGGAAAAAACCCTTGAACTGTGTTGCGAACTCATCCGCAGGCCATCGGTAACGCCCGAGGACGCCGGCTGCCAGGCACTGATGATGGAGCGCCTGCAACAGCTGGGCTTTACCTGTACCGGGCTACCCTGTGGCGAGGTGAGCAACTTCTGGGCCGAGCACGGTACAGACGGCCCAATCCTGGTATTCGCCGGGCATACCGACGTGGTTCCCACCGGCCCCACTGAGCAGTGGCGTACACCGCCATTTGAACCCACACTGATTGACGGCACACTGTTCGGCCGCGGCGCTGCCGACATGAAGGGCAGCCTCGCCGCCATGCTGGTCGCCTGCGAGGAATTCATCGACCAACACCCGGACCATCCGGGGCGCATCGGCTTTCTTGTCACCTCCGACGAGGAGGGGCCGGCGGTGGATGGCACGGTCAAGGTTCTGGATTATCTGCAACAACAAGGTCAGTCGATAGACTGGTGCCTGGTGGGAGAACCCTCCAGCACTCACGCGCTGGGCGATGTGATCAAGAATGGCAGGCGCGGCTCCCTGGGCGCGGAACTAACCATCAAGGGAGTACAGGGCCACATCGCCTACCCCCACCTGGCGGATAACCCGATCCACCAGGCGCTGCCGGCCCTGCAGGCACTGGCGGTGGAAGTGTGGGACCAGGGGAATGAGTTTTTCCCACCCACATCGTTGCAAATATCCAATATCAACGGCGGCACCGGTGCTACCAATGTGATTCCGGGGGAAGTGGCAATCCAGTTCAACTTCCGCTTTTCCACCGAGGTGACCGCTATTCAACTGCAACACAGAACCGAGGCCATCCTGCGAGGCCACCAGCTGGATTACGACATACAGTGGCGGCTCAGCGGGCAACCATTTTTCACCGCCAGCGGTAAATTGGTGGATGCGACGGTGGCCAGCATCCGGGAGATCACCGGGTGCGATACCGAACTGTCGACGTCCGGCGGCACCTCTGACGGACGTTTCATCGCGCCTACTGGCGCGCAAGTAGTGGAACTGGGGCCCATCAACGCCACCATCCACAAGCTCAATGAGCAGGTACTGGCATCTGACCTGCCGCGCCTGGCCGCCATCTACAGGAGGATTCTGGAGCGCCTGCTGCTATTGCAGGGCGTCTAATTGCTGCTGCAGGCCCATCCGCGCCAGTGTCTGATTACCATCTCCGGGCACTACCAGTACCCGGCCACCAGCCAGCGCCGCCAGACTGGCCGCGACCACCTCATCCGCATTCATCCACATCTCATCCGGAATTCGGCGTTGCTCAAAACCGACCTCTGCCATGGGTTGGTGAAAATCGGTATGTGTGTAGCCCGGGCACAATGCCTGCACAGCGATCCCCGTACCCGCCAGCTCCGCCTGCAGGGCCTGGGAATAGTAAACAAGAAAGGCCTTGGTCGCACCGTAAACCGCCAGCCCTTTGCCGGGCAGGAAAGCCTCCAGGGAGCACACATTGATGATGTAACCACCACCCAGTTCCCGCATGAAAGGTACGGCTGCGCGGCACAGGGTAATACCGGTGTCGATATGCAGGTTTACCATGTCCCGTTGGCTGTCGATTGGCAGATCCGCGAAATGACCGAACGAACTGAACCCCGCATTGTTGACTAGGTAGTCCACCGGCCCCTGCTGACGAATCGCCTCCATGGCACTGGCCACACCTTCGATAGTGCCCAGGTCCGCTTCCACCCTGTGCAGCTCAACAGCATCCACCAGTTCCTCAGCCAGGGCGGTAAGGCGCTCACCGCGCCGGGCCACAGCGATAATGACATCACAGCGCTGCGCCAGTTGCCGACAAAACTCGGCGCCAAGCCCCGCGGAAGCGCCGGTTACCAGCGCCGTTATTTTATGCTCGGGCATGGTCTGTCTCTCCAGGTTTACCAGGGATTATGGTGCCGGCTGATGCTTTTTCATCAGGTTGCCAGTTTGCGCCGCACGTAAACATCATAGCGCACCGCTTTACCGCTGATGCTGTGGGACGGTTGCCGCGCCGCCAGGTTTGGTGCTTTGGGCGGGCGTTTGACCACGACCCTTGCGACATCGACCTGTAGCGCCCACTGCAACAACTCATCCGCATCCTGAGCGGCACCACCGCCCAGCAACAACTGGAACAGGGCCATCTCCTTTTTGACAGCAGCGCTTTTATCGCGCTGCCCGAACATGGGATCCAGGTAGAGCACATCCACTCCCCGCAATGTATCAGCAGACACTTGCCTGGCATCGCCCGGGCACAGTTGCATCCTGCCCAACACAGCGTCCAGCCACTGATCACCACCGGCTCTGGCTGTGTCCATTCCCGCACGCAATATCTCGACAATCACCGGGTCGCGCTCGCACAGGGTCACCTCACAACCCAGATCGGCCAATACAAAACTGTCTCGACCCAGACCAGCCGTGGCATCCAGAACCCGCAGACGCGGCTTTTTACCCACCCCCACTGCCCTACCCAATAACTCATTGTGTCCGGAGCGACGTCGATGACGCATGGCGGTACTGCCAAATTCCGCCGCCACCGGGCCAGGCGCGGCCCTGCCGGTGCGCTGCAGGAATACGGACCCGCCACTGACCACCAGTACCGCGTGCACGTGTTCATAACCAGTCGGGTCGGAGCCGGTGGGCAACAGGGTTAAACCGAGCCGGCGCGCCAGGGTGGTCGCGGCCTCATCATCTGCAGCGGTGGCGGCAAGTAGTGCCAGCAATGGCTGCCCGGGATGGCTGGGATTATGCAGGAGCCCTTCCGCTCCCGCCCCCGGACAGTATGGCTTCCAGGTCATCGAAATTGGTCTGGATGGCATCCATATAGAGGTTAGAACCACCAAAATGCACCGCCGCATAGCGGTGCGCCCTGTCAAAGTGGTCATTCAGGCGCTCATCTATGGCCTTGCGCATAAAATCAGGGGTGGTCTCCAGCAGGTGCTCGGGGGAACGGTACACAATGCCAGTGTGGTCCTGCCGACCAAATTTACCTGTCATACCCCCCACTTCGAACTCCTCATACAAATGATCGCGACACTTCCGGGCATAGTCGATATCCGCCATCTGCGCAATAAGGTCCGCTGTCCCCAACAGGCTCCCAAGGCGACGCTCCCGGCTATCGGCCACCTCGATATTCCCGGGCGCCACCGTGTAACCGGTAAAGTAAACAATGCGGGTACACACGCCCACCATGTGCCGCAGACCCGCCTGGGGCAGGTAATCTGCCATAAACCGGGCGCCACGGCCCACGTGTACCCGGGTATAGGCGGCGCCATTCTGATGACGACTGTCCCGAGTGCGCCTGATATAACCCGAATCATGAAACAGGGCAGCGGCGATTCCCGCCAGCGCCAGCTCAGGCCCCAGGCACTGTGCCCGGTCGTGGCTGCGATCATGGCCATCCAGCAGGCGGGCCATGGCCAGGGTAACGTCCAGCACATGCTGAATATCATGGTATTTGATATCGCAGGCTCTGAATCCGGGAAAAGAGCCCCGGTACAGACGGCTGAAGTCTCTCGCCAGCACCTCTATGGGCGAAAAATCGAATCCCTCATACCGGTTTTCCAGAATACCCCGTACCGAGTTGGCGACCGCCACCGGGTCCGAAACATCCACAGTATTACTCACATCCATGTGACCAGCTCGTTGCGCTTGCCCCATATTATTCTCAATCCTGGGTTATTGTTTTGGCACTGCGTTTTTTCAACATACTCGCCAGGTCATCAAAAAGCTCCTCCGCACTGGGAACCTCACCGGATTTGTGTGCTGTGGCAGCAGCCTCCGACTGTCGCGGCGCTGGACCAGGCAAGCGCGTTTCATCCAGCCCCAGGGACAGGCTTTGCCCCTCCAGGCTAATCTCTATCTGCAGGTTGTAGGCATGGCGCGACAAACCGTGTTTATCAACAATCCGGAAGCGGCGTGGTGCCGTCCTGCCATCGTGCTCTACATGCTCGGTAAGATGACAGGACATCGTATCGATGGTCTTACCGGACAGTTGGGTGCCATGCATCGTAGGCAGGTCACGGTTGCAGGCATTGACAAACACCGGGGCGGTTACAGGTGTGATCGACCTGATGTCCGACGGTCCCCGACCGACCTGTTCACATTCAAAATCACCGATCAGTATCTGGTGGGCCTGAGCCAGATCCAGCATGCGGGCCAGCTCGATGGTGACATCGCCAACGATGTAGCTGAACAGCGAGGGGTTCACGCCTTCGGCCTGATACAATTCATAGTGACCACCTATATGGTAGCCGGTACGAACCACGGGGACTGTGTTACCTCGCGATGCGGCCCGGGCCACTGTATTGTCCGCCACCACCAGTAGCATAAAATAAAACAGGTCCTGGTTGGCGCCGGACCCCAGATCCCGATTCCAGATGTAATAGCCATCGCCTGTGGTGGTGCGGGCAAAATTGATTTCAATGCCCTGGGCCAACAGCTTGTTGTAAGCAGAGTTGAGCGAGTAAGACAGGCTGTTCAACTGACTGGCCTGCTCGAATGGCGTATACAGGGAGAAATCCACGATATCGAACAGTAACACCGCGCGGCTTTGTACATAGCTGAGCCCATAGCGTTTTATCAATTGCTCAACCGCGTCCAATACCAGGTGATCTTCGGTCAGGGCCGTATTCAGCTTGATAAAAGTGGGGGAGACATCCAGTCGCTCGCCCACCGCGAACAGCTCGTCGCGGGATTTACGGCGCTGGCCTGAAATCAGGTCGCGGATAAAAGCCTCGTTATCGTTACTTTGTTCCGCCTGCCCATCACCGGCAGCACAGTAGTTGCCGAGAAAATAATGCGGCACAAATATCACCAGCAACCCGCGCTCGTCGGCACTCCAGCACAGGACAATATTCTGGCCCATACGCCACTGCTTACGCAGGGTTTTCTCCAGGGTTTTCAGGTTGCCCCGCTGCACGATACTAATGGCTTCCGGCGCTTCGCCATTGCCTGCGTTGGCAGATACACCCGTCCCGCGCACACCTGTATTATTTGAATCCGGCATCTCGATACTCGTTTTTCTCCGCTCGACACGCTAGCATTATAATGGCCTGTTGGCACGGGAGCCACGCTGATCGCCGCTGGTTGCGCCGATTCCACCTAAAAATAAGAGAGTTCATTATGTTGCATCGTCTATTATCCAGCCTGGTTTGCCTGTTGTTGGCGCTGTTGAGTGCCTGTGAGAGCTATGACTTCACGGTCAATGACAAGGTGGTCTACCGTCCCCAACCCCTGTTCACGGACTTTGAGGTCCCCGACCCGGCTTTGCGCGGCTGCCTCGAACAGGCCATCGTGGATGGCGGGATCTCGGTTGCCAGCCAACTGTCCGCCCTCAACTGCAGCCATGCCGGGATAGCGAGCCTGGATGGTATCGCCAGCTTTCCCGGCATAAAAATACTCAGATTGTCCTCCAACGATGTCCGCAACCTGGTAGAAATCAGCTCCATCACCACCCTGGAGGAGCTCTATCTGGACAACAACCAGATCATTGACCCGGTACCGCTGTATCAACTGAGCAATTTGCACGCCCTCGATCTTTCTGGCAATCCCGGCCTGCAGTGTCCGGACAAAAGCGGCTTTGCCCGGGTGGAAAACCTTATCCTGCCCGATCACTGCCACTAACTCCTCATGCCCTGTTATTATCGCCGATGATGTTCTATCGCTTGCTGAGTTGGTTACCGTTTCCTGTGCTGTATGCGACCGCCTGGGTGGCCTACCTGCTGCTTTACTACGTGGCAGGCTATCGCAAAGCGGTGGTACGGGAAAACCTGGGCGAGGCATTTCCCGATAAAAACGAGAGGGAGATCACAGTCCTGGCAAAAAAATTCTACCTGCACCTGGCGCAGGTCGCCCTCGAAATCATCAAGGCCAGACGGATGAGCAGGGCGGATTTCCGCCAGCGGGTAAAAATGGTAAACCCCGAACTGCTACGGCAGTACAGCAACGATTATCAGGATTCGGTGATTGTGCTGACCATTCACCAGGGCAACTGGGAATGGATGCTACACGGCGCCACTTCCGCCCTGAACATTCCCATAGACCCGGTTTACAAGCCCTTGCACAACAAAGTGGTCGATAAACTTATTTTCGATATCCGCCGCCAGTTTGGTTCGCGACCGCTGTCGATGGCCCAGTCCACCAGAGATATATTGCGTCGCAGGCGTGAGTTCAGGGTATTTGTGATGGTGGCCGACCAGTCACCTGTGCGCAGCGAGCGCAGCTACTGGACAGAATTCATGAACCGGCAAGCGGCGTTTTATCCAGGAACGGAGATCATCGCCAAAATGACCCAATTTCCCGTACTGTTCGCCCAGTGCCGGCGCCGCAGCCGTGGGCATTATGAGGTCGAATTCCACGAACTGGCCCGGCCGCCTTATGACAAAGACAGCCACGACATCACGCAGAGCTACGTGCGCATGGCGGAGCGAGCCATACGCAGCGAACCGGAAAGCTGGCTGTGGAGCAACCGGCGCTGGAAGCGGGACCGAGCACGAGAATCCAAAGGGCAAGGTATGTAGAGTCAGTCCCGCACCGTGCAGCGGGACCTGCGCCATATACCCGACGTTGCCCAAGCATTAGAGTTTAGTGGATATTGCCTTTAATCAGCGCCAGCAGATCCTGCTCGTCGCGTTTGTCAAAGGACTGCGAATCGTCCTGTGGCAGCAAGCGTATGATGACCGCCGGCTCATCCTGCGTTGTCATGGTTACCAGGAACTTCTGCCCGGCCATGGGGTGGTCCTCATCGCTATCCCACAGCCAGTCCATCCAGCCGGCCTCTTCCTGCGCATTTGGGCCAAGGAAACGCACGTAGTAATTACCACCACTGCGATCACGGTCGGTAATTTCAAAGGTGGACTTTTCCAGGGCACGGCCCAGCGATGCCCAGGCGCGGTCATAGGGCAGGGCCAGCCGGATATAGGTATAACCCTCCGGCGCTTCCTGCATGGATATCTTGCCGCTGGCGCTGATGCCCTGCTCGGCGATCATGGATACCGGCGCAGAATCGGCACTGTTAGCCAGGAATTGCGCTACCGCACGCAGCATTTCATCCGCCTGCTCCGCGTTGTCGGATTCAGCCGGCCAACTGTTCAGTTCGCCCGCCTGGTCCATCTGCAACACGTGTAACTCACTGGTGCCACGCTGCACGCCCTGGTCCATACGAAAGCGGTAGCGGCTGGCCATGGGCTGCCCCTCCATCGTCAACCAGCCGGTTTCCATGATGCCAGCTCGGGCATCGACCCGCGCCACCTGGATGCCGGATGCGGCCAGAAAGCTGCGTACCTGCGGCCAAACCTGGCCGGGTGCGACGGCTATCAACGCCCAATTCTCATCACCGAGCCTCTGGATCCGGACTATATCTTCCCCGGCTCCGGCGACCAGTGGCGCCGGCCTAGGCACTGCGAACTCACCGGCCAGCAGCAGATCATCATGCACCGGCGGTATGGGATAGGTTTCGCGCAAAGCTCCGCTATCCTTGCCCTCGGGTACACGCAATACGGGTGTTTCCGGGGCTTTCTTGTAATCCTCGGACTTATCGCGAAACATGCCCTTGTCACCAAACAGGTAGCCACAGCCGGTACACGCCAGCAACAGGGTGGCCAGCAGGGTAGTTCTCACCGTTTTAACCGACATCGCCATCAAACTCCCGCCGCCTCCATCGCTGCCAAAACAGCCGGGTGATACTGCTCATCCAGAGTGGTCAGGGGCAGGCGCATTCCCTCCTCAATCAAACCGCGGTGCTGCAGGGCCCACTTGACGGGAATCGGATTGGCCTCCAGGAACAAAGCCTTGTTCAGTGCTTCAAGACGTGAATTGATCGCCTCTGCACCCGTTCTGTCACCGGCCAGGGCGAGGCGACATAACGCGACCATCAACGCCGGTGCGATATTAGACGTCACGGAAATATTACCGTGGCCCCCGGCCAGTATCAGCTCCATGGCGGTCGGATCATCTCCGGAATAGATGGCGATGGTCTGGCCACAGCGTTCAATCAACTCGCGCCCGCGCGCCAGGTCACCGGTGGCATCCTTGATGCCGGAGATATTATCCAGGTCCGCCAGTCGCAGCACTGTGTCGTTGCTCATATCCACGCTGGTACGGCCGGGTACATTGTAGAGAATCTGGGGAATTGCGACCGCCTCGGCAATGGCCTTGAAATGTTCATACAAGCCGCGCTGGGTGGGCCGATTGTAATAAGGCGTCACCAACAGACAGGCATTCGCTCCCGCTGCGGCAGCCGCCCGGGTGAGTTCTATGGCCTCCGCGGTGGAGTTGGAGCCCGTACCTGCCACCACCGGTATACGGCCAGCGACATGCGCCACGCAATGTTTGATAACCTCACAATGTTCAGGAACGCTGAGAGTAGCGCTCTCGCCTGTCGTACCCACCGCCACGATGGCGGCGGTACCCGCCTCCAGGTGCAGATCAAGGAGGCGTTCCAGGCCAGCCCAGTCGACACTGCCATCGGCGTGCATGGGGGTAACCAGGGCGACAATACTGCCGGTAATCATGTGTAATCTCCGAAAAAAATCAATTGGGCGCGGGTCCACCGCCTACTTACCCCAGGGGAAGTCCGCCATTATCCATGACAACAGCCGGATAACAACCAAATTGGGCTAAAATCAAGCACGCAAGCCTGCCGGCGATGGTAATACTGGAGACCATTATCATGACATACCGAAAGATTTTCGGCCTGACACTGGCACTGTGGGCTCTGTGGACCACCCCGGGCGCTCTGGGTCAGGATAATGTGCGCATCGGGGAACTGTCCAATACGGACCTGCAGTATATGGCGCAACAACGTGCCACCCTGGACGACCTGGCCACGAGAAACTTCGGCCGCCCGTTCAACGGCGACAGGGATAACGATCTGGCACTGCTGCAGGCATTGCTGGACAAACGCCTGGTGCGCCCGGACCAGACCCGGGAATTGCAGGCCATGGGCGTCATCATGGGCGACCTGCTGGCCGCTGATCTGGGCTTGCACTGGGTGATTTATGAAGACAGGATGGGGCGTAGTCGCGCCCTGCGCTATAAGCAGAGTGATGAGTACCTGTTCCCCATGACCATGATTTCCAGGCGCCAGGAGTCAGACAACCATACCCCGGTGACCGCAATCTACCAGAAAGCCTACGATATCATGGCCGCCGCAGCAGGGCGTCATGGTTCGCGCACGGAGGCCCGCTGAAGAAAGGCGATAATGCCTAGGGGATAATCCCGCAGGCGACACAACGCAGGTAAATGTGCTTGGGGTCCTGCAGGCCGGCTATTTCCCCGGCGGCCCGTGCCACCGGTTGCAACAATGCTGACAGGGTGGCGCCGGCTGTGGATTGAGTCCATACACCCAGGCTGCCTACCCTGTCCGCCAGCTGCTGCATCAAGATGTCCCTGGGTGAGCGCGGCAGTTCCACGTAATCGACCTTGTAATCCTCCATCCCGGCCCGCGCAGCGGCTGCGGCAATGGCGTCATCCAGGCTGCCCAGGCCATCGACCAGACCGACCTTTAGCGCATCGGGGGCACTCCATACCCGGCCCTGCGCCAGGGGGTCCACCTCATCCAGGCTCATATCCCGGCCATCGGCTACAATCTGCACAAAACTGTTGTAAGCGAACTGCACTCCGTTATTGATGGCCACCACCAACTCGGGGTTGAGAGGACGATCCAGCCGCAGGGAACCTGCCAGCGCTGTGGTACCCACCCCGTCAGTGGAAATACCCAAACGCTGCAGCAATAGCTCGAAGGTGGGGAAGGCGGCAAATACCCCAATACTGCCGGTAATGGTGGAGGGAGTCGCCCAGATCTCATCCGCTTCGGCGGCAATATAGTAGCCCCCGGAGGCGGCAACAGCGCCCATGGATACCACCACCGGTATGCCCATCGCCCTGGCGTGGAGCATCTGCTGGCGAATGATTTCCGAGGCGAACATGCTGCCGCCGCCGCTGTTTATCCGCAATACAATCGCCTTCACGCCATCCCGCTCTGCCGTGTCGCGAATCAGGTGTGCCAGAGAGTCGCCTCCAATCGTGCCGGGAGCCTGCTCTCCGGGCAGCATATTGCCCTGCGCGGTAATGACCGCAACGCGGTCGCCTTTCACGCCGGTCAACGATACAGGCCGCTTGCGTGAAACATAGCGCTCAAACGTGATTGCCTCATACAAACCGTCTTCGTTGCTGGCACCCACCAGTTCACTGAGGTAGTCATTGGCCTCACTGCGACTGAGCAGCTTATCCACTAATCCGGCCTGCAGGGCCGTCCGGGCAGAATCACCGCCCTGCTCCGCCAGGCGCTGGGCGAAGTTGTTCACGTAGCCATCAATCGCTCCGGGAGACAGTTCGCGCCGCGCCTCTACAATAGAGGTGTACTGGTCCCAGAGCACCTGTAACCAGCGCCCGGTCAGCTCCTTCTCCCCCGGGGACATGTCGTCGCGCGTGACCGGCTCCATTGCCGATTTATGCTCGCCGACCCGAAATACATGCACGTTCACGGAAATCTTTTCCAGCGCCTCCCGAAAATAATTGCGATAGCTGCTGTAGCCCTCCAGGGCGACACCTCCCAGCGGGTGTACAATCACCGAATCCGCATGACTGGCCAGCAAATACTGATCCTGGGTGAAATAATCCCCCACCGCGACAATCGGTTTGCCACTCTCGCGAAAAGACTCCAGTGCCACCACAATCTCCTGGGTCTTGCTGATGCCTATATGCATGAGATCATCCAACTCCATCACCAGCGAGTTTATCCGGGGATCGTCCCTGGCGTAATCGATAGCCTCAATGACATCGTGCAACAACACCTCGTGGTCCGAGGGGGAAGGCTTACCCAACAGTGCCTGCAGAGGTTCAACCTGCGATTTCTGGTCAACCACAGAGCCCGCAAGATTGAGCAGTAACGCCGCGCGTTCGGGTAAAGGCTCGGGCGTACCCCCAATGTAAACAAAGTAAATGACGGCGATCATCAGCAGGAAGAAGATGTTGGAAAGAGCCAGCCTGATGCGGGTTAAACCGTTCCAGATTGCAGAAAACACCCGGCGCGGCAGGGAGGGTTTACTCATAGTTATTCTCCGGCGTCGGCTTAACGCTCGTCAATCGCGCGCAGCTCTCGGGCTCGCCAGCGCACATAAAACATGGCCGCGGTAAACAGTACCACAACCGCCACAGTACCAGTGATAGCCAACCAGCTGTCAGGCTGGGCAAACAACCGCTCCACCAGAGCGATAAAATACAACAGGCAGACAAAGCACAGCCAGATAAAACTACGCAAATTATCCTTGAGCATACCAGGCAGGAACAGCACCAGGGGCAGCAATTTGCCCAGCCAGATAATCCACGGCGCCTGATGCACCCAGGCGTCGACCAGCTGCTGCAACAGCAATACCGTCCAGCTCAACCAGGTCAGCAGGTATGCCCCGGCACTCAAGCCTGCCCTCACCGGCGGTCACCACCGGCCAGGCGCGCCACCCGCTTGCCCAGCGCCCGACACAGGGAAGCCTCTGTCTCGTCCACTGGCCGACTGTTGTCACTCCCCGCCCAATGAGAGGCGCCATAAGGTGTACCCCCCGATGCCGTGCTCATCAGCCCCGACTCACTGTAAGGTAGACCCGCAATAAGCATGCCGTGATGTAACAGCGGCAACAACATAGTCAGCAAGGTCGATTCCTGGCCACCGTGCATGCTCGAGGTAGAGGTGAAAACCGCCGCCGGCTTGTCGATCATGGCACCACTAAGCCACAGGGAGGAGGTCTGGTCCAGAAAGTACTTGAGAGGCGCTGCCATATTGCCGAACCGGGTGGGACTGCCCATCACCAGACCCGCACAATTACGCAGATCTTCCAGCTCACAATACAGGGGCCCGACGCTGGGAATATCCTCTTCGGTCTGCTCACAGTTGGCAGAGACAGGAGGCACCGTCCGCAACCGGGCCGACATATCGGGCACAAGTTCCACCCCGCGAGCTATCTGCTGTGCCATCGTCGCCGTGGCGCCACCGCGCGAATAGTACAGGACCAGGATGTAGGCTTGCTCCATCAACCGATCAACGCCAGCACGTTTTCCGGCGGGCGACCAAGAACCGCTCTGTCACCCATGACCACAATGGGGCGCTCAATCAGCTTGGGGTGTTCGGCCATAGCCGCCAGCACCAGCGCATCGCTGGAACCCTTATTCAGCCCGCATTCTTTGTAAACATCCTCCCCACGGCGCACCAACTGCCCGGCGGTCATGTTCAGTTTGACCAGCAGACCCGAGATATCCTGCGCACTGGGCGCGGTCTCCAGATATAGAACCACATCGGGGTTCACGCCATTTTCCTCCAATAAGGCCAGGGTAGTGCGCGACTTGGAACAGCGCGGGTTGTGGTAAATGGTAACGTCACTCATGGTCTACTCCGAAAGGCGATATGAATCAGCGGCGCAGTATAGCAAATCAAATGGGTAGGTCTTGATGGCACATACTTAAGTAATGCTAGTGTAGTACGGGTCCCGCTGCACGGCGCGTAGGTAGCTGCTTGCGGGGATTTTTTGCCTTGTAAAGGCGTGGGGTTCCAACTGAACAAGGCAAAAAACCTCCCGCAAGCAGCGGGACGTGCGCACTTTCACCCTAAATCAGTATTACTCAGACCTGACCCGCTCCCTGGCAATCGTGCCATAATGCGCTTATGGATTTCGTCACAACCAAATTGCGCGAGTTCTGGCGGCGCACTCGCTATCTATTTTTCCGTTTCTCGGCAGATCGCTGCTCGGAAAATGCGGCGGCGCTGACTTACATGAGTCTGTTCGCCCTGGTGCCCCTGCTAACGGTGCTGTACACCATGGCTTCAGCCATACCGACCTTCCAGGGTGTGGAATCCCAGATACAGGATTTCCTGTTTGAACACCTGATGCCCGCCAGCAGCCTGGAGATTCAGGACTACCTCGACGATTTTTCCCGCCAGGCCAAGAACCTGACCGGGCCCGGCATCATCTTCCTGCTGGTGACCGCGGTGCTGATGCTGCGCAACATCGAGAAAGCCTTCAATATGATCTGGCGAGCCAGGGAAAACCGCGGCGCGGTATCCAGTTTCGTGCTGTACTGGGCAATATTGACCCTGGCGCCTATAACCATAGGCCTGGCGTTGGGTATTAGCACCTATCTTTCTTCATTCGCCAACGTACTGGACGAATTCGACATCATCGGGGCCAAGGTTTTCCTGCTGAAGTCAACTCCCCTGCTACTCAGCACAGCCGGTTTCAGCCTGCTCTACGCTGCCGTTCCCAATTGCCGCGTACCGTTCAAACATGCCCTCATCGGCGGTTTCGTCACGGCGCTGGCCTTTCATATCGCCCGCTCGATATTCACCGATTTAATGGTGGGCTCCAGCTTCACCTTCATTTACGGTGCTTTTGCTGTCGTGCCCCTGTTCCTGCTGTGGATTTTCGTATCCTGGATCATCGTATTAATGGGAGGAATACTGGTGCACAGCCTGTCGGCCTACCAGAGTACCGAGCAGGCCAATCGCCCTACGGTGTTAAAGGCCCTCGATGTGCTCTTCCTGTTCTGGCAAAAACAGAAATCAGGTAAAACCGTGCGGGAAATCGAACTGCTCAACAACAGGCACTCGGTGATCAGGGGACTCGACAGTGAAACCTGGCGAGAAGTGCGCGACGTATTTATACAAAAGAAAGTGATTACCCAGAACGACAAAGGGCACTACCTGCTGAGCCGTGACCTGCACACAATCAAGTTCTGGCAGCTCAAAGAATGGGTCAATGACGAACAGCCCCTGGACAAGGAAGATATCGCGGCGTACATGGACTGGCAGGGAGACGCCTACCGTCTGCTGCGTGATCAACGCACAGATCAGCGGAAAATACTGGACACCAACCTGGTCGAGTTGTTTTCCCAGTGAAATACCTTGCCTGCCTGGCGTTGACACTGGCGCTCACTGCCTGTGGTGGAGGCAGTGGAGCGTCGGATTCAATGAATCTCGAGCAGTTGCACGGCCAGTGGGTTGTGATCAACTATTGGGCACAGTGGTGTAAACCCTGCATCAAGGAAATTCCTGAACTGAATAATCTCAACCGGCAGTACCGGCAGGTTACCGTACTGGGAGTAAACTACGACGGCGCCACCGGGCAGGAGCTTGAGCAGCAACTGGAGAAACTGGGCATCGCATTTGCCACGCTGCCCGATGATCCGGCCAGACAACTCGGGGCTCCCAGACCCGTAGTATTACCGACGACATTGATCCTGGACCCCGGTGGTCATCTCAGCGCTACCCTGATCGGCCCACAAACGCTGGAATCCCTGGCACTGGCCACCGGGCAGGCCGCGGCGGCGCCCGCCCGATGACTGACTGGAGGCGCAAGGCACTGCCCGCGATAGCAAGTTTCCTGGCGTGACGAACACAGACAAAAAAACCGACCCATGGGGTCGGTATACAGAGATAGAGCCTCTCTTAAGTGGGGTATGAGACCTGGACAGAATCCAGAATGACAGTGCCCAAACCTCCCACCACAAACGTGGCGACACCGTCACTGATAAATGAGACTGCGTGCTACACCAAAGGTTCCAACAAATCCAAAAAAAAACTGAAAAGCTGCACCTCGCCCCGCGACCATCCACGTAATTGAATAATGGACAGGAATACAAAGGGGTACTAGTCTTGTCTGGCCCGGGAGCCGGGATAACGATAAGGAATCGAGCATGAGCATACTCTACCAGGACAACGCACAGACCATCGGGGGTACACCCCTGGTCAAGATCAACCACATCAGTGACGGCAACATTTACGTCAAAGTGGAGAGTCGCAACCCCGCCATGTCCGTCAAATGCCGCATCGGCTACAACATGGTCATGACGGCGGAGCGCGATGGCAGCCTCAAGCCCGGTATGACCATCGTCGAACCCACCAGCGGCAATACCGGTATCGCCCTGGCCTTCGTCGCCGCGGCCAGGGGCTACGGCTGTATCCTGACCATGCCCAATACTATGAGCCTGGAACGGCGCATGCTGATGAAGGCCCTGGGGGCACAAATCATCCTCACTGATGGTGCCAGGGGAATTCCTGCGGCCATCCAGGCGGCGGAGGATATCATCGCCTCGGATCCAGGCAAGCACTGGGGGCCACACCAGTTCGAAAATCCAGCCAATCCCGCCATCCATGAACAAACGACCGGCCCGGAAATCTGGGATGACACTGATGGCCAGGTCGACATCCTGGTGTCGGGGGTCGGCACTGGCGGTACCCTCACCGGTATTGCCAGATACCTGAAACAGACACGGGGCAAGCCCGTACACGTGGTCGCAGTGGAGCCCGACTCCACCACCATGATCACCGCCGCAAAAGCGGGCGGGGAGCCCAGCCACGCCCCGCACAAGATTCAGGGCATCGGTGCCGGCTTTGTCCCCGCCAACCTGGACCTGGCCATGGTGGACGCGGTAGAGCAGGTCTCCAGTGAGGACGCGATGGCCTGGGCCCACAAGCTAATGCAGCAGGAGGGAATCCTGGCGGGAGTGTCCTGCGGTGCCGCCATGGCGATCGCCCACCGGGTATCACAGCAGGAAGAGCACCGGGGCAAGATGATCGTCGCTATCCTGCCCGACTCGGGTGAACGCTACCTCAGTTCCCCCTTGTTCGCGGAAAGCTTCTCCGACAACGAAATGGTACAGGCTACCGTCAGTTAATAACGCGTGATGGTAGTACCACCGGCCGGCCTTAAAGAATAAGGCTATCCACCTCGCTCAGGGTGGGCATGCACTGTGCGGGTAAATCGCGCAAATCCCGGGGTATATCAGCTGCGCTCTGTGAGTAGTAGCAGGCGCCTCTTCACCTGCGGCCAGTCCTGGTCGATGACGCTGAAGTAGACCGAATCGCGCACGTAATCACCCTGCACGATCATGTGATTGCGCAACACACCCTCCCGCGTAGCGCCCATCCGCTCCAGGGCGCGCTGGGAGCGGGCGTTGCGCTCGTCGGCCTTGAATTCCACCCTGACACAACCCAGACGCTCAAAAGCGTGGGACAGCAGCAACAGTTTCACCTGCGTATTGACACCAGTACGCTGCCACTCCTGGCCCAGCCAGGTCCAACCGATCTCCAGGGAGCGGTGCTCCGGGCAGACATGCAGGTAGCGGGTACTGCCCACGACTTTGTCCTTGCCTGACTCCACAATGGCGAAAACCAACTGCGCGGAATCCTCCAGCGCCTCGTCTATCCATTGCCGGGTATCGGCCAGGTCGATAAAACAGGATCTTGGCAAATAAATCCAGTCCGCGGCGACTCGACCACGGTTGTACAGACCCTGGGCGTGACCCTGTGACAGGGGTTCCAGCCGCACGCCTTCGCCGCTCAGCACGAGTGGTTTGACCATTGGCGGTATTTCCCCAATGCTGATATGTCCGGCGTTCAGGGCAGGATTACCGTGGACCCCGTGGTCTTACGGTTCTCAATGTCGGTGTGCGCCTGCTGAATATCGGCCAAAGCGTAACGCTGGTTAATCTTGATGCGCACATCACCACTGAGAATACGAGCGAACAGGTCTTGTGAAGACTGGCGCAACTCCTCAGTGCTGGCCGTATAGGTGAACATGGTGGGCCGTGTAATAAACAAAGAGCCTTTGCTCGCCAACACCTGCAAATTCAAGGGCTCGGGAGGCCCTGATGCGGCACCAAAACTCACCATCAACCCCCTGGGCCGCAGGCAATCCAGCGACATGTCAAAGGTGTCCTTGCCGACACCATCGAATACCACCGGCAGTTTCTCCCCGCCGGTGATTTCCAGCACGCGCGCCACTACATCGTCCGTGCGGTAGTTGATCACATGATGATAACCATGAGCCCTGGCCAACTCGGCTTTTTCCGGTGACCCCACAGTGCCGATCACATTGGCGCCAATACTACTGGCCCACTGCCCGAAGATAAGCCCGACGCCACCCGCCGCCGCATGGAACAGGCAAGTCTCCCCGGACTGTAGTGGATAGGTGCGCTGCAACAGGTACTCGGCGGTCTGCCCCTTGAGTAACGCGGCCGCAGCCTGTTCGAAATCAATTCCCTCAGGAATTTTCACCAGGCGATCGGCTGGCACGTTCAGGGCCTCGGCATAGGCGCCAAACCCCGCAGAACAGTACGCCACCCGGTCTCCCACGGCCAGATTCGTCCCTGCACCGACCGCCTCCACCACACCCGCCCCTTCCAGTCCAATCCCGGTGGGCAATGGCAACGGGTACATGCCACGGCGATGATAGGTGTCGATGTAATTGAGGCCTATCGCCCGATTCGCAACGGTCACCATTCCGGGACCGGGTTGCTCGAGTTCGACATCTTCCAGCAGCATTACGTCGGGGCCACCGGTCTCGTGTATTCGGATCGCTCGTACCATTTGCATTGCTCCCTGTCGAACTGGCCTACCAGGCGGACTTATCAAGTGAGTTTATTGGGATGTTCCCACCGCCTCTTTCAGAATGAGGTCGCGGCGCGCCAAGATTGCCTCGATCTGCACCGGGTGCAGATAGTCGGACAGCTCACGCTTGAGGACCTCCCCGTTCAACGACTTCAATTGTAACCGAAGCAGGTCAGATACTGCCAGAGCCACTTTGCGATACTGCCTGGGTCGCCTTCCACTTCGGCAATAGCCAACTATCTGCTTAATCGACCCAACCCAGTACATTGCGAATAATCGACCAGCGCGGCTCCTGCGATCGGGAG
>QNFR01000015.1 GCA_003646405.1 Gammaproteobacteria bacterium
AGACACTGGTATCACTTTTAAATGACGCAGAGCTGGCAGATGCGGCGGCAGCGGAGCTGAAGCACACCCTGCTGATGTTTGACTCCTTCCACGATGTGGCCGAGCTGGCCGCAGAGGGCAACGATAACGCCCAGGCCGTACTGCAATCCTGGGCCGATGGGGAATGGTTCACTTCCCGCGACGCGGTGCCTGAATCCATCAAGGTCGCCGTATTCAAGGTGACGGGAGAGACCAACACTGACGACCTGTCCCCCGCTCCGGATGCCTGGTCACGACCCGACATTCCCCTGCACGCCCTGGCCATGTACAAGATGACCCGCGATGGCCTTACGCCACAGGAACACGGTGTAACAGGCCCCATGGCGCAAGTGCAGGAAATCCAGGACAAGGGCCTGCCCGTGGCTTTTGTCGGCGACGTGGTCGGCACCGGCTCTTCGCGCAAATCCGCCACCAACTCGGTGCTGTGGTTCTTCGGCGATGACATAAGCGGTGTACCCAACAAGAAAGGCGGCGGTATTTGCATTGGCGGCAAAGTCGCACCCATTTTCTACAACACCATGGAAGACGCCGGCGCACTGGTATTTGAAGCTCCCGTGGATGACCTGGGCATGGGCGACGTGATTGAGATTCGTCCCTACGATGGCAAGATCCTGTCCGAGTCCGGCGATGTGTTGAGTGAATTCAAACTGAAATCCGACGTACTGCTGGATGAGGTTCGCGCCGGTGGCCGCATCAACCTGATTATCGGCCGCGGCCTGACTACCCGCGCCAGGGAGGCACTGGGCCTGGGCGAATCCGACTTGTTCCGCAAGCCGGTCGAACCGGTGGATACCGGCAAAGGCTATACCCTGGCGCAAAAAATGGTGGGCAAGGCCTGCGGTACCGACGGCATTCGCCCCGGCACTTATTGCGAACCACGCATGACCACCGTTGGCTCCCAGGACACCACCGGCCCCATGACCCGCGACGAGCTGAAAGACCTGGCCTGCCTGGGTTTCTCCGCCGACCTGACCATGCAATCGTTCTGTCACACGGCTGCCTACCCCAAGCCGGTGGATATCGATACCCAGCACACACTGCCGGACTTCATCATGACCCGCGGTGGTGTGTCACTGCGCCCCGGTGATGGCATCATCCACTCCTGGCTCAATCGTATGCTGCTGCCAGACACCGTCGGCACCGGTGGCGACTCCCACACCCGCTTCCCTATGGGTATTTCCTTCCCGGCGGGTTCCGGCCTGGTGGCGTTCGCCGCGGCCACAGGCGTGATGCCGCTGGATATGCCGGAGTCCGTACTGGTGCGTTTCAAAGGGGAAATGCAGCCCGGTATTACCCTGCGCGACCTGGTGCACGCCATCCCCTACTACGGCATCCAGCAGGGTCTGCTGACTGTCGACAAGAAGGGCAAAAAGAATATATTTTCCGGTCGTATCCTGGAGATAGAAGGCCTTACCGGCCTGACTGTGGAGCAGGCTTTTGAGTTATCCGATGCCTCGGCTGAGCGCTCCGCCGCGGGCTGCACCACCGCTCTGGACGAGGACACCATCGCCCAGTACCTGCGCTCCAACATCGTACTGCTGCGCTCCATGATCGCCGAGGGCTATGGTGACCCCCGTACCATCGAGCGACGCGCACGCAAGATGGAAGAGTGGCTGGACAAGCCGAGCCTGATGCAAGCGGATGCAGATGCCGAGTACAGCGCGGTTATCGAAATCGATCTGGCTGATATCACAGAGCCCATCGTCTGTTGCCCGAACGATCCGGACGACGCGCGCCTGCTGTCCGCCGTTGCCGGAGACAAGGTCGATGAGGTTTTTATCGGCAGCTGCATGACCAATATCGGGCACTTTCGCGCGGCCGGCAAACTACTGGAAAAACACAAAGGCGGCATCTCCACCCGCTTGTGGATAACCCCCCCCACCCGGATGGATGAGCACCTGCTGATGGAGGAAGGCTACTACAATATCTTCGGCGCCGCAGGCGCGCGTACGGAAATGCCGGGTTGTTCCCTGTGTATGGGCAACCAGGCGCGCGTGGCCGCCAACTCCACCGTGCTGTCCACCTCCACGCGCAACTTCCCCAACCGCCTGGGCGATGGCGCCAATGTGTATCTCACCTCAGCGGAACTGGCTGCAGTGGGCGCTATTTTGGGCAAGCTGCCGACGCCCGAGGAATATTTGTCCTTCGCCAGCGATCTCGATTCCATGTCTGACGAGATCTACCGCTATATGAATTTTGACCAGATAGTGGAGTTCCAGAAGAGCGCAGAGGAAGGCAAACGTATTGCCGCGGTGGAGATTCAGGAACTTGGCGCCTGATTCATTCATCGCCTGCGGGCTGGCTTTTGGCGTTTTCGCCGATCCAGGTGCGCACTGCGCACCATCACTACTGCCCCTTGCGCGGCCTGAACCCCGCCACGACTTTTTTGAATTGACGCAGTAGATCGGTTTCAAGCTCCGGAGACCCCGCTTTTTCCCTATAGGCCAGATCGCCATGCAGCGACGTGATTTGATCGATTCGCGCTGCCAGGGCCGGCATAGCCTGTCGTGCCCGGTGCGCCAACTGATCCGGCGTCTCACCGGGCTCACGGTCTATGCCCACTCCAGCCAGGCGGCTGCAGAAAATCAGGTACTGCTTGTCCAGCGTGCTGAGTTGATGCGTAGCGCGCTTGCGCAACAGTGATATTGCCACCGGAATCAACACCAACGCCCAACTACCAAGCAGCACCGCGGCAAACTTACGCGCGCTGATCTCGCCAAACACGTTCTGCAGTAACTGAAATTGCTGCTCGCTATTGAAACCGACCACCCAGGTCTGCCACCTGTAGGTAAGCGCGTCATAGCGCAGACGCAACAAATTGACCCAGGCGATACTGCGGTAGCGCAGGGGAGAAAGTGGCGAGTTCTCCAGAAAACTGCCCTCCCCCGCCAGCGCTTGTTCCAGTCCCCACTCGATGCGCTCCGGGGAAACTGCCGCGGTGGGATCTACCCGCACCCAGCCCTGCCCCGCAAGCCACACTTCCGCCCAGGCGTGGGCGTCAAACTGATGCACGATCACCGTTTTGTTCACTGGATTTACCTCGCCACCCTGATAGCCGGCCACCACCCTCGCGGGGACGCCTCCGGCGCGCATCATGACAACGAAAGCGTAGGCGTAATGTTCGCAGAACCCACGCCGCGTCCGGAACAGAAACTGATCCATGGGGTGCTCCCCCGGCAGCGCTTCGGGTTGCAGCGTGTAGATATAGGGTTCGGTATTAAACTTGTTAAGTACCGCTTTGACAAAATCCCCATCGCTGGCCACACCACGCCTTAATTCCTGTGCCAACTGTCGTGTCTGTGGATTGTCCTGCGCCGGCAATTGCAGCTCGGTTTTACGACGCCAGTCCGAAAGCGCCGTCTCCAGCAGTGCCTCAGGCCAGGAACTGACGTTGTACCTGTACTGATCTTCCAACGGCACCAGTAAAAACAGGCTAAAATCCGCAGCCGCCATCACCCCCAGGTGTTCCGCCTGAGCGTAGCGCAGACTGTACAGCCAATTTTGCTGGGTGGGCTCCATGATAATGCTGTAATTCAGTGGTTCCCCGCTGGTCAGGACTTCTTGCGGGCGACGCTCGGCCACGGGCACATCGTAGTAGCGTAAACTGCGCCAGGCGCCCTCTTGCAATGTGCTGAAAACCAGCCCCCGCCAGTACATCTGCGACGGGGCCGGAATTTCTCCGTCAAATTGTACGCGGAAGGCGACATCGGCAGATTGACTAAGCCGGGAAACATCGCCGGGTTTCATGAAGTCACTCATTCCGGTTTTGGCAGTTTGACTTTTAGCCGGCACAGCCCACAGTGGACCTATGCGGGGAAACATAAAAAACAACACCACCATCAGTGGCATCGCCTGCAACAACATGATGCCGGCCAGGCGAATCGTTTTGCGGTTGAACTGGTGCTCTCCGGGCTGATGCAAGGCCACCAGAGCGGTGGTTATCAGGAGCACATTCAGTAGTGAGTACAGAACAATCAGCAGATCCTGGGTGAACAGAAATTCGGTGATGCAAATAAAGTAGCCCAGGAACAGCAGTACATAGGCATCCTTGCGGCTCGTCAGCTCGATCAGCTTGAGGGCAAAGGCCGTCAACAGCAGGGCCACCGTAGGCTCCAGACCTATCAGGGAACCGTAACTCAGGTAAATTCCGGCGAAGCCGCTCAGCGTCAACAAAATCTTCACCCGACGACCAGGGAATGACCAGCGGCCACTGTATACAAGCATGCGCCACACAGCGGAAAAGACATATATAGCCAAAATCCACAGGGGTATTCGAGCGGCATGGGGAGCCATCAGCGTGAACAGGCAAATGATCATCCACACCAGGGCGTTGCGCGGCACTTGCTGCTGCGGTTTCACTGGCGCTTGTCCCCCTGACCGTAGAGGGCCAACTCCTTCAGTACCCGGTCACGGTGTTTCTCTCCCATACCCGGCTCGATTACAACGCCGGGCAACCGCAGGCCGTATTCCTCGTTCCGGCCCTCGAATTCCAGCGCCCAGTAACACAAATGAGACAGACGTTGTTCGATACCCAAACCGGGAAACATGTCCCAGTCCAGCCATACACTACGGTCTGCGTAAGCGGCGTACTGCTTGCTTTGCAAACCCTGCCCCTTGGCAAGTCCCTTCCAGTGAATCTGGCGCAGGGAATCTCCTCGCCGATAATCCCTGAAGCCGTAAAAGTCATCACTGCCGGTGACAGGCACGGCCGCACCGTCTGGCTTGTCGGTAGCCAAACCCGGCAGCTGTGCTGAGGCCAGCGGTTGTGGATAGACCAGCGCATAAAGGTCCAGGTCTATCCAGGTCCAGCACCGCAACAGGCCCAGGGGATAGGTGGATTCCAACAGTAAACGCCCGGGGCTGTACCAACCGCGTTTACCCACTGCCGTGTGCAATTGCACCTGCACCCGGTCCTCTTCCACTAGGCTCACCAGCGCGTCCGTGCTGTCGGGCCAGGTCATATACAGCGCGAAATGATCCCGCCGTTTACCCCTTTCAATCAGCACATCAAACTTCGACTGCTGACCCGGAAATGCAGGCTGCGCGCGCAGGGCGCGAATGGTCAGGCCGGAAAGATTAGCAAAGGTATGCAGGGTGGCGATGATAAACAGGGTAGCCAGCAAAAACGTCAGCGCGTAACTCATATTATTCTGGTAGTTGATGGCCGCAATCAACATAATCAGCAGACAAAAACCGAAGAAAAAGCCCACCCGACTGGGAAAAATAAATATGCGCTTCTGATCCAGGGTGACCACCCGGGACGGTGGAATGCGGCGATTGATCCACGCGCGAAACCGGGTGCGCAGGCGCTGCCTGATACTTTGCTTCTGCATTTGCTCGGCTCTGCTTGGCACCGGCTTACCCGATCAAGGCCTGATCACATCCACATTGCGCTGCAGTAAATCTATCAGCGCCATGCCGCCACCGGCATAATCGCCACTGGGCACCAGGCGATGAGAGGCCACCGCGGGCAACACCATCTGCAGGTCTTCGGGCACCACATGCCCGCGATTGTGCATTACCGCCCAGGTTTTCGCGCTTTCCAGCAAAGCCAGCGCTCCGCGCGGCGACAGACCAACCTCGAATTCGGCCGATTGACGTGTATAGGCCACCAGGCGCTGCAGGTAATCCAGCAAATTATCCGAGGCGTGTACCTGACCTACCGCGCTGCGAATAGCATCCAACTGCGCGCCGTCTATACGCTGCGTAAGCACATCGCGATTTGCCAGGGTTACCTGTTGGCGCAGCAGCATTTCCCGCTCGGCCCTGGGGTGCGGGTAGCCCAGCTCCAGTCGCATGAGGAAGCGATCTAACTGTGATTCCGGCAGGGGGTAGGTGCCCGACTGGTGAATGGGATTCTGTGTGGCGACAACAAAAAACGGGTCAGGTAGTGGTCTGGTCTCGCCTTCGACCGTCACCTGCCCTTCCGCCATGGCCTCCAGCAAGGCACTCTGGGTTCGCGGTGTCGTACGGTTGATCTCGTCGGCCAGTAACAACTGGGTAAAGATGGGACCGGGGTGAAAACTGAAGCTGGCGTCGTTGCGGTCGTACACGGAAACCCCGAGAATATCCGCCGGCAGCAGGTCACTGGTGAACTGAACCCGCTTCCAAGACAGACCCAATACCTCGGCCAGGGCTTGCGACAAGGTGGTTTTACCCATACCGGGCAAGTCTTCTATCAGCAAGTGCCCACGGGCGAACAGGCAGCATAGCGCCAACCTGATCTGGGGTTCCTTACCCAGCAGAACCTGCCCCACCTCGGCTACCGCCGCGTCGATCACACCCTGTAGTTGCATTTTAGTTGCCCCGGGGTTGTGTAAAATACTGTCAGCTCAGGCCGGCGAAACCTCGCTGCAGATCCGTTTTTAGATCGTCCACGTGTTCCAGTCCTACCGCAACACGAATCAGGTTATCCGTAATACCGGCCTCTGCCCTATCCTGTGCACTGAGCCGGCCATGGGTAGTGGTCGCCGGATGCACGATGGTGCTCTTGGCATCGCCGAGATTGGCAGTCAGAGACAGTATTCGGGTGGCGTCGATAAACTGCCAGGCCTGCTCTTGGCCGCCTTTGACCTGGAACGACAGCACACCGCCAAATGCACTCTGCTGTCGACAGGCCAACTCGTGACCCGGATGGTCTTCCAGCCCCGCGTAGTATACTTTCTCGACCGCAGGTTGTTGTTGCAGCCAGCGAGCCAGTTCCAGTGCCGATCGACTGTGGACCTCCATGCGCAGGCGCAAAGTTTCCAGGCCCTTGAGAAATACCCAGGCATTGAAGGCACTCATAGTGGGGCCGCAGGTGCGCAGGAAGGTCAAAACTTCATCCATATGTTGCCAGGAGCCGACCACGGCACCGCCCACACAACGCCCCTGGCCATCCAGGTACTTGGTAGCGGAGTGCACTACGATATCGGCTCCCAGGGCCAGCGGGGTCTGCAGCGCGGGGGTGCAGAAGCAGTTATCCACTACCAACAGACAATCATGTTCTTTGGCAAGACCCGACAGCACCGCCAGATCCGCCACTTCACAAAGTGGATTGGACGGTGTCTCCACAAACAACATGGCCGTGTTCGGGCGAATCGCGGCACGCCACTGAGCAAGGTCTAACAGCGGGACAAAAGTCACTTCCACACCGAATTTGACCAGGTATTTGCCAAACAGGTTGACCGTAGTGCCGAACACGTCCCGTGAACACACCACGTGGTCGCCGCTCTTGAGCAGGGCCATGCAGGTGCTGAGTATCGCCGCCATACCAGAGGCTGTTGCCACCGCTGCTTGTGCCCCTTCCAGTGCCGCAATACGCTGCTCAAATGTGCGCACAGTGGGATTGGTATAGCGTGAATAAACATTGCCGGGCACATCCCCGGAAAAACGGGCAGCTGCATCTGCGGCATTGTCAAACACATAGCTGGAGGTGGTGAAAATGGGCTCACTATGCTCCCCCTCCGCGGTGCGTGAAATACCTGCGCGCACGGCCAGGGTATCCAGGTGGACCCCATCCAATGCGCTCGGTTCAAAGTCATCAGTCATGTTTGTTCTAAACGTCGTTATGCAGGCCGACCACTGCGCCGTCCGCCTGCAATTCGGCTCTCCTTTCATTTTGCGCATCATCATTGCGCAGTGATTCCACCCGATCAAGGTAATTTTGATCCACATCACCGGTAATATATTCGCCGTTGAATACGGAGCAATCAAAGCCATTGATAGCGGGATTACCATCCAGCGAGCACTGCACCAGGTCATCCAGTTCCTGGTAAACCAGCCAATCCGCACCGATCAACTCACAGACTTCGTCCACGGTCCTGCCGTAGGCAATCAGTTCCGATGCCGAGGGCATATCTATACCATAGACATTGGGGTAGCGCACCGGCGGTGCCGCTGAGGCAAAATATACGTTGGCGGCACCAGCACCCCTGGCCATCTCGATAATTTGCCGGCAAGTGGTGCCACGGACGATGGAGTCATCCACCAGCATGACGTTTTTGCCTGCAAACTCCAGTGGTACCGGATTGAGCTTCTGGCGCACAGACTTCTTGCGCTCGCTCTGTCCCGGCATAATAAATGTCCGACCGATATAGCGGTTTTTCATCAGGCCTTCACGAAACTTGACGCCCAGTTCATAAGCCATGGACTGCGCGGCTATTCGGCTGGTATCGGGTATCGGGATGACCACGTCGATCTTCAACTCCGGGCGCAGCTTACGGATTTTCCGAGCCAGGGTCGCTCCCTGGCGCATCCGCGTTTTATAGACTGAGATGCCATCCATCAGGGAGTCGGGCCGGGCGAAGTAGACGTGCTCGAAAATACACGGCTGAGGACTGACCCGTTCCGAGCACTGGCGTCGATGCAGTTGCCCCAACTGGTCGATAAAAATAGCCTCACCGGGTGCCACGTCACCCAACAGCGTAAAGCCCAGTACATCCAGGGCGACACTCTCGGATGCAATCATATACTCCTGGCCCGATGCGCTGTCGCGCACACCAACAACCAGGGGGCGGATGCCCAGCGGATCACGAAAACCCACCACCCCGTAATTCACCAGCAAACACACCGCCACATAGCCGCCGCGACAGCGCTTGTGCAGCGCCTTGACCGCCTTGAATATATCGTCGGCACCGGGACTCAGCTTGCCCAGTGCCTGCATCTCGTGTGCAAATACGTTGAGCAGCACCTCGGAGTCAGAGTCGGTATTGAGGTGCCGCAGGTCATCCTGGAATAACTCCCGGGTCAGCTGCTCGGCATTCGTCAGGTTACCGTTATGCGCCAGGGCGATACCGTAGGGCGAATTGACATAAAATGGCTGCGCCAGCGCCGCACCGGAACTCCCCGCTGTGGGATAGCGCACATGGCCAATGCCCATCGTGCCTCGCAGCCGGTGCATGTGCTGCTGGCGGAACACATCGCGCACCAACCCTTCACTTTTGCGTTGACTGAACTTGCCGCCCACGCAGGTCATAATACCGGCGGCGTCCTGTCCCCTGTGCTGCAGCACCGTCAGGGCATCGTAGATGTCGGGAGCGACATCGTTCTTTGCAACCAAGCCAACCAGACCACACATTCGCCACTCACCTCATTGCCAATAAATTCAGGCCGATATCGCCTGCGCGCCAGCATTAAACTGCGAGAACAGTGTTTGCACCCAATACGCCAACATATCCAGATGGGGCATCAACTGCGACTGGTGCAACCACTGCAGATCCCCGGGCGGCGCCAGCTGGCGCAATACAAATACGGCTACCAGGACAAGGATAACGCCACGGGCAAAGCCAAACACCGTACCCAGCACCCGGTCCAGCACGGTCAAGCCAGTGACCTTGACCAACAGACCCGCCAACTTAGCCAACACACCGGCAACGACCAGCGTCCCGACAAACAAAATCGCATAGGAAGCCACATAACGACCGGCGATATTGACGATCCATTCCGCCAACAGGGACGCCATCTCGTCTACGAACAGGTTGGCGATCACAAAGGCCGCCACCCACCCCGCCAGGGACAAGGCCTCCCTGACAAACCCGCGCCACAAACTCAGCAGGATCGACAAGCTCAGCACGACGATGATTATCCAATCCACCCCGTTGAGGTGTGTCCAGTCCACCACCCCGACCTACCCTGAAACCCGGTGTATCACGGCAAATACCGTCCGATCATGGATTTCACACCAAATTCAGCGTCTATATGCGCCTGCATTTTCTCCAGTGCGGCTCGCTCAAATTTCGGTCCGATATAGACCCGGTACAGATCCCTGCCCCCGCCCTGAACCTTCTTCACATATGCTTTCTGGTCCATCTCGAGCAGTCGTTGTCGCAATTGATCGGCCTTGTCTGCGCTACTGACACTGGCCACCTGCAGAATCCAGGCCACCGGCACACCATCGGCGTCCAGCGCCAGTTTTTGTGGCGGTTCAGAACGGGTTCGCTCTACCGATTGCGAGGCAATAATGGGTGCTGGAGCCGGCTTATCAACAGCTGGCAGTAAATTTTTGTGATCAGAATTTTCATCAACCACAGCCGTCGTCGATTCCGGTTCTGGCGCAGAGAATTCCACGGGTTCCATTTCCACCGGCGCTGCCCGCTCGGGTGACGCTCTCAGTCCGGCCAGATCGGGTACCGCAATGGGTGTCGTCGCGATCTGCGGGCGGGCGGGGATTCTGGCCTGTTGCGCCACAGCTTTGTCGCCCGGCTCTACAAAAATAATCGGCCAGAACACCACGCCTAACGCGATCAGGATCAGCGCCCCTACCAATCGTTGTTTGAGGATATCATTCACGAATCAGGTTCCACCCTTCCTGCGACCCTAGTCTAACAATGGCAGCACTGCTGCCACTGTATAAAATGATCCAAATATCACCAGCCGGTCCCCTTCTACCATGAGACTCTGTGCTCGACGAAACGCCTGTCGTACATTCTTACTGATGCTGATCATGTCCCGCCCTTGTTCACACAGCAAGGCCGCTATATCCGCCGCGGGCGCCGCCCGCTCGTTGGCCGCCTGGTCCGCCAGAAACCAGGCGTCAAAAGTTCCCGTGGCGGCGTGAATCATCCCCTTGGTATCCTTGTCTGCCATGACAGAAAATAAAGCAATGGTTCTTCCTTTACATGGTGTTACGTGAATATACTCAAGTAATTTATTAACCGCCGCCGGATTGTGCGCCACATCCAGTATATAGTCCCGCCCCGACAACCTTTGCAACTGGCGGCGCCCCGTCGGGCAGGCTTTATCCAGGGCCCGCTGCATCTGTTGGGGGCTGAAATCCACTTTCAGCAGCAGCGCCGCCTGCAGTGCCGCGCAAATATTGCCGGGCAACAACGCCCCGGCGGGCTGTGGCGCAAGCAGGCGCCGGCCCCCCGATGTTTCATACAGCACACCCTGCCATGCCTCACCGACGCTTGTCACGGTAAAATCACGCCCTAAACACAATATCGGAGCGGCCGCCGCAGCTGACGCGCAATCCAGTAGTTCGGGGGGCGGTGCCGGCTCGGCGATCACCACAGGCATCGCACCGCGCATAATACCGGCCTTCTCCCTGGCTATCTCACCGCGACTGTCGCCCAGCCAGTTTTGGTGATCCAGGTCTATGCTGGTGATGACCGCAACCGCGGGATCGACGATATTGACCGAGTCCAACCGCCCACCCAGGCCCACTTCCAAAATGACGACATCCGGATCCCTCGCCCGAAAAACGCATAAGGCCGCTAAAGTGGCGAACTCAAAATAAGTAAGCGATATCCCTTCTCTGGCGTTATCAATGGCCGTGAACGCCGTGACAATTTCCCCGTCCGAAGCCTCTACACCCGCCACGCGAATTCTTTCGTTGAAGCGCAGGAAATGCGGTGAGGTAAAGGTCCCGGTGCTGTGCCCGGTCTCATTCAACAAGGCTTCCAGAACCGCAACCGTAGAGCCTTTGCCATTGGTCCCGGCAACGGTGACTACCGGTTGTTTTACAGGTAGTAGTTCCAGCTTATGAGCCACAGCGGACACCCGCTCCAACCCCAGGTCCATCGCGTTAGGGTGAAGACATTCCAGCCGCTGTAACCATTGTTCCAGAGACTCCTTATTCATCCCCTTCCGGTGCGATTGTAACCTCGTCAACCTCTTCTTCTCCGGGCAGGGGCGGCTGTTCCTCTGCCGGAGTCAATGGCTGTTTAGTCAGTTTTGACAGTAAGCGGGCAATCGTGTCACGCATCTCGGTGCGGTGTACGATCATATCTATTGCCCCGTGCTCCAGCAGGAATTCGCTGCGCTGAAAACCCTTGGGAAGCTTCTGGCGAATGGTCTGCTCGATGATATTGGGGCCAGCGAAGCCCGCCCGAGCATCGGGTTCGGCAATATTGATATCACCCAACAGCGCCAATGACGCTGACACACCGCCGTAGATGGGGTCGGTCATCACAGAAACATAGGGCACGCCTTCGATTTTCATGCGCTCAATGACAGCACTGGTCTTGGCCATTTGCATCAGTGAGATCAGCGCCTCCTGCATCCTGGCTCCGCCCGAGGCGGCAAAACAGACCAGCGGTATGCGCTCGTCCAGAGCCAGTTGCGCGGCGCGGGTGAATTTTTCACCCACCGCGTAGCCCATGGATCCACCGTGAAACTTGAATTCGAAGGCCACCGCAATAATAGGCAGCCCCTGCAGCGCGCCACGCATGGCAATCAGCGCATCTTTTTCGTTGGTGGCCTTCTGCGCTGCGCTCAGGCGATCCCGGTAGCGCTTTTTGTCCTTGAACTTAAGCCGGTCCACTGGCTCAATATCCGCCAATATCTCTTCTCTGTCGGCATCATCCAAAAAACTGCCCAGACGCTGGCGAGCGCCAATACGCATATGGTGATCACACTTGGGGCAGACATCGTCATTGCGTTCCACATCCGGGCGGTAAAGCACCGCTTCGCACTTGACGCATTTTTTCCATAGGCCCTCAGGGACACTGCTGGAGCGCTTCTCGCTCTCCTCGCTGCCTACTCCCGACGGTAGAATTCTATCTATCCAACTCATGCTATACCCACCCCTTCGATATCGCCATTATAGACGGGACACTACACTGGAATCTAGGCAGTGCTGTCAATCCCCTGGCGAATCTCTGCCAGCAAGGCGCTGGCGGCAGCCAGGGCCGCCTCATGGTCACCGCCAGACTCTATGGCTCTAGCCATGCTATTGACCAGAGCACTGCCCACTACTACCCCATCTGCCACTGCCGCTACGGATCGCGCCGACGCGGCGTCCTTGATCCCAAAGCCCACAGCCACCGGCAGCTCGCAGTGCTTTTTAATAAGCTCGACGTGCCGGGCGACATCTTCAGTATCCAGATTACCGGCGCCGGTTACACCTTTGAGAGCAACATAATAGACAAAGCCGCTGGCCTGGCCAACGATACGAGCCACGCGCTCATCCGGCGTGGTCGGTGCCACCAGAAAAATATTATCCATACCCACACGGCGCAGCTGTACGTGAACGTCCTCCACCTCCTCCGGCGGAATATCCACAGTGAGCAGCGCATCCACATCCGCCTGTGCAGCGGCGTCGGCAAACGCAGCGTAGCCCATGTGCTCTACCGGGTTAGCGTAACCCATCAATAACACGGGTGTATCTTTATCGCTCTGGCGAAACTCCTGCACCAGTGCCAGTACATTACGCAAGCTGGTGCCGTTGGCCAGCGCACGTTCATGCGCCAGCTGGATGACCGGCCCCTCTGCCATAGGATCCGAAAACGGCACCCCCACTTCGATGATATCCGCTCCACTGTCCACCAGAGCGTGCATAAGCTTCACGGTGACATCCAGCCCTGGATCGCCCGCCACAATATAAGGAATCAGCGCTGTGCGGCCCTGCGCTGCCAGTTGCGCGAAACGTCCTGCAATACGACTCACTACACCCTCTCCCTCTTTCTAACCTAAATTCCAATACCGTCAATCTGGGCAACTGTATGAATATCCTTGTCGCCTCGTCCCGACAAATTGACAACAATCATCTGCTGCGCTGTCATGCCGGCCGCCAGTTTCTCGGCGTAGGCCAGGGCATGGCTGCTTTCCAGCGCCGGCATAATACCTTCTACCCGGGTCAAGGTGTGAAATGCTTGCAGGGCTTCATCATCATCCGCCACTACGTAACTGACTCGCCCCAGATCCTTCAACCAGGCGTGTTCCGGGCCCACTCCGGGATAATCCAGGCCTGCCGAGATGGAGTGTGTATGCATAATCTGCCCATCCGCGTCCTGCATCAGATAAGTGCGGTTACCGTGCAGCACGCCGGGCGTTCCCGTGGTCAGTGGCGCAGCATGCTGGTTGGTCGACAGACCGTGTCCAGCAGCCTCCACGCCATACATGGCAACGCTTTCATCGTCCAGAAAGGGGTGGAACAGGCCGATAGCGTTAGAGCCGCCACCGACACAGGCCACCAGGGCATCCGGCAGCCGACCAGTTTGCTGCAGGGACTGCGCCCTGGCCTCACGCCCGATGACACACTGAAAGTCCCGCACCAACATGGGATAGGGGTGCGGCCCGGCCACGGTGCCAATGATATAAAACGTATCGTCGACATTGGTCACCCAGTCGCGCATCGCCTCGTTCATAGCATCTTTCAGAGTCCTCGAGCCAGAGGTAACAGGAATCACCTGCGCTCCCAACAACTTCATACGGTAGACATTAAGCGCCTGACGATGGATATCATCCTCGCCCATGAACACCTGGCACTCCAGGCCCAAACGCGCGGCAATGGTCGCCGTGGCAACCCCGTGCTGGCCAGCACCGGTCTCGGCGATAACACGCTTCTTGCCCATATGTTTGGCCAGTAGCGCCTGGCCAATGCAATTGTTAATTTTGTGGGCGCCGGTGTGATTCAGGTCTTCTCGTTTAAGAAAGATACGCGCCCCACCAATTTCATCGGACCACCGCACCGCCTCGTAAAGTGGGGAGGGACGCCCCACATAGTGCGCCAAATCCATATCGAGTTCCCGCTGGAACCCAGGGTCAGCCGCCAGCTTGCGGTACAGGGTTTCCAGCTCTGACAGCGCCGCCATCAATGTCTCGGCAACGAACTTGCCACCGTATGGCCCAAAATGCCCCTGCGCATCGGGAACCGCTGTAAATAAGTTTTCCTGTGTATCACTAGCCATCTGTTAATCCGTCCAACAGTTGATCCGCGGTCCGCACCGCCGTAATAAATCGCCTGATTTTCTCAGCATCCTTAATACCCGGGGATAGCTCTACGCCGCCACTAACATCCACAGCGGCGGGTCGCACCCTGGCTATGGCGGAACCCACATTGTCTCCGTGCAAGCCCCCGGCCAGCACCACTGGCAACGGCAATTCATCTGCCGCGAGCTGCCAGTCGAAGGCCTTGCCAGTACCACCCGGGACGCCTTCCTGCCAGTTGTCCAGTAGCACTCCACGGGCATTGTGATAAGTGTGGCAGGCCGCCTCCAGATTCGTTTCGGGCCTGACCCGCAGGGCCTTGACCCAGGGCCGTGCAAATTGCTGGCAAAACCGGGGTGACTCGTCGCCATGAAACTGCATCAGGTCTATCTGCACACTGCCCAATATACGGGTAATTTCGTCAGCCAACTCGTCTACAAACAATGCCACGACAGATACAAAGGGCGGTACAGCCGCGACAATGCGCTGCGCCTGCTCAATAGTGACCGCCCTGGGACTTTCTCCATAGAAAACCAGACCGATAGCGTCTGCACCGTTGGCAACAGCCGCCTGCGCATCTTCCGGCCTGGTGATACCGCAAATTTTGATACGCGTGTGAATCATTCGGCTTGATAACTGACAAAAAACAGGGCCGCATAATAACAGATCACGCGCCGCACTGTCTTTATGGCCAGCGATTCAAATACGCTGATTAGTACCCAATAACAAGGGGCCGTAGGGTGTTGGTGGCAATCCATAGCGCCGTGGATAGTCGACCTCTACCAGGTAGAGCCCATGCGGTGGGGCTGTCTCCGCTGCCAGCGTACGATCGCGCCCGGCCATAAGCTCATCAATCCAGCCGGCTTCGTTGCGTCCGTATCCCACGGCCATCAGGGAGCCGACGATATTTCGTACCATGTGAAGCACAAAAGCATTGGCTTTGACATCCACGATAATCAGGTCACCACGGCGACAGACATCAATTGAATGCACATTGCGCATAGGAGTCTTTGACTGGCAGCCTGCAGCGCGAAATGCACTGAAATCGCGTTCCCCCAACAGACATTGCGCAGCTTCATGCATCGCGTGTTCATTCAGGGGGCGGCGCTGCCAGGTCACCTGGCGGCACAATAAAGCTGGCCGCACCGGGGTGTTGGCAATGATATAGCGATAGCGGCGAGCCAGCGCAGAGAAGCGCGCATGGAAGCGGGCGACTACCGGGACGGCCCAGTGTATGCGTATATCCACAGGCAGGTTGGTGTTGCCACCCAGGACCCAGGATTTGCTGCTGCGTGCCACCGGTGCATCGAAGTGGACTATCTGGCCAAAACCGTGCACCCCGGTGTCGGTACGCCCGGCGCAATGCACTCGCACAGGCACCCTGGCAATCTCACCAAGGCCCAATTCCAGTTGTTCCTGTACAGTATGTACGTCCAGGTGCGGCTGGGCTTGCCAACCGCTGTAACGGCTGCCGTCGTACTCGATACGACAAGCCATGCGGCTGCCCGCAGGGTGCGGGTCAGCGGAAAAAGGAGGAAAAGGGCTGCTAGCCAATGCGCTCTAGCAGTTCTTTGGCCTCAGCTTTTAGCTCATCGGTGGCATCGGCGGCCACCTCTTCCAGAATTTCCCGAGCACCGTCATCGTCGCCCATATCCATATACGCTCTAGCCAGATCGAGTTTGGTGGAAAAGCCATTGCTTTCAGTGGCGATGACCAGGTCCCCGTCCTGATCGTCCAGAGTCAGCCCGCTGTCAGCAAAATCCACTGACAGATCCAGATCATCCGTCGCGCTCCCCGGCTTTTCCGGGTCCTCTATCTCCAGACCACTGAAGTCTACCTCCAGCAGCGCATCGGAATCAGTTGCCAGTTCGGCCGGTGCCTCTTGCGCAGGTTCCTGTTTGGCCACGCTGATGCTCGCCGGCGTGGCTGCACCCGCCAGGCCATCCAGTACTTCCTGAGCCCGGCCCAGGGTAGCGGGATCATCGATCGCCTGTAACTCGGCAAACTGCGCCATAGCAGCATCGCGATCACCCATCTCGGCGTGCATTTCCAACAACTTCAGACGGTAAGCCGGATTGTTGGGCTCGTTAGCTATAGCGTTATTCAGCAGGTCTATTGCCTGGGGATAGCGACCATAAGCAATATAAATATCAGCTTCCGCCAGGGCATCGCCCGTGTCGACATCCGAGGCGTATTCGTCATGCTTATGCTCACCATAGCCACGGTTGTCACGCGCTGGAACCGGCTCCTCTTCATCCAGCAGGGCATCTTCTGCGGGAACTTCGGATATTTCAGGTTCTGCAGGCGCCTCTACTTCAAGTTTCTCGCCCTTGAGTTGTACATCTGCAAAAACGTCTTTTGTCGGTGCAGACGCGGCAGCCGGCGCTTCTTCACCAGCCTCCCCTCCCCGGCGACGCATAAAAATGAACCCCAGGATCGCCAGTACCACGGCTCCCAGGATATACAGAATATTGTCCATAAAACCGCCGCTCTCCGGCGCCTGTGGCTGCCCGGCAACGGGAGCGGGTTGCGCGACGGCGGGGGCCGGCGTAGTTACAACCGCAGGTTCGGGCTCTTCCTCAATCACCTCCACGGTGACCGGCGTTTGCACCTCGTCGAGGCTTTCAGCTTCAGGTACAGCCTCCAGAGTATCCGGTGCCGCAACCAACTCTTCATCAGTTGTGATTACGGATTCAACTCCGGTATCAACCGCTGCAGAACCACCTGCCTCGGCCAGTGCGCTCTGCAGCGCAGCAATCTGCTCATCCTTCAAGCTGACAATGCGCTGTAGTGTCTGAAGCTGCTGCTCTATGGCTACCAGACGCTGCTCGGCTTCGGCGCGATCCAGTGCAGATTTGTCCAAATCTTCCATCGCCGCTGCGCCTGCACCGGTTTGTTGTTGTCCCGCCGTCGAATCTTCACCGGCGTCAGCGGGATCATCAGACTCTACCGATATGCGCAGGGATGGGCCACTGCTGGAACGGGCCTGGGAAGCCCGGCCTTCTCGCCAGTCTTCATTTTGCTGGCGCACTTCCGCCAACGCCTCTGACAGATCAGTTGAACTGATATCATCGGAGTCCGGCAAATAGATGATATAGCCCGATTTGACCCGGTTGATATTGCCATCAATAAACGCTTCGGGATTGATACGCTGGATATCCAGCATGGTTTGATGCACCGAGGTCCCTTCAGGTTTGGCCTGCAGGGCTATATCCCACAAAGTGTCATCGCGGTGGACCATATAGCGACTTCCCGCCACCGGTGTGGAAGTCGCCTCCGCGTTGTAGTCGCGCTGGGGCATTTCTCCCGGCGCCAGTTCGGAATTTTTTAGGCCAACATGGGTTCCGCTAGTCTTTACTGCGGCCGGGTCCTGCGTTTTTTTTAGTGGGTCCGGTTCTCCATCGACTTCCGCCACCCGCGCGCTGGCAGAGATAACCGGCGAATCCTGGTCAAAAACGGGGGGATCCACCAGCACCGTATACCCGCGCAACAATCGGCCCGAGGGCCAGCGGGCTTCTACGACGAAATCGAGGTAGGGCTCCAGTACCGGATCTTCGGACGATATGACAAGCTGGGTATTGCCGCTGTCATTTGTCACCACTGCAAATTTAATACTGGTAAGAAAGTAGGCGCGGTGGAGGCCCAACTTATCAAAATCTTCCTTGGTGGCCAGCCGAATCCTTATTTCGTCCTGGTGCAGGCCGCCGGTGTTCAGCAGATCGACCCTGGCATTTAACGGCTCATTGAGAAATGAATCCAGGGTCAGTTCACCGAGGCCAAGGGCCATCACCGAACTCGCATGAAGACACCCCAGCGAGAATACAACAGCAGCAAACTTATGAGCCATACCGGTCCCTTATTATTCTTCCTGCCTAATCTTAAGCCGGCCTCCCCTGGGCCTGACCACCGCATCGGTAATGTCACTGGCGCAGTGCTTGAAAACTCCAGCCCCGACAAGCACTTGCGCTACTCACTAAAAGCAGCGCTTAAATCACCCAGCGCACTCGCAACATCCCGAATATCACCCCAAGTATCAGTGATATATTGGTATTAATCAAGGTAGGTTGACACCAAGCTCTCGGCAATTTGCACACTATTGAGGGCAGCCCCCTTGCGCACATTGTCCGAAACAACCCACATATCCAGCCCCCGGGGATGGGAGATGTCCTCGCGGATCCTGCCCACGAATACCGGATCCTTACCCGCGCAATCGCTGACAGCAGTCGGATAACCGCCGTCAACCCGCTCATCCAACACGATCACGCCCGGGGCGTGTTCCAGCAGGGCTCTGGCCTCTTGTGCGGTAATTTTGTCCACTGTCTCTATATGCACCGCTTCGGAGTGCCCGAAAAACACCGGCACCCTGACACAGGTCGGGTTGACCGCAATACCCGGATCAGCAAAGATCTTGCGTGTCTCCCACACCATCTTCATCTCCTCCCGGGTATAGCCATTGTCCTCAAACGTATCGATATGCGGTAACACGTTAAAGGCAATCTGCCTGGGATAGACCTCACACTCGGCTTCCTGCCCATTGAGCAGCCTCGCGGTTTGCCCGGCCAACTCTTCGATGGCCTCTTTTCCTGTGCCGGAAACCGCCTGATAAGTCGCCACATTGATACGCTCTATGCCCACCGCATCATAAATGGGCTTCAGGGCGACCAGCATCTGGATCGTCGAACAGTTTGGATTGGCGATGATATTGCGCACTGTATAGCCCGCCAGGGCCTCTATATTGACTTCCGGAATAATCAGCGGGATATCATCAACCTGGCGGAAATGGGAGGTATTGTCCACCACCACGCAACCCGCCGCTGCCGCTTTTGGGGCAAACTCCGCGGAAATGCTGCCACCGGCTGAAAACAGCCCGATTTGCGCCCGGTTGAAATCAAATTCCGCAAGATCAGTCACTTTTACCGCTTTGCCATGGAACATGATGGTCTTGCCGGCTGAGCGGCTACTGGCCAGTGGATACAGGTTGCGAACCGGAAAATCCCGTTCCTCCAGTATGGCGATCATGGCCTCTCCGACCGCCCCTGTGGCACCCACTACCGCCACGTCATATAGATCACTCATTAGCCTGTACCTCTTTACTTGATAACGTCAACCAGCCAGCGCACTGTCACCATCGGGTGCCTGCAGCAGGTGGTTTTGCCATAATTTATCGTAAAACGTCTGCCCGCTATGGCACACCGCTCACCACATCTGAAAAAGCAGAAAATTGTAGATTGAAGATTATGGGGTTGATTTATGGATAACTCAAATTTATTATTTTTATATATTGTATTCCAATTAGGAATTAATGCATGGATACCCAGAACCTCAAAGCTTTCCTGCTGGTAGCGGAAACCGGCTCTTTTTCCCGGGCCGCAGAACAACTGCACCTAACCCAACCCGCCGTCAGCAAACGAATAGCACAATTGGAGCAACACCTGGATAGTGCCCTGTTTGATCGTATTGGTCACAACATACGCATGACAGAGGCAGGCCAGACGCTGCTACCCCACGCCAAGGCCGTGCAGCAGGCACTGCAGGGCGCAGAGCAATCAGTGCGCGACCTGGCCGGCGATGTGGCTGGGGAGTTGCGCCTGGCAACCAGTCATCACATCGGCTTGCACCGACTGCCACCGCTGCTCAGTCACTTCAGCAAGGCTTTCCCGGCGGTACAGATCGATATCGAATTCATGGATTCAGAACAGGCCTGCGAACTGATCACGCAAGGCAAGGTGGAACTGGCGGTAGTCACCCTGGCTCCCGTCACCGAGACCAGTATCATAGCGCTACCAATATGGCAGGACCCACTGGACTTCATGGTGCGGGTGGGCGATGAACTGTTGCAGCAACCGACACTGGATCTCAGGGCCCTGAGCACTCACCCGGCCGTCCTGCCCGGGCTCAATACCTACACCGGCCAGATCGTCAAAAGCCTGTTTGATCAACACGAATTACAGCTGCAGGTATCGATGGCAACCAACTACCTGGAAACCGTACGGATGATGGCGTCGGTAGGGTTGGGCTGGACCGTTTTGCCACGCAGCATGTGCGATAACTCCCTGGCCACGTTGCAAGTCAGTGAAGCGTACATTGAGCGAACCCTGGGTGTTGTCTACCACCGGGACCGGAGCCTGCCCCGCGCCGCCCGCGCATTTATGGACGCATTGATCTCATTCGGTGATTCCAACGCTGGCAGCATCAAACCCGCCAGTGTTGCGTCCTGCGCTTAATCCACGACACTGAGGACGGGTAGGTCACTACATAATGTCTAAAAAATCCCCATCGCCAGTCCAGCGGCGAATGCCTGTCCCAATTCTTCACTGGACTGCAGGTGGGCGGTGGTCACTTCCCCGCGCAGTATCAACGGCTCTGCCGCTGCAGGAAAAGGGTAGCCCGAAAGAATCCGTTGGGCCTGGCGCACCGCACCGCGTCCGTCATTGCCGGCACTGACCAATAGAGCATAAGGCAATATCAGGTCCCTATCGATACACGGATAAAAAGTACGATCCAGGAAATCTTTCATGGCGCCACTCAAGGCACCGGAGTTCTCCGCCGCCACCAGTAACAGGCCATCAGCCTGCAACAAGTCCGCCATGCCTGCATCCCATACCCGCCGTATCGTCACCCCAACTTCGGGCTCTGCTTGAGCTCCGCGCCAGGCGGCACGCGCCAACTGCGCACTGGCACCGCTCTGACTGTGATAGGTGATCAACAATGATTTCATGGAATTTCGACATGGGGGGAAATACACCCATGATTGGAACACAGCCGGCCGATTGTGTCATGCCCGACTGGGTAAGCAACTGCTTGAACTGGCCGATCCGCAATACTTATCCACAGGCTGGCCTGTGGATAAGTATGGGGACAGACGCCCCACCCGGGCCCGGGGATCTGTGCCTACGCCTGATGTTCAACTCTGTCGGTGAAACCGCAGCCACAGTATTTATATTCTTAAATCAATGACTTACAGATTTTTTATAGGCTTTAAGGAATGCCCCTGACAAAAAGCCCTATATAAATAGGGTTAAACTGCCTTTTGTGGATATCCTTTCGACGACGGGGTTGGCGGGCACTAACGGCGAAAGCCACTAATCACCACTAGTTTCATATTTGAACCAGGCCAAAAGCGATGCCAACCACCCTACTCAAGCACCAGCACGGTGCGTGATTAACCAGCAGCGGTGGATTTTGCGATTGCGCTGAAAGTCGGGACCCAGGGTTTGTGCGCTGATGTCCTCACAACAGAACTCATCCTGCAGGGCCGCGTCCAGATGGAAGCCGCGGCGGTTATTGGAAAAGTATAGCCGCCCGCTTTCGTGCAATACAGCCATGGTGGCGCGCACCAGATCCGGGTGATCGCGCTGCACATCGAAGCTATCATCCATGCCTTTGGAGTTCGAGAAAGAAGGCGGGTCCAGCAGGATCAGGTCGTAGCGGTGCTGCGCCTGCTCCAGCCAACGCAGGCAGTCGGCCTTGACCAGGGTATTGCGAGTTTCATCCAATCCGTTGTGAGCAAGATTTTTGCGCAGCCAGTTGATATAGGTATTGGACATATCCACACTCGTCGTCGAGCGAGCGCCACCCAGGGCGGCATGCACGCTGGCACTGCCGGTGTAACAAAAGAGGTTCAGAAAATCCCTGCCGTCAGCCTCCCTGCCGATGCGCAGTCGCAGCGACCGGTGATCCAGAAAAAGCCCGGTATCGAGGTAATCATGCAGGTTTACCAGCAGCTTCGCCCGCCCCTCGCTGACACTCAACAACTCTCCGCGAGCCGCCTGTTTTTCGTATTGCTCAATACCGCGTTGCCGGCGGCGCTGCTTGTAAACAATCGATTCAGGGGATACACCGAGCACCACCGGCAACGCCACGCGCACCTCGTCCATCCTGCGCGTTGCCGCATCCGGGTCCACCCCACGGGGAGCCTTGTATTCCGCCACATGCACCTGCCCGCCATATAAATCCACTGCCACCGCATACTCGGGCATGTCCGCATCGTACAGACGATAGCATTCCACTTGCTCGCGCTTTACCCACTTAGCCAGGCGCTTACGATTTTTGCCCACGCGGTTGGCGAACATTTGTGCACCTTCAGACAGGGAGTCCGGGGCGAGTTGGACCGCGGTCGTAGCCGCTACCGACCCACGCAGTTCATTATCACTCAGGTCAAACAACAACAGACTGGCGGCAATAGCGCCGTTGTACATGGCATAGCGCTTGTAGCTGCGCAGGCCGGTGGCCCTGCCCAGGTCCAGGTCGGAGGTAAATATAGCCGCCTGCCAACCCGTGAATTCCACCAGCATTTTCTCACCGAGCTGTCTGTACAGATAGACAAGGCTCTCTTTCTCCCCGAGACGTTCCCCGTAGGGTGGATTGCAAACCACCAGCCCCAGGGGCATGGGTTGGTGTGTAGGCTTACTCAATTCAGCCACTGGCCTGCAACTCACCCGCACAACTTTTTCCAGCCCAATGCGCGCGATATTTTCCTGGGCACGACGAATGACTTTCGGGTCTGCATCGTATCCACGGATCTGTGGGAGTTGCGCCGCCCTGCCCCGTTCCGCGCGACCCCGGGCATCGCTGAGTATCGCCTGCCACTGTTGTTCGTTGTGGGAGTGCAAATGTTCGAAGCCGAAGCGCTTTCTGCCCAGCCCGGGGGCTATATCGGCCACCATCATGGCCGCCTCCAGCAACAGGGTGGCGGAACCGCACATGGGATCGACCAGCGCGCCGCCGCGAGCGGCGATATTCGGCCAGTCCGCACGCAGCAGAATGGCCGCGGCCAGGTTTTCCTTCAGTGGAGCGACTCCCGCCCGCAGGCGATAGCCACGCTGGTGCAAACTACCGCCAGAGAAATCGATAGACAGCTGCGCCCGGTCCCTGACCAGACGGATGTTAAGCCTGATATCCGGATTGTGCCGCTCTACTGAAGGTCGCTGGCCAACTTTAGCCACAAACCAGTCAACAATGGCGTCTTTGCTGCGCTGGGCGCCAAACTGGGTGTTACGAATCTCGTGGTTCTGGCCGGAAAAATCGATCGCTATACTCTGCTGTGGCCCAAACATGTCGGCCCAGTCAATACCGCTCAATTCACGGTAAAGGGTGTCCCCATCACCAGCCTCAAGGCTGGCGATGGGCGCCAGAATACGATTGGCCAGGCGTGACCAGAGGCAGGCTCGATAAGCCAGCGCCTGTGGGCCATCGAAATACACACCGGCCACAGTTTCACGGGTGGCACTGGCCCCCATAGCCGACAATTCCGCCGCCAGCAGGGCTTCCAGCCCTTTGGGGCAGGCCGCAAACCATGGCTCTTTTGCTGTTTTACTCACAGGCACCCGGCTATGTCCTCGATTGGAAGAAGTAAAATAAATATCATATTTATTAAGAAGTTATAGCTTTTAGTTAAAGAAAATTAATGGTTTATGTTATACCTACGATCTCAAGGTTGTTTGCGCTTCGCAACAGGTGTCCGCTTAGGTTTGCGCGGAGCGGCCTTTTGCCTCGGCGCTTTGGCTTTGATGATGGCCTTGGCCTTGGCTTTGACAGCCGGGCCTGCGCCCTTACTATCGGCCTGTCGCTGCGCACTGGCCGCTTTCTCTTTTTGCATGACGTCCAGCACCAGATTACCGGAACTCTCCATGTAGTGAATGAAACGCTCATACTCGTCATCAGTCAGGCTTCTGAGCACGTCGTGCTGACGATACAGGTTAACAAAACGCCGCTCTCGCTCGTATTGCCTGGGCAGTGCGAGTACGCCCCACTGCTCCAGGGTCTTCTCCAAAGCCGGATTGTAAGTGCGCATGAACTTGATCAGGAACGGAATAGGATCATGCCGGGCCAGCAGTGAGGCACTGCGTAACATTAGCTCCAGCGGCATGATTGTTGAGCCGCTTTCGATATCTTCCAGCACGGCCTTGTCCGACAAACCCAGGCTCTCGGACAAATCCTTGATCGACATCCCCGCCGTTTCCCGGGCATCCTTCAGAAAATGACCGGCATCCGCCATCGCTTCCAGCCGCTCGGGCTCGAGTTGGTTCAGTACGGCAGTACGCAGCCAACTCTCGCCAAACATCGCGGTCATGGTCGCGGTATTGCGTGCCAACCCCAACGTGCCACCGGCGACCTGCCCGGTGACATTTTTCAGAGTCTGCAGCAGCGACTCGTGTTCATTATCTTCAGTGGCCATAACGGGGCAGCATAGCAGAAATCAGGCGTCGGGCGTCAGGCCCGTCTCGAGAACAAATATTTGCTGCAGAATATCCCGCCACTCGGTGTATTGCGTATCCAGCGTGCCGTTGAGCCTGAAAACTTTGCCACTGACCTCCATGACGGTGGGCGCTACCTCATTGTTAAAGCCAAGCGCCAATTCATCCAGGTCCTGTTCATGTATTTTCGACCATTTGTAGGCATCGTAGGTCTGCTCCATCGCGGCAAAGGTACCGCGCTTTCCCCGTCGCTCCCTGTTCGCCGCACGATCTTCATAACTTTCCCTGTAGAGCGCCTGTTCCCTGCCGAATTGCCGCCACATGTTATAGGTGGGCGCCATCTCCTCATAGAGTGCGGCGTACTGCTCATCCACCGTATCAATAAAGAGGTATTCCTGATTCCTGATCTTGCTGACCCGCTCCATCATGGGATCATCCGCGGCGGGCAGGCGCGCCAGGATATACGTGCCGCCCGCAGTTTGAGACAGGTAGCCCGCAAAAACCTCCGGTGACAAGCTGGCGGCGTAACGTATCAGACCCACCTGGCGGATATTACGCAGTTCCTTACTACCCAGACGCTGCTTCATGGCCAGCATTTCATTGGCTATCTGGTGATACAGGTCCTGGTAGGGGTCATCCCCTGCGGCCACCGGATAGTCGCCCGGGGAGGTCTCGTCCACATACACCTTGTCCAGCCAGAGCCGACCGGTGGCATCGTGTACCCGTATTTGCAGTGCCAGGCGCAAGCCATCCGAGTGCAGTATCCTGCCGGTGACCAACAGTTCTGATGAATTCAATGTTTCGGGTAAAACCCGCACCACGCCCCAGGCAGCCGATTTGAGCAACACCTGACGCAGTATCACCGGCATAAACTTGGCTTCGGATTTGCGTATCTCCGGAAAAATGCCCAATTTACTATGGGTCGATGCATCCTTGGGGATGCCGGGATCGAAAATCACCACCCCCACGTCCAACACCATCTCCGCAGACGACTGCCGGTCAATCTTCAACGGAACACCGCTGACCGAGGCCTGCGCGAAGCCGGCTCGCAGGGTCACGCCAAGCGTGCACAGGCACACAAAAATCAACCATCTCGACAATCGCATCATTGGGGTGCGGGCTCGGGTGCAGGTTCGGGTGTGGTTGCGGGCGTGGATGCAGATTGGGTGGAACATACTCTACCCTTGGTCAGTGTCATCTTACAGGAGAAACCGCTGCCACCTGGCACAAAGCGGTTATAGACCCTGTTGAGGGTGAATGGGTAAGAAACTTGGTCAGAAACAACGGTCGTGGCGACGTTGAGTTTCCCGCCAAAGGACGCCAGCGTCATTACGTGTTGAATGCTGAGCCCTTCGGGGAGCAATATCTTGAACACGAGCTGGTGGCCGTTCCAGCCGCAAATCTCGGTACCAAGCGGTGTCTCCACGGTTTTGTACTGGCCGGCATAAAACTCACAAGTCAGCGCGAAGTTTTCCTCGCGCTTCACCTTAATCTTGTGCTCACTCTGCTGGATCTTCAGCAATGGTGAGCGGGTGATCAAATCCGACATCCGTGCCAGGCCTATAATAGACGGCGCACTGTTGGTTCCGGCCGCACCGCCAACCATTATCGCACCCTGATTACCACCCGTGCGATCCGCATGGCGTCGCAACTCCCGCACCATCGAATCGAGCTTGGTCTGGATATTGTCGCTCTGGCTGTAATCCAGTTCCCATGAACCACCGAAGTCCACGTCGTCACTGCTCTGGCCCTGCAGAACCACGGTTTTCTTTTTTTGTCGACCACCATCACTACTACAGCTAACCAGCAGCAGACAACCGGTCAACAACAGGATGATAATTTTTATGGGCAGGCGTGGCAAATTCATAACGGTGGGTAGTGTACCTCAAGGTCTATGTAAAAGACGACCACCACACACTATTTACATCATAATTCCTGGTATGCCTCCCGCATCGGGGACTGAGCCGATATACTTGCCATCGGCTAGAGAAAGCAAACATGACCAGCCCTGAGGAACACCCATGGCGAAGCGCGTATACCTGTTCAACGAAGGCAGCAAGGACGACCGGGATCTGTTGGGCGGCAAAGGTGCCAACCTGTGCGAGATGACCAGCATGGGACTGCCCGTTCCCTTCGGTTTCATCATCACCACCAGCACCTGCCACGAATTCTTCCAGGCCGGCAACAAGTTGCCTTCGTTACTGGAGCAGGAATACCGGGTCGCCCTGGACCTGGTGGAAAAGAAAATGGGCGCGCGCTTTGGCGACCCGGAAAACCCGCTACTGTTCTCCGTTCGCTCCGGCGCGCCGGTTTCCATGCCCGGGATGATGAATACTATCCTCAATCTGGGCCTCAATGACGAGATCACCGAAGGTCTGGCAAAGAAAACCGGTAATCCCCGCTTCGCCTATGACTCCTATCGCCGCTTCATTCAGATGTTCGCCGACGTGGTGATGGATGTGGACGGCAAGAAGTTCGAACATGAACTCAACCAGTACAAAACCGCCCACGGCAAAACTCTGGACGTGGATATGACTGCCGAAGACTGGCGGGAAATCGTCCGCATCTACAAAACCCTGGTGGACTTCCCGGAAGACCCCTTCGTACAACTCAAGATGGCTGTACAAGCGGTGTTCATGTCCTGGCACACACCACGAGCCATCGTCTACCGGGAGATGAACAACATCCCCGACAATCTGGGCACGGCAGTCAGCGTACAGTCTATGGTATTCGGCAACTTCGGCGATGATTCCGGCTCCGGTGTGGCATTTACCCGTAACCCATCGACCGGCGAACATCAGTTCTTCGGCGAATACCTGTTCAACGCGGCCGGTGAAGATGTGGTGGCGGGGATTCGCACCCCACTGCCCGTGGCGGCGCTGGGGGAGCGCATGCCGGAGATTTACGACGAGTTGTTCAAGACCCAGGCCCAGCTGGAAAAACACTATCGGGATATGCAGGACATTGAGTTCACCGTACAGAAAGGTGTGTTCTACATGCTGCAGACCCGCAGCGGCAAACGCACCGGTCGGGCTGCGGTGAAGATTGCCGTAGAGATGGTTAAAGAGGGGCTGATCACCGAGAGCGAAGCATTGATGCGCGTGTCCACAGACCATGTTGAAGCGTTTTTGCATCCCATGGTGGACCCGACGGCCAAGACTGATATCGTCGCCACCGGACTGGCCGCCAGCCCCGGTGGCTCCACCGGGCAGGTGGTGTTCTCCGCGGAAGAGGCGGAAGATGAAGCGGCCCAAGGCCACAGTGTCATATTGGTGCGCAGGGAGACAACCCCCGAAGACATCCACGGTATGCGGGTGGCCGCGGGTATACTCACCGAGCTGGGCGGCATGACGTCACATGCCGCGGTGGTGGCAAGAGGCATGGGCGTGTGCGCCATAACGGGCTGCGATGCGCTGAGCGTGGATTACGCGGCGGGCACCGCCACCACCACGGACGGCGTGGTCATCAAACGCGGTGATATCATCACCCTGGACGGCACCTCCGGCGAAGTCATGCTGGGCGATATCGCCAAGACCGAGGCCAGTTCCAGCGATGACTTCCAGACCCTGCTGTCCTGGGCGGACAAGCACCGCAGGCTCAAGGTCCGGGCCAATGCGGAAACGCCCGAAGATGCCGCCAAGGCCAGGGAATTGGGCGCCGAGGGCATAGGCCTGTGCCGCACCGAGCACATGTTTTTCGCCGCCGACCGTATCGACGTCATGCGCGCCATGATTCTGTCCGAGAGCAGGGAGGAGCGACAAACCTTCCTGGACCAGTTACTGACATTCCAGCACGATGACATACTGGAATTGTTCAGGGTAATGGACGGCCTGCCGGTAACGATTCGCCTGCTGGACCCGCCCCTGCACGAATTTCTGCCCCAGACCGAGGAGGATATCAACGCCCTGGCACAGCGGATTGGCAAGCCGGCGGACAAAATCCGGGAAATTGCCGGACGCCTGAAAGAGGTCAATCCCATGCTGGGCTTTCGTGGCTGCCGCCTGTCAGTGGTTTACCCGGAAATCACTGAAATGCAGGTCAAGGCCATTATTGGCGCCGCGGTGGACGCTACCGAGCAGGGCTGCAGGCCCCTGCCTGAAATCATGATTCCGTTGGTCATCAACGTGCGCGAAATCCGCCTGGTCACCGAGATCATCGACAAGGGCATCCACGAAATCCTGAAAGAGAAGAACATTTCCATCCCCTACAAGATCGGCACCATGATGGAAACGCCCCGCGCCACTCTGGGCGCACACCGCCTGGCGCCGGAAGTCGAGTTTATGAGCTTTGGCACCAATGACCTGACCCAGATGACCTACGGCTTTTCCCGTGACGACGCCGGCAAGTTCATACCCCGGTATCTGGAGAAAAAACTCATTGATGCCGACCCCTTTGTCACACTGGACCAGCGAGCGGTGGGCCGCCTGATGGAAATCGCGGTGAACGAAAGCCGAGCGAAGAAGAAAGGCATCAAGTATGGCATCTGCGGTGAGCACGGCGGCGACCCCCGCTCTATCCGCTTCTGCCACGACCTGGGCCTGGATTATGTATCGTGCAGTCCATTTCGGGTGCCCATCGCCAGGATCGCAGCGGCCCAGGCAAATGTGGGATTTGAACCCAACGACTGAGTTGAAAAAACCGCAACCGGTACGACACGGCGTTACAAACACCCTCAAAATGCCCAGGTGTTTTCGCCTCGCCTAAAAACGCCTGCTGTTGGTGTCTCGCACTCGCCTGAGACTTTTTCCTAACCTTTCAGCTGCTCTTTCAGCTCAAACTTGAGCACCTTGCCCGCGGGGTTGCGCGGTAGGGCCTCTACGATATGCAGACGCGAGGGTAACTTGTAGCGCGCCAGGAAGGTTTCGGCGAACTCGCGCAGTTCCTCAATGGTCAGTGTCTGATCCGCGTGCAGTGCCACCACGGCGGTCACCGCCTCGCCCCATTTTTCATCCGGCAGCCCGATAACCGCCACCTCGGCTATGGCCTCGTGCCGGTACAGCACGCTCTCCACCTCGGCCGGGTAGACATTCTCGCCACCAGAGATCACCATATCCTTGAGGCGATCACAGATAAACAGGAAACCGTCTTCATCCACGTATCCCCCATCACCGGAGTGAAACCATCCCTCTTTATCGATGGCCTCGGCGCTGGCCTCGGGACGGTTCCAGTAACCCTTCATGATATTGGGGCCGCGCAGGCAGACTTCGCCGTGTTCGCCCCTGGGCAGTTCCCGGTTATTGCCATCGACAATGCGCGTGTCGCCGTACAGGGGCGGCTGGCCCGCCGAACCCAGTTTGCTGGTGGCCCATTCCGGGGTGAGAAAAGCGGCAAATGGCGCGGTTTCCGTCAGGCCATAGCCCTGGCAGAAGTCTATATCCCTGGCGCCGTACAATTCGATCAGCGGTTCCGGCACCGGTGCGCCACCACAGATCAGGTGCTTGATCGAACTCAGGTCCGTATCGGCAAACTGGGGTTGCTGCGACATAAACAGAAACATGGCGGGGGCGCCGAACATACAGGTGGCATTATAGCGTTCAATATCCGCCAGCACCTGCCCCGGGTCAAAATTGCGCAACAGCACCACGGTAGAACCCGTGTGAAAAGAGCCCAGGGTCATGATATTAAGCCCCGCTATATGGAACAGCGGCGCCGCAGAGAGAATCACATCGTCCCGTGAGCCGCCGAAGGCGAGCATGGCGTTGAGATTGTTCCACAGGATATTGTTGTGAGTCAACATCGCCCCTTTGGGCTGGCCGGTGGTGCCGGAGGTATACATGATGATCGCCACATCGTGCTGGTCCACAGATACCGGGAAGGCCAGGGGCTCCGCCGCGGCACGTTCCGATGACACATGGCGCCAACCGTCGGCTTTACTCTCAGAACTGAAGAATTGTCGGCAGCAAAGGTTGGGTATGGCCGGCTCCACAACCGGTCGCAGCGCGTCATCGGCTACCAGTGTGTGAACACCCGCATCGTTGATCATGAACGTCAGTTCCTCTGCGGTCAGACGGAAATTGAGCGGCACGAAGATCGCCCCCAGAGCCTGTGCGGCAAACATGGTCTCCAGCGATACGGGATGGTTGAAACCCAGGTAGGCCACCCGGTCACCTATACAGACGCCCCCCGCCTTTAGCAGTGTCGCCTGCCGACGCACCCGGTCGCCAAATTCTCCGAACAGGGTTTCTTCCCCCTCAAAAATAAGTGCCGTCCGTTCGGGGTTTAACTCTGCTCGACGCAACATGACGGCAGCCAGGTTGGACTCTATAGTTGGTCTGTTCACGGCATACTCCTGCTATGGCTATGTACGCCAATGCGCTCAGCGAGAAAAGGGATACTATCACGGGACGTTTCGCCGTAGAATCATTCTCATAAATACCCGATCACAAGGAACCTGCCCCATGACCGAGAGCACCTGGCAAGTCTTCGACCTGGAGAAAATCAAGGACAAGCTCAAGGGCGAGCCGGTTGAATACCTGGAATTTCTCAATGTACCCGCTCTCAACTGTGGCATCTACTTCCTGGCAGCCGGCAGCACCGACATGCAGGCGCCCCACGATGAGGACGAAGTTTATATCGTCATGAGCGGTAAAGCGCGTATGCGCCTGGATAGTGAAGAACGCGATGTGGGCCCCGGTTCCCTGCTTTATGTCGGCGCCACAACGAAGCACTCCTTCTTCGAAATCGAAGAAGACATGACGCTGCTGGTTTTGTTTGCCGCCACGCCACTGGAACACAACTGACTCGACATTCCCTGGATGTGCGGCCGGTGCACGGCCCACCACCGGGTCACCGAGACAAAGAGGAAATTGCCAACTCACCCTTAAGCTTCACGCCAAAATCTGCTAACGTTGCGCCACTTTCAATGCACTAGAGCAGCGCGGATATGATCAGCAGTTTTTTCCCTCCCCAGCGGACCCTGATGGGCCCCGGCCCCTCCGATGTCTCTCCCCGGGTACTGGGTGCTTTAGCACGCCCGACTATCGGCCACCTGGACCCCCTGTTTGTGCAGTTAATGGATGAAATCAAGGAACTGTTGCAATTCGCTTTCCAGACGGAAAATGCGCTGACGCTACCCATCTCCGCTCCCGGGTCCGCCGGCATGGAGGCCTGCTTTGTCAACCTGGTATCGCCGGGGGACAAAGTCATTGTCTGCCAGAACGGGGTATTTGGCGGGCGTATGAAGGAAAACGTGGAGCGCTGTGGCGCCACTGCGATCATGGTGGACGACACCTGGGGCGAGCCGGTAAGCATAGACAAGGTCGCGACCGCCTTTGACCAACACCGGGATGCCAGTATTCTGGCTTTCGTGCACGCTGAGACGTCCACCGGCGTACGCAGCGATGCCGCCGCCTTGTGCGACCTGGCCACCGGGCGGGGCGCTTTGTCAATTGTCGACGCCGTGACTTCACTGGGCGGCATTGCAGTGCTTACGGACGACTGGGGCGCTGATGCGGTTTACTCCGGCACCCAGAAATGCCTGTCCTGCGTACCGGGCATCTCTCCGATAACCTTTAGCGCCCGGGCTGTTGATCACATCAACAATCGTGTACACAAGGTACAGAGCTGGTTCCTGGATATGCAACTGATCATGGGCTACTGGGGCGGCAGCGGCAAGCGCGCCTATCACCACACTGCACCGGTTAATGATCTTTATGCCCTGCACGAAGCCCTGGTCATGCTGCAGGAGGAAGGCCTGGAAGCCGCTCACCAGCGTCACCGCCGCAACCATGAAGGTCTGGTGGTCGGACTGGAAGCGATGGGCCTGGCCATGGCCGTGGCCCCCAAATTCCGCTTGCCGCAACTCAACTCCGTACTCATTCCCGAGGGTGTCGATGACGCGGCATTACGCACCACTCTACTGCAGGAGTTCGACCTGGAAATCGGTGCGGGACTGGGTACCCTGGCCGGCAAGACCTGGCGCATTGGACTCATGGGCTTCGCCAGCAGCGAACGCAACGTCGTGTACTGCCTGAATGCACTGGAAGCGGCGCTGCACGGACAGGATATCGCCATTAACACTGGTGTAGCCCTGCCTGCCGCCCGGGCCGCGTTCAACCGATAGAGGGAATCCCGCGGGCACTCAACCCCCGATGACCATACCCCACATCAGTGCCACCCGGCCCTCCCCCGCATCGCGATGCACCCGGTAGGCCGCGTGTTCTTCGGGCGCCGCCTCCGGGCGCAACTCGATGCTCCACAGGGGCGCCACCTCATTGGGAATAATGGAGTATCGAATATCTATGACCCGGTTGGCGTACAGCGGGTCGCGGGCAATGTAGCCGTCACTGAACCAGCGAAAACGCTCTATATCCCTGGCCTGCTGTGAATCTCGATCCAGCCAGGGCATGTCCCGGTCGATAACCAACTTCTGCACCGAGTCGCCGACAAATACCCGCGGGCCGAGGCGGGCACGCACCGCGTCCACGTAAAACCTGTCATCCGTTTCATACACGATTTTCCACACCAGGATATTGGCGAAGCTGGGCTTGGCCTCCAGCCGCACAGGCGTGTGACCGCGCTGCGCTGCCAGTGCATAGCCCATTGCCATGGCCTCATTGCGCTGCGACAAACCCAGGGCCATGTAAGCCACGGCCCACAACAGGGCCAGACGCGCGTATAGGGGCCGATGTCGCCTGCCCGCTAAAATAACCGCCACAAGAATTGGAATGGTGAATAAGGGGTCGATAATGGAAATTGTATTCCAGGCTATACGCTGTTCACTAAACGGCCAAAACAGCATCGTGCCATAGGTCGTACAGGCGTCCAGCAGCGCGTGGGTGGCATAGCCCAGCGTACAGAACAACCAGCTCTGGCGAAATGACAAACCGCGCCTGCGACCGATGACATAATGCAGGACCAGGGCGCAGATCAGGCCGCCGAAAGGAATAAATACCAGGGAATGAGTGAACTGGCGGTGGTACTCCAGAAACAGCAGTGGATCGCTCGCGGAGCGAATTAATACATCCAGGTCGGCCGCCATACCGGCCAAAAAGCCAAGCAGCCCGGCGCTGGCCGCATAGCGACCGGCGCTGCTGGCCTGGGGTAACGAAGCGCCCAGTACACCCTGGGTGAGCGGATCCATCAGCCGACCCCACACAAAATAGCCATACCTTCGATACCTGTGTAATTACTCATTTTGTTACTCTGCATAAATCCCCGGGTGGAGCCATATACTGCCAAAAAAACGCTCAGTCAATATCAAAGGAGTAGTACAGGTCCATTGAGTTCTCCAGGCTGCTCACCACTTCAAGCCACAATCGAGTGCCCAGGTACAACCTGGCGGTAAGCACATTGACGGGCTCGTACAAGCCAAACCCATAGGACAAGTATAACCTCCCTCCGACATAACCGCTCACTGTCGCCGCGGTATCGTCTCCCGACCCGTCAGCGCCGAACTGCACATCACTGACACCGGGAACCCGGTTCAGCTCGGAGACCAGGGTGGAGCGGTTTACCACACCAGAGGCCACGGATAGAGCCACCGCCGTACCATCCGCGCCGGCGCCGGCGTCCAGCCCCCTGCCCCGCACCAGATACGACATGGCTTCGCCCTGCGACATGGCCGGCTCGGAATAGACCTCCAACACCAACTCCTCTTGCAGTCGCCCCCGCACCTGCACGCCGGCCGCAACACTACTGCCACTGATATCACGCTGGGCACGGAGATCAAGCGCTGGATTATCCGGCGTCCCGTTGAAGCTGAGTAAGCCGCGCTTGATTTTCAATTGCTGTTGGTAGGCGCGCAACTCGCCGCCAACTGTATTGAGACTGCCAAACAACTGCAGCGGTTTCCCGGCCTTCTGCAACAGGTGCAAGTCTCCGCCGAGCGTGGCCCGCAGCAGGCTACCGGTCACCTTGAAGCGATCCCGTATGCGCACCCAGACATCCATACTGATGTCGAATGGCAACTCCTCCCGTATCACGGCGCCGGTATAATCCACCTGCACCACGTCGCTGGAAAGCGCCACGCTGCCGGCCGGCAATTGTTCGAACTCCAGTAAGCCCTTGTGTACGACAACCTCTCCCGTGACACCCAACAAACCCGGGGTAACCGTTATGTTGAGATTCTCTGACACGTGCAATTCGGTAGACGGCGGATACAGGATATTGTGCTTTGTCCCTGCAACAGCCAGCTGCAGGCGTGGCTCGGGTTGGGTCACCAGCTCACCGACCAATTGCAGCTCACCACCGCCGAGCACGCCTCCACCGCGCACTTGTGCCCTGTCCCCCTGCAGTTGCAAGGTCAAATTCAGGTCATTCAATTCGGTGGGGTTGGCCACCATGGCCAGTCGCCCTCCGGCCAGCCGTAGCACGCCACTGGCCAGCGGCTGATCTACTGTGCCAGCCAGCTGCAGGTGCCCACTGATCTCTCCCTCCAGAGCGGACAGCGACGGTGCAAATGATGCCAGCGCGCCCAGCTGAACCCGTTCAAGGCTTATGGCACCGCCCATGGCTTCATCTCTGTGAGGCGGCAACAGCAGCTGTAGATCAACCAGCTTGTGACCCTCCCGGTGCAATTCCCAGTCCAGGTTCAGCCCTTCGCTGTCGTAGCCAAAAACGCCCTCGCCCCTGTCCCAACCAATACTGGCGATCTCACCCTCACCATGGTGTTGGGTGAGCAAGAGTGAACGGGTTTTCGAGTATCCCGTGACCACGACGCCCCCGCCGGAGCCCCAGCTGCCTTCAATCTGCAGCTGGAGATTACCCGCCAGCTCGACATGGGCCGGCAGCAGACCTTCAAACAGGCTCAGGTCACCCGCCACTTCCAGGCTGCCACTGCCTTGCGCACCCAGCAATAACTCGCCGGGGCAAACACGTGTCTGCTGTTGTTGCCAGCAGTGGGCGTCCAGCACCAGCTGTTGTTGAGGTATTGACCAGGCGGCCGTTACTGCCTCAGTCAATTGCCAGTTACCAAGAGGCGTGTGCAAATTCGTTGGTGCCAGGCGACCGCTCCACTGCTGATCTTGTAGACTTCCTGCCAGGTCGAGCTCACCTTGCACGTCGCCTTCACTGATGACAGAAACATGATGTTGCGACGCGGTTCCGCCTGCCAGCAACCGCATTGAACTGAGTTCGACACCGCCCAGCACTGCTTCTTCAACAGCGATATCCAGTTTGAATTCCGCCTCAGCCAAGAAGCGATAATCCCCCGTGACGCTACCCTGTTCGATTGTCAGCCCACCCCATTCGATATCCTGCAGTATCCCGGATAGCTGCAATTCCTGCTTGCCGGGCGCCAACAACGCCTGCAGCTGCAGCTGTCCCCGGCTGCCGGGTTGCCAGCGACCCAGGTCAGCCACCGCCAACTCGAACCTCCCGCCTCGTCCACGGACACCCGAAGACTGCAATAGTAACTGGGCGCCATTCAAATCAGCGCGCAAATCGCTGTTGGCCAGCAGCAAACCGCTGCCCAGGCCGCCGAAGCCATTCACGCGGGCCGGCAGGCCATTGATATCACCATGCAGGTCAACATCCTCCACCACCACCTGCCAGGTTTCATCCTGTACTGTGCCATTCACCCGCACGGCACCCTGTAGCCGGCCAAAGGCAAATTTACTCAGCTGTGGCAGGTCAAATCCGCGGGACTCCAGCCGCACCGCCCAGCGCAGTCCGTCTGACACCGAAATTTCGCCCGTTCCACGCAGGTCGTTTGTTCCCGCTCGGTCATTTAGCTGCAATTCCTCCAGCAGTATTCGCCCCTGATCATGCTGACCGACCACAGAGATCTGCATAGATTGATAACCCAGACCGCTGGCCACGGTTTGCAGCTTGAACCGCTGTGTTGGCAGGGAGCCGTCAGCTGGTAGGGAGCCGTCAGCTGGTAG
>QNFR01000016.1 GCA_003646405.1 Gammaproteobacteria bacterium
CAATGCCAGATCCTTCTTGCCGGTGCGCTTGCCCGCGGAGGAAAACTTGGCCACGGCGCCACGCGGGGTAGCCTTGGATGTCTGCCCGCCGGTATTGGAGTAAACCTCTGTATCCAGCACCAGTAGATTTACATCCTCCCCTGAGGCCAGCACATGATCGAGGCCGCCGTAGCCAATATCGTAAGCCCACCCATCGCCGCCCATAATCCACACGCTTTTGCGGCACAGGTTTTCGCTGAGGCTCAGCAAACTGCGGGCCTCATTCGAATCGAGGGAGGCCAGTGCCGTATCCAACTGTTTTACGCGCTGCCGTTGGTCGTAAATACCCGCCTCATCGGATTCATCCGCATCCAGAATAGCCTCCACCAGGACGGTGTCCAATTCTGCGGACAGTTTGCCCAGCAATTCGCGGGCCATCTCCCGTTGCTTGTCCACCGCGAGGCGCATACCAAGACCGAACTCGGCGTTGTCTTCAAACAGGGAGTTACACCAGGCCGGACCGCGCCCGTCGGGGGTTGTAGTCCAGGGCGTGGTGGGCAGGTTGCCACCGTAGATAGAGGAACAACCGGTGGCGTTGGCCACCAGCATACGGTCGCCGAACAATTGCGAGGCGAGTTTAACGTAGGGTGTCTCGCCGCAACCCACACAGGCGCCGGAGAATTCGAACAGAGGCTGCAACACCATGGAACCGGCGATGGTATTGATTTTGAGCTGGCTGCGATCAAACTCCGGCAAGGTGCTGAAGAAATCCCAGTTGGCGCGCTCCTGGGTACGCAGCGCCGGTTGCGGCGCCATGTTCAGTGCTTTGCGGCTGACATTGGATTTGTCGCGGATCGGGCAGATATCCACACACAGGGTGCAGCCGGTACAGTCCTCCGGTGCCACCTGGTAGCTGATATGGTAGCCCTCGGGGTAGCCCTTGGCCTTGACCGGCGTGGATTTGAAACTGGCGGGCGCACTCGCCAACTCTGACTCATGAAACACCTTGGAACGAATGGCGGTGTGCGGACAGACAAAGGGACACTTGCCGCACTGGGTGCAGAGTTCGGTCTCCCACACCGGGATTTCCAGCGCCAGGTTGCGTTTTTCATAGGCCGCGGTGCCCAGCGGAAAACTACCGTCCTCAGGCATCTGGCTGACCGGGATCATATCACCGCGCCCGGCGATGATTTCTGCCGTTACCTGTTGTACAAATTTCGAGGCCCTGGCGGTCAGGGCTACCTTTTCTTCGGGCGCCTTCACCGCCCCGCCACTCGCCACCTGATGCAGGCAGGCCAGGGTCTCGTCGATGGCTTTGAAGTTGAGTTCGATGATACGGCGCCCTTTGCGCCCGTAAGTTTTTTGCACTGCGTCCTTGATCGACGCAAGGGCCTCATCTTTAGGCAGTATGCCGGAAATGGCGAAGAAGCAGGTTTGCATAATGGTATTGATACGCTTGCCCATGCCGCTGCGCTGGGCCACGTCATAGGCATCGATGGTGTAAACGGTGATTTCCCGGTCGATGATCTCCTGCTGGAGAGAATGCGGCAGGGTATCCCACACCGCATCGGGCGCAGCGGGAGAGTTGAGCAGAAACACCGCGCCGCGTCTGGCGAAATCCAGCACATCGTATTTTTCCAGGAAGCCTGGCTGGTGACAGGCCACGAAGTTGGCATCACCGCTGGCAATCAGGTAACTGGATCGAATCTGGTTGGGACCGAAGCGCAGGTGGGACACGGTGACCGCGCCGGATTTCTTCGAGTCGTAGACAAAGTAGCCCTGGGCGTGCAAGTCCGTACTCTCACCGATGATCTTGATACTGTTTTTGTTGGCGCTCACGGTACCGTCGCTACCGAGGCCGTAAAACACCGCCTGGAAAGTTTCCTCGTGGGCCGAGGTGCGCAAACTGTCATCCCAATCAAGACTGGTGTAGCTGAGATCGTCGTGAATGCCAATAGTGAAGTGGTTTTTTGGCTGCTCTAGAGACAGCTGGTCGTAGACCGCCACAATCATACCCGGTGTAAACTCCTTGGAAGACAGGCCATAACGCCCGCCTATTACCAGGGGCATCGAACCAAAATGCCCGCCGCCGACACTGTCCTGGGCCAGAGCCGTGACTATATCCTTGTACAGGGGCTCACCATCAGAGCCCGGCTCCTTGGTGCGATCCAGCACTGCGACACGCCGAATGGTTGCGGGCAGTGCCTGCAGCATAAGCTGCGGGGCGAATGGGCGGTACAGTCGCACCTTCAGCACACCCACCTTCTGGCCCAGGGAATTGAGGTAATCCACAGTCTCGTGCACCGCCTCCGCACCGGAGCCCATGATAATGATAACGCGCTGAGCGTCGGCTGCACCCTCATACTGGAACAGCTGGTACTGGCGTCCGGTCAAGCCGGCAAACTGATCCATGGTGGCCTGCACGATGGTGGGCAGCTCGGTGTAATAAGGATTGACCGTCTCCCTGGCCTGAAAGTAGACATCGGGATTCTGAGAGCTGCCGCGCAACACCGGGTGGGCGGGCGACAGGGCCCGCTGGCGGTGCGCCTCCACCGCGCTGTCATCGATCATCGCCCGCACGGTGTCCACCGGCACTTCGACCAGCTTCGCCACCTCGTGGGAGGTGCGAAAACCATCAAAGAAGTGCAGGAAAGGTACCCGGCTCTGCAGGGTGACACTCTGGGCGATCAGGGCTAGGTCCATCACTTCCTGCGGACAGTTGGAACTGAGCATGCCGTAGCCGGTCTGGCGGGTGGCCATCACATCCGAGTGATCACCGAAAATAGAAAGTCCCTGACAGGCCAGCGAGCGCGCCGCGATATGAAATACCGTGGGGGTGAGTTCACCAGCGATTTTGTACATATTGGGGATCATCAGCAGCAACCCCTGGGACGCGGTAAAAGTGGTTGCCAGGGCCCCGGCCTGTAAGGCGCCGTGGATGGCACCCGCGGCGCCACCCTCACTTTGCATCTCAATCACCCGCGGCACCGTACCCCACAGATTTTTCTGGCCCCTGGCCGACCATTCATCGGCAAATTCACCCATATTGGACGAGGGGGTGATCGGGTAGATGGCGATTACTTCATTGGTGAGATGGGCTATTGTCGCAGCGGCCTGGTTGCCGTCGATAGTGATCGTGCCTTGTTGTTCCATGTACCATACCCTGCAATCTGTCAATACTCGCTGTGTAACTATAGTTCGAAATGGCTGCGAGCGTATTGATCATAATCAGTCTTAGATGGTTGCAAGCAGAAAGCACCAGGGCAATCACTACCACCCTGACATCAGTTCGCGCAGGTTTTAGCGAACGTTAATGGTGGATACCACACTAGTGCTCCAAGCCCTCTACGCCCAGTATACGGGCGCTGCTACAGGCCTGACGTTGTGGCTCCAGTGCCTGGTAGGCATTACTGGCATAAAAGCCGGCCATGGCCGCCAGTGAGGGAAACTCGATTAAGATCAGGCGGTGTGGCTGATCATCGCCCTCAAACACCTGAAATTCTCCGCCCCTGGCAAGGTAGCGCGCATTGGCGGACTCTACCAGAGGCTTTATAGCCTCCTGGTACACAAGATACTTTTCAATATCAAAGACTTCCAGGTTAACAATTGCATAGGCAGACACACACACCCCTACAAATTTTTCTTACAGGAGACAAACATACCTGACAGCGGGAAAATTGAATTGTCCTGCATCAATAAAACAGGAAAGCGCGCTACCTGTGCGACGTGGTCAGGAACTTCTCTGCGGTGGCCCGCTTGCTACCGATCGCCAGGATCTCCGCTGCCCAGGATTGCCCACGATATTCACCAAATCGATATCATCGGCCAGGCACACCCTGCTTAGTGCTGGTTTACGGGGTTAGCGGGCGCTGCCAGGCTATGCCCCCCGCGCCCAAATCGTTATAATTTCCCGACCGCACTAACAGGCAGCGACGCGCATGGCCCTATTCGACAAAGATAACCACCCCCTTGACGATAAAGAAGCCATCGCCCGGCATATCGAAAAAGCCCTGGCAGTGAAGACCCCCTCCGGTATGGAGTTGGACCTCAGTTACCAAATGGTCAAGCGCGTGTTCAACCCCATGGTACTGGGTGCGGAAAATATTCCCAATCGGCCCTGCCTGTTCGTGGGCAACCACTCCCTGTTCGCTCTGGACGGCATAGTGCTGGGACCGGTGTTCATCAAGGAATTGAACCGTTTCCCGCGTGGTCTGGGAGACAAATTCCTGTTCACAAATCAACGCATCGCGAATTACATATTGAAAAATGGCGCGGTAATGGGTCACCCGCAAGTATGCAGCGCAATGATGAAAGCTCGCCAGGACTTACTGGTTTTTCCCGGCGGTGCCGCAGAGGCAGTCAAGCCGGCCAGTAAGGTGTACGAACTGCAGTGGAAGGAACGCTATGGCTTTGTGAAGCTGGCGGCAGAGCACGGCTACACCATCATGCCGTTCGGGCTTATAGGGCCCGATGAATTCTACGGCCGTTATATGGAGGGCCAGGACCTGCCCGACTCCGCCTTCGGCCAACTGCTGAAACGATTCGGATTATTGACTGACAACTTCCGCTCCGACATTTTACCCCCTATTCCACTGGGTCTGTTAGGCACCCTGATCCCCAAACCGCAGCGCTGTTACCTGGGTTTCGGCGAGCCGATCAAACTGGCCCGGTACAAGGACAAAACCCTGACCAAAAGGCGCCAGCAGATTATTCGCGGGGAAGTCGCCGAGCAAATCGAAACGCAACTGGCGCAATTACTGTTTGCACGAGAGCAGCATAAGGGGCAGGACAGTTTGCTGCGCCGGTTGCTCACTATATAAACGATATGTCCGGTTAAAACCGGACCTACAGAATTCGCGACCTACTCAAGCATTACCGGGGCCAGCCGTTCAGGATGGCGGCATGTACCACGCAGTTACGGTTTGCCATTTTTGTCATTCCACCCTGCCATTAGCGACAATATACTGACGCCACTGACTTTAGATATCTTACTTGGGGTCGATTAAAAATATATTTAATTTATATTTTTCAAGATGTTAGAAAATTCATCGCCTTTTTTTTGTAATTGGCACGCAACCTGCTATAGCCCTGATAGCGTTAACAAAGACGTCATTGGATTGGTTTCAAACGAATTATTGGAAGGCGTTAATGAATCAGGTGATAACACGCACAAACAGCGCGACTGGCGCCGACCAGAGAGAACCGACCCTTCTTCAGGTCATGGGCAGTGTGTGCGCAGCAAGTTTTGGCGTGCAATCCAAAGAGAACAAAACTCGGGATTTCAAGCGTGGTAAGCCAGCTCATTTCATTATCGCAGGCCTGGCTTTCACCGTCATGTTTCTAGTGACTTTGGTAACAGTGGTCAACCTGATCGTGTAAAAGTTTATGGCTTGCCAGGGAAGGCGGGCCCTCAATACCCCATGTAGGTCCTTGTGCTGCCCCACCCCCGGGCAGCTTTTTTTGCCTGCGTGGTGGAGAACAAAATCGCCCCCATCACAGGCTCCCAACTGCCCTAGCGAAAATCCGCTTCAATTTCGGCTGCCAGGTAAAGTAATACCGCATATGCCGCGATCTTCTGGTCAAGGGCATCGGAAGCGATTTTGTCCTGCGTATCATCGGGTGTACGGTGCAGGTCAAAGTAGTCCCAGCCATTTTGCTTAAGGCCGACCACCGGCACCCCCGCCTCCCTCAGATACTTGATATCGGGTCCACCGGTCGCGGTGTTGGTTCCCGGTTCTATACCCAATGGTCGTAACAGTTCACCTATAGCCCCGGCCAGCGGCACCTTGTCATCGGCCACGCCGGTGTCGAAGCGCCAGATATTTCCGGCACCAAAGTCCGATTCAGTGGCGATGACATGGTTTTGCAACTCCCCGGCATGCTGTTCGGCATAAGCCTGGGCGCCTACCAGGCCCACCTCTTCCGAACCGAACAGGACGATGCGAATAGTGCGTCTGGGACCGTTTGGCAGGAAGTCCAACAACAACTTGGTGGCACCAATGACAATGCCGATTCCCGCTCCGTCATCAATCGCACCGGTCCCCAGATCCCAGGAATCAAGGTGCGCCCCGACCAAAACGATCTCTTCTGGCGCGGCGCTGCCGGGAATTTCGGCGATAACATTGCCCGACTCCGTCGCTGGCAACAATTGCGGTGTAATCACCAGTTTCACGATAACCGGCTCACCACGACTGAGCGTCCGCCCCAGTTGATCCGCGCCGGGCGCGGCCCCCAGCGCAGTTATGGTCAAAGGCTGGGGGAAAGGGGAGGTAATCTCCGCACGCTCGATCCCTCGCAGCCACAGCGGCACCATAAAGGGCTCCACCCGCACATTGTGAAAGCCCAGTTCGCGGAACTTGCTAAGCGCCCATTGCCGCGCCCTGCCCTCCGCTTCCGTACCGGCGAGTCTCGGCCCCACTTCCGTGGTCAGGGACTCGACAATCGCATAGCCGGTGTTATGCAGACCCGCCTGCTGCGTTAACTTTCGGGCTGTGGCGACCATTGCGGGTGTTACAGCATCTGGCGGGATGCCAGCCACAGCATTGGGTGTCCACAGCGCAACCACGGCTATCAGCAGGCAAATTCTCATGAATTATTTCTCTGGGGAAATGTGGAATGTTAGCGACTGCCTGATGACGGGGCAATGCGTCACAGCACAAAAACTTGCCGCCTGTAACGACATGTACACAAATGGTACGCGTACAATTATACTGGATCGGCAAATCGGCCTCACAGGAACGAACTATGGCTCTCCGTACGAACAAGAAATGGCCCTTTCGCTGGGAGCTTCTTTTACGCTATCGCTTTATCGAAACAATCGCCCTGTGGGAGGGCCGCCTGACAACCCGACACCTGTGCGACACCTTCGGTATCGGCCGGCAGCAGGCCAGCAAGGATATCAACAACTACATTCGCGAGGTCGGGCCGGGCAACCTGGAATACGACAAATTCCTGAAGGGTTACAAACCGACTGACGATTTCCAGCCACAGGTAACCCAGGGCCTGGCTGACGAGTACCTGCACCTGATGGCGCGCAATAACGAACTGATGCACGTGTTTGAGTCGCTGTCACTCAATATGGCCAATATTGAAGTGCTCTCAGTGCCGGTACGCGACGTAAAACCCGAGGTGTTACGCCCCATCATGCAGGCGGCTCGCCAGCAAAAGCGCCTGGATGTGGACTACGTCTCCATCAATAATCCAGATCGTGAAGGGCGCATCATCGTGCCCCACACCCTGGTCTACACCGGTCTGCGCTGGCATGTGCGCGCATGGTGCGAAAAGAACCAGGAATACCGCGACTTTGTGTTGAGCCGGTTTCGGGACATCCCGGAAATCATGGATGATTCCGTGCACGGGATAAGGGGTGATACACAGTGGAATACCACGATCACCATTCGCATCACCCCCGACCCACGTTTAAATCCCGATCAGCGGGAGGTCGTGGAAGTTGACTACGGCATGGACAATGGCGCACTGAAAGTAACTACCCGCGCTAAGTTGGTACCCTATGCCTTGAAATTGCTACATGTAGATCCCAGTGAAGAATTAGAAGATCCTATGGCGCAACAAATCATTGTTGAAAACCGGGATGAGTTGAGTCCCTGGCTATTCGGGTAAATACATTATGGCAGACCACAACGAATTTGAAGACGCATTTTCAGAGCAGGGCTTCTGGACCAAGCTGAAGCACTACGCTAAATCCGCCGGCATGGAAGTGGTGGAGAAAGCCTTGTTGCTCTATTACGCCGCACAGGAGGAGAAAGCGCCCGCCTGGGCCAAGGCGACCATCGCAGCTGCCCTGGGTTACTTCATTGTACCCCTGGATGCCATAGCCGACCTGACACCCGCGGTCGGCTATGCTGACGACCTCGGCGTACTGGTGCTGGCTATCGCCGCGGTGGCCACCTACATCAACGACGATGTACGAAAAAAATCCGCGGCTAAAATCAAAGACTGGTTTGGAGAAGATAGCCCCGCGCTAGACACCGCCACGTCTATAAAATCACCGGCAGTACAGGCCCCTGACGCTTCAACCGGTGCAAATTATAGGCCATAGTATATACCCTGAAATCGGCCTTTTACGGAGAACGACACCATGCTGCTGGCACTGACCGAAGAACAACAGATGATACAAGACATCGCCCGCCAATTTGCCGAGAGCGAGTTGGCGCCCCACGCCGCCGCGCTGGACGAACACGAGAATCGCGATACCTTGCTCGTCAACCTGAAGAAACTGGCCGAGTTGGGCTTTATGGGTCTGAATGTACAGGCCCGGTACGGCGGCACCGAGGCCGGGGTCATCGCCTTCAGTACGGCTATCACTGAATTGGCCCGGGGTTGCGCCGCCACCGCCGTCACGGTTTCCGTGACCAATATGGTGGCCGAGGTGATTCAGGCGGTGGGCAGTGAGGAGCAAAGAACCACGTACCTGCCGCGCATCTGCGGTGGCGAATATTTCGCGGCCGGCTTTTGCCTGACCGAAACCGGCGCCGGCTCTGACCCGGCGGCCATGCGCACCCGGGCGGTGCGCGATGGAGATGAGTGGGTTTTGAATGGCAGCAAAATCTTCATCAGTAGCGCCGAATACGCCGGCTGTTTCGTGGTCTGGGCGGTCACCGATGTCGAGGCGCACAAAGGCAAGGGCATCTCCTGTTTTATCGTGGATAACGGCCTGCCCGGCATCGACATCAGCAAGGCGGAAGACAAGATGGGCCAACGCGGCTCCACTACCAACGTGGTCACCTTTACCGATTGCCGGATTCCCGCCTCAGCCCTGATGGGCAGGGAGGGTAAAGGCTTCAAGGTGGCCGTTGGCGAACTCGCCGGGGGGCGTATCGGGGTTGGTTCATTGGCATTGGGTATTGGTCTGGCAGCCATGGACTATGCCCGGGACTATCTCGGCGAACGGGAGCAGTTCGACGCCAAAATCGGCACCTTCCAGGGCTTGCAGTGGATGCTGGCAGATCGCTACACCGAATTGGAAGCGGCTCGTTTACTACTGATGCAGGCTGCCTGGAACAAGGAGCAGGGCCTTGATTTTGGCACCTCTGCCGCGATGGCCAAGGTCTTCGCCAGCGAGAAGGCCAACGACGCCTGCTACAGTGCATTGCAAATGATGGGTGGCGCCGGCTATATCCGCGAGTATCCCCTGGAACGCCTGGCGCGGGATGTGCGCATTACCACGATTTACGAGGGCACCAGTGAAATTCAGCGGGTGATCATTGCCAGGGATTTATTGAAAAACGTGCTGTAGCGAGCCCGCTGCGGCAGCCTATTAGGACGCCCTCAGAATTTCAGTTTTCCCATCAAATCTATCGGCACCGGGAACACCAGGGTGGAGCTCTTGTCGCCGGCAATCTCTACCAGAGTTTGCAGGTAACGCAGCTGAATGGCCTGATCCTGGCTGGCCAGGACATGGGCGGCTTCCGCCAGTTTTTCAGCTGCTTCGGCCTCGCCCAAGGCGTGTATCACCTTGGCGCGCCGCTCACGTTCCGCCTCGGCCTGTTTGGCCAGGGCACGCACCATGGTTTCGTTCAGGTCCACGTGCTTGATTTCCACATTGGCTACCTTGATACCCCAGGCAGAGGTCTGCTTGTCGAGGATTTTCTGCACGTCGGCATTGAGCCCTTCCCGCTCGGCCAGCATATCGTCCAGTTCGTGCTGGCCCAGAACAGAACGCAACGTGGTCTGGGATAACTGACTGGTCGCTTCCAGGAAGTTTTCCACCTGAATGATGGCGCGCTCCGGATCGATAACCCGAAAATAGATCACGGCATTGACCTGCACCGATACATTGTCCCGGGAGATCACATCCTGGGTGGGTACGTCCATTACCACCGTGCGCAAATCCACCCGCACCATCTGTTGCAGTACAGGGATGACGATGATCAACCCCGGGCCTTTCACCTTGTAAAAGCGCCCCAACATAAAAATTACGCCCCGGTCGTATTCCCGCAGCACACGAAACATGGAGAACGCCAGACCAACCACCAGAAACAGGATGACTCCCCCGAAATATTGCATATCAAACATTATGTATTCCTCCCGTCTTTGCTCACTTGCAAGACCAAATCATCGATTGTATTCACCGTCACTGTATCATCTGGCGCCAGCGAATCCTCGCAGGCCACTTCCCATAACTCACCGTCCAGTCGCACCCAGGCCACACCACCAGTGACAGATTCCACTGGCACCTGCACTCCAAACAAATGATCCAGGCCGGTGACTACCGCCCTGCGCCGCCCGCGCATGATCATCCCCAGAGCAAATACCAGCACGCCGACACTGAACACCGCAAAAGCCACAATCATCGGCAGGGCGATCTGGTAGCCCGGCAGTTCCGTGTCCATCAGCATGATGGAGCCCACCACAAAGGCCACAATCCCCCCCAGGCCCAGGATCCCGAAACTGGGGGCAAACGCCTCTGCCGTCATCAGGGCGATCCCCAGCAGGATAAGACCGAGACCGGCGTAACTGATGGGCAGCACCTGGAGAGCGTACAACGCCAGCAGCAGACACACCGCGCCAACCACACCGGGCACACCAAAGCCGGGATTGTAAAATTCAATGATGAGACCGTAAATGCCCACCAGCATAAGCACGTAGGCGATATTGGGATCGGTAATCACCGCCAGGAATTCACTGCGCCAGTCCACCGGATGGTGATAGACGACCAAGTCCTCATTATCAAGGGTCTGGACAGCATTACCCAGTTCCAACTCGAGCCCGTGTGTTTGCGTCAATAACTCGTTTACGGAATTGGCCACGATGTCGATAACATTCATTTCCAATGCATCTACCGCCGAGAGACTGGCGCCCTCACGCACGGCCTGCTCCGCCCACTGAGCATTGCGTCCGCGCAATTGGGCCAGGCTCTGGATATAGGCCACCGCATCGTTGACGATCTTGCGCTCCATGGGGGTGCCAGGTAAAGGAGCGCTCCCCCCCTCCCCCTCCTCTTGTTTCGGTTTAGCGTCGGGCAGTTGTGGCAGGCCAGGCGAACCGAGCTGTACCGGCGTCGCCGCGCCCAAATTAGTTCCGGGGGCCATGGCGGCGATGTGTGTGGCGTAGAGAAGATAAGTCCCGGCACTGGCTGCGCGGGCACCACTGGGCGCGACATAGCCGATAATCGGGATTGGTGAAGCGAGAACAGCCTTGATCATCTGGCGCATGGAGGTATCCAGACCGCCGGGGGTATCGATACGTAGAATCACCAGCTCGGCACCCGCTTCCTGCGCCTGCTCCAGGCCCCGCACCATATGATCGGCAACGGCTGGCCCGATGGCGCCCTCCACGTCGATCAGCCACGCATCGGCGCGGCTGTTGGCCGAGAGCAGCGCCAAGCCACATAGCAGCAGGCTACTGAGCAATTTACTGTATGACATCTGACATCCATCTAATTACAGTACGATACAGTATGGGCTACACTAGCCTGCCTGGCGCCCGAATTCATTGCGCTGCATCAAGAGAAACCCGGGCACACAACAGGCCATACTCTGAGGCTCCTTTGAGATAAATCATTAGAGTAGCGCGAGTAATCCGGTTATGCTTTGCGCTGTCACAATGGAGGTGGCCACGCCATGCATCGTTTTATAGCTCTATCACTAATTATCGCCAGTGGCACTGGCGCATCGGCCAGTGAGCCGGAAAATGTCTCGCTGGAGCCGGAAGCGCAACAGCTGGCGCAACAGTTTGTCGGGGAACTCAAACCGCAGCTAAAAAAAGCCATGACCGAGGGCGGGGCCACGCAAGCCATTGAAGTCTGCGCCCATGTCGCGCCCAGGATAGCCGACGCGCTGACTGCGGAGTCCGGGTGGCTGACAAAACGGGTCAGCCTTAAGTCCCGTAACGCCAGCCGCGCCCAACCGGATAAGTGGGAGCAGGCAGTCCTGCAGCAGTTCGACAAACGCCAGGCAGCGGGAGAAGCTGCCGCTGACATCCACTACGGCGAAACTGTCAGCGGGCAGTACCGCTATATGCAGGCCCAGGGCGTGGAGGCGATTTGCCTGACGTGCCACGGGCAAAATTTGTCGGACCCGGTGCGCACCACCCTGGAAAAATACTACCCCGACGATTGGGCTACAGGTTACAGCCTGGGACAGGTACGGGGCGCGATCAGCCTTTCCAAAAGTCTATAGCTATGAGTATTCCCCAGATGCTCAAAGACTGCCTGTAACCCAGCCAGTGCACCGACAGCAATCACCTGTCTACTGAGCGCCTGCGCGCTACGATGAATACCGATGTGGCCAGGGAAGCGGGCCTATCCTGACTGGACAGAAGCGGCCACCCGTCGCCGACTGAATGTGAGGAAGATCGCTGTGGATATGCCCGCCGACGCAAAAATCATACACATGACCATAATCTGGTAGCGTGCCGCTATCAGTGGTGATACGCCAGACAGTATCTGGCCGGTCATCATACCCGGCAGTGACACCAGGCCCACCGCGAACAGTGAGTTGATCACTGGAATCATAGCCGCCTGATAGGCCGTCAGCCTGGCCTCCTCCCAACGCAGACCATGACCCAGTTCTGCATACAAGCGCTCCGCGGCGAGGCTCACAGCGGTCATGGCGTTGGCAAATACCATCCCGGCCAGGGGGATCATATAACGCGGCAGGTACCAGGGCTCCATTTGCAATACCAACTGGGTGATAAGCGCCAATGTCACGCCGCCACCGACGGTAATCGAACCCAGGGATGCGCCGAGCAACGCCCAGCGATGCTCTTTAACGGTCCCCATGGCGATCCAGCTGGACGCGATTAACATGACCGCCAGCACCAGCAGGATCAATAAGCCGTTATCCGCGCCGAACAACCAGGCCAGCACATAGCCAATCAGCAGCAATTGCACCAGCATCCGCCCCAGGGCGTAGAGCACGGTGCCGGTACCGAACGACCAGCGCAGTAGTATAAGCAGGGTGATGGCGACGGGTACAAAGGCCAATGCCAACTGCGCCAGAGACAGGGTGATAACCGGGTTTTCCATGCTGCGCATCCATTACGCGGAAGGTGGTACGATGCTACAGGCTGCGGGCAAAGGCGTCGATTACATGACGGGATAAAACCCGCACTTGTGCTGCCGGCAAAGGGCATACGCAGTGCTGGCCGAATGCCTGTGGTCAAACATATCTGACGGATGAAGTCGCCCTAGAGGCGCTGCTCGAATGCACTCGGCACTATACTCCCTCCATACTCCATATAGAATATACTTTATATATATCATGCATCATATTGTTTTATATAAACAATATTTAATCTACAATACCGAGTGCCAGCACCGTACTGGCAGCCACAAGCACCCACAATAACTCCTGCACATAGCTGCCCATTAACACCACTGCGACAGTTGTAGCGGCGATTTTGATGATTCGATTAGCAATCCGCGCATTCACCGGCTCGTTTACTCTCCCGCGCCGGCGGAGCAATTGCTGAGTAATCCGGTATTCCATCGATTTTGCTGCAGTCATGACGTGATTCCCCATTGCATGTTCTTACGCCGCCATGATCCCTTGCGCTGCCCCTGCGCACCATCTGTCCACTTTTCAAACCCGATTGAAAAGGCGACAGGTAGCGGCCACATGACTGGAGACGGAGCCGCCGGTCCTGTTAGAACCGTAGTGAGTGATTAATGGACTGTCGTTGTAGACGTTGTCCGCATCGGCGGTCTCTGCGGGAATATCGCGTGCCGATAGCGGGAGCCCAGGTTCCGGAAATTCTTATACACTATCCTTGAATCTTAATTCACCATTTTCGGCAAAGGCAAACATTGGCCCCCAAGCCACCTCCCAGTAGTAACCATCAGGATCAGCAAAGTAGCCACCAAAACCACCCCAAAAAGTTTCTTGCGGCTCTTTTACGATATTTGCACCCGCCACTCGTGCGCGATCAATAACCGCAATGACCTCGTCCTTACTGCCTGCATTATAAGCAAGTGTGATTCCGCCAAAGCCCTCGCAGCACCTTGGAACGTCAGGTGCTATATCCTTCGCCAGTTTTTCAAGTGGATAGAGAGAAATCCAGGTTCCCGGAAGCTCAATAAAAACCACACCATCAAAAGACATGTTTGGTGCAGTATTGAGTACGGTTTCATAGAACTTCACTGCAGTATCCAAATTACCTACACCAAGTGTAAGCTGACTCAGTCTTGGAATTTTCATGATTTGTCCCCCGCATGGTGAAGAGCCCGATTGCCGGGCCGTTACATCGATCTAAGATCGGTCTAAGCTTCACTAGGCTTGCCAGGCTTCGGCCTGCCCCGATTATCATTGCACCTTGTCGTGACCGCAAGTTTGTGCATCCCTTTATCAAACTGTTGATCTGCCATATGATCATCCACCACTCACTAGTCTATGCTTGAGTGGGCAGGCCTACAGATGAGAATACGCGATATGACAGATCAATGCCCTGAACTCAAACCAGCACAGCGCCATAGCGCGCTACCTGTGGCACGTCTTTATAGCCACTGCGACCCGGCGGAACTACCCTTTCACAGCACAGATGAACTGGAGCCCCTGGGTGAACACCTGGGACAGGATCGCGCTGTAGAGGCGCTGCAGTTCGGCCTGCAAATACCTCACGATGGCTACAACATTTTCATGCTTGGCAGTACCGGGGTGGGCAAAAGGGAGCTGCTGGCCAAGCTGCTGAACAAGGAATCCGCGGTGCCACAGGGCGAAGTGTCCGACTGGTGTTACGTGAACAATTTCAAGTCACCGGACAAGCCCGTTGCCCTGCGACTACCCAGAGGCATGGGTCGCCAATTGCGCGATGATATGACGCAAACGCTGGAAGACCTGCTGGGTATAATGCCCGCCACTTTCCAGAGTGACGAATACCAGGCCAGGGTGCAGGAATTGGCCGAACAATACCAAAGCAGGGAAAAAGAAGCGTTTAGCGTACTGGCGGAAAAAGCCAAAGAGAAGCAGATCGCCATGATCCAGACCCCCAGCGGCTACACCCTGGCGCCCGTGAAAGACGGGGAAATCATCAAACCCCAGGATTTCGAGGCACTGCCAGAGAAACAGAGATTACAATCCATGGAAGTTATAGAGGGCCTCAAGGAGGAACTGAAGGTGATCGTACGCCAGCTTCCAAGCTGGAAGAAAGAGAGCCGTGACCTGTTCAAAGAGTTAAACAAGGAATTCAGCCAACTGGCAATCGACCCGGTAATGAACGAGCTGAAAGAAAAGTACAAGAACTACCCCGATGTACTGGTGCACCTGGACGCGGTGCACAGCAGCGTGATGGATGAGGCGGAGGCTTTCACCCAGGTACCGGAGGAATCCGCTATCCCGGATAACCTGAAGCAGAGAGTGCGGGAGTTCCCTCAATACAGCGTCAACGTATTGGTAGATAATCAGGACTTGCCCGCCGCCCCGGTCATCCATGAGGACAATCCCGGCTTTGCGAACCTGATCGGCCGCGTGGAATATGTATCGCAAATGGGGACCCTGACCACCGACTTTACCCTGATAAAACCCGGCGCCCTGCACCGCGCCAACAGTGGCTACCTGATACTGGAAGCCGACAAAGTGCTTACCAGCCCCTACGCATGGATGACCCTCAAGCGCGCCCTGAAGGCACAGGAAATCCGCATCCAATCCCTGGAACAGATCTTCAGTTTCATGAGTACTGTACAGCTACAGCCAGAGCCCATACCCCTGAATGTGAAAGTCGTCCTTGCCGGCGACCGCTACATCTACTACATACTGCAACAGTACGACCCGGAGTTTTCGACCCTGTTCAAAGTGGCCGCGGATATGTCGGAAGATGTCTCACGCTCGCCTGAGAGTTCCGCTCTGTTCGCCCGTATGATAAAAACCCTGCAGGATCGCGATAAGTTACTGCCGCTGGACAGCGGCGCCGTGGCCAGGGTTATCGAATACGCCGCCAGGCGCATGGAAGACAGTGAAAAACTCAGCCTGCACCAGGGTCGACTGAGTAATCTGTTGACTGAAAGCGACTTCCGCGCACGTCAGGCCGGCGCCGACATAATCGATGCGGACCATGTAAACGGCGCAGCCGAGGCCGCTACGCACCGCATGGACCAATTCCGGGAAAAGTCCCACGAGGGCATATTGCGCGACATCATGCTGGTGGATACCGCCGGTTCTGCGGTGGGTCAGATTAATGGCCTGGCGGTCTACCTGCTCGGTGACTACGCCTTTGGCAAACCCTCGCGCATTACGGCTACCGCCCGGCTGGGGCCCGGTAAAGTGCTGGATATAGAGCGCGAGGTGGATCTGGGCGGTAAAATTCACTCCAAGGCGGTGATGATCATAAGCGCCCTGCTGGCCAACCGCTACGCTCGCAGCCAACCCCTGCCCCTGTCCGCCAGCCTGGTGTTTGAGCAATCCTACGGGGGTATAGAGGGGGACAGCGCCTCGGTGGCGGAATTGGTGGCGTTGATATCCGCCATCGCCGGGATTCCGATACGGCAGGACCTGGCCGTGACTGGCTCACTGAACCAACACGGGCAGGTACAGGCCATCGGTGGCGTCAATGAAAAAATCGAGGGGTTTTTCGATATCTGCTTTTCACGCGGCCTCAGTGGCACTCAAGGTGTGGTGATACCACAGGCTAACGAGGTGCATTTGATGCTGCGCCAGGATGTGCTGGACGCGGTCGCAGCAAGCCAGTTCCATATTTACTGCGCGGACAGCATCGACCGGGCCCTGGAACTGCTCACCGGATACAGCGCCGCTTCCATTGACAACTGTGTTCTGGCCCGGGTAGAGGAACTCCAAAAACTGGCCAAGGAGTATAACAACAAGGGGGATGACAAGGACGATGACTGAGTCCAGCCGTCACCAGACTATCCTGGTCCCCATCGATCTGCACGGTATCAATCGCAGCACCCTGGAAACCCTGATACAAATCGCCAGGCAGTTGGACCGCGCAGTACTGGGTTTGCTACTGGAGGATGTGCGCCTGCAACAGGTGGCCGACCTGCCCTTCACTTCCGAGATCACCCTCAGCAGCGGTCATGAAAGAAGCCTGCTGCGCGACCATCTTTCCCAGCGTCACAGCCTGGTTGGCACAGACACCCGCCGCCTGCTAAATGAGTTGGCTGAGCGCAACCAGGTGGAACTCTCTTTCGAGGACGCCTCTGGCGCACGCTGGCACACGGTACTGGAACGGGACGGCCATCTGGACATATTTTTCCCCGCGCGCCAACGTTGGCGCCTGCCGGAAAGCGGCCACCCCGGCAGAAGCGGGATTATCAAGTGCATGGGTATGGTACTGCCGCAAAACCAGCCCTGCGCTCGTGTCATCGATACCGCCGGGGCACTGATAAAAGCCGGGCTGGTGGGTGATATCTATGTTTTATCCAATCGACCACCGCTGCCGGAGCAATTGCATAATCTATATCGGCCAGGCCACCAGGTGCGCCTGCAGACCAACTTTTCCTGCGATGCCGCGAACCTCACAACACTGATCCACCAGTCACCCTACGACCTGCTGCTGTTACCCAGGGATTGCCTGCAGGACATCGCCCCGGATGTGCTGGAGGGCGCACTGGACAAGTCCGGTGGCCAGGTGCTGATCATCAACTAAGACCCCGCGTATTGAGTGGTGCGCGGTGCGCACCTTCAGGGAATCTTGCCGGAAAACGTATCACAGGCGGCAATATCACCCGACTCGAAGCCGGCCTTGAACCACTTCACCCGTTGCGCCGAAGTCCCGTGGGTAAAACTGTCGGGAACGACCTGGCGCCCGGCTTCCTGCTGCAGGCGGTCGTCGCCGATAGCCGTCGCCGCTTGCAGGGCCTCTTCGAGATCACCCGGGTCAAGTAGCTTGCGGTCGATATTGGCCGCATGCGCCCACAAACCGGCAAAACAGTCCGCCTGCAGTTCCTGACGTACTGACAAAGCGTTAACCTGGGCTTTGCTCTTACCCCTGCCGACTGACTGCACCTGCTGGCTTATCCCCAGCAAAGTCTGCACATGGTGGCCGACCTCGTGGGCGATAACGTAGGCCTGGGCGAAATCCCCCGGGGCGCCATGCCGCACTTTCAGGTCGTGGAAAAAAGAGAGATCGATATAGAGCTGCTGGTCACCCGGGCAGTAGAACGGGCCAACAGCGGCGGTAGCCATGCCACAGGCGGAATTGACACGACCGGTAAACAGTACCAGGGTGGGTTCCCGGTAGGCCTTACCCTGCTGCCGGAAGATGCCGTGCCAGGTATCCTCGGTGTCCGCCAGCACCACAGAGACAAATTCCGCCATCTGTTGTTCCTGCTCGCTGAGTTGCCGCGTTGGCTGGGTGGCGCCGCCACCCGCACCCCCCATAAACAGGGACAAAACATCCACACCCAGCATACGACCGCCGAAAATCACCACCACCCCGACAATCAGTACGGTTCGACCAATTTTAGTTCGTATCAGGGCCGGCAGGAATCGCAGGACTAACGGCGCCGCCCCTGCTGCACTGTAGCCCGGACTCTCCCCGCGCCGGTCCTCTACGTTGCTGCTGCGTCTGCCACTTTTCCAGCGCATGGAATATTCCCGTCGATGCTGTTATTCAGCTTGACTACACTCTGCAGCAAAACGACAAGGCAGTCCATACACAATCCACACATGGCAGGAAAGCAACATCATGACCGACAGTATTCTTATCGGCGATATTTCCAACTGCACGATCACATCCCGTTCATCCAGCGGCGGCCGCAAAGGCTGGCTGACCTCAGGTCCCTCGCAGGCGCCGCCAGAGACTGACAGCCCCCAACACCACGGCACCAGCGACCATCCCAATCAGCACGCTGGCCAGGGTCGGAGTAATCGCCGCCAGTACCGGACCCACTGCGGCAACGGCTTCCAACTGAGTCGCCAGTATCCCGATCCAGACACTCAGGGCATGTATCCCATGAACCAGGATTCCGCCGCCCACCATAAACATCGCGATAGTACCCACCACCGCCAGCGCCTTCATCAGCCAGGGGGCGAAGCTCAACAAGCGAGCGCCAAACCAGCGCTGTGATCTCCGCCAGGCGCCCTCTCCCTCCCGCTGCATGAGGTACAGGCCGGCATCGTCCAACTTCACAATACCGGCTACCAGGCCATAGACGCCTATTGTCATAATGATGGCGATACCGCACAGTACCAACACCTGTGCGGTGAAGTCCATATCGGCGACGATACCGAGGGTAAGTACAATAATTTCCGCGGAGAGAATAAAGTCCGTGCGCACAGCGCCCACAATCTTGGATTTTTCATATTCCACAAGGTCGACGGCAGGATCCGCCAGGTGCTCCACCAGGTCTTTATGCTCAACGGCCTCTTCCGCGCTATACAGGAATTTGTGAGCGACTTTTTCAAAACCCTCATAGCACAGGTACAATCCGCCGAGCATCAGCAACGGCGTAATCAACCAGGGGGCCACAACAGATATAGCCAGTGCCGCCGGCACCAGGATACATTTGTTGCGAAAAGAGCCCTTGGCGACCGCCCAGACAACAGGCAACTCCCGGTCAGCTCGTACGCCGGTCACTTTTTCCGCATTGACCGCCAGGTCATCACCCAGCACCCCGGCAGTCTTCTTCGCCGCTACCTTGGTCATCAGCGCCACATCGTCCAAAACCGCTGCGTTATCGTCTAGCAATAACAGTAAGCTGCTGCCCGCCATAATGCCTGGCTCCAATAAATACTTGTTCTTAAGGGGCATTTTGCCCTTCATTAACCTGAAACACTAGCTGGCTATTGCGTATATGGGTAGAATGCGCGCCACATTTTGATCAAAAACCCTACAAACAGCCACGACCACCATCATGTCTACAGGCCCGTCTACAGCTATGTCTACAATAACGGCACCGGAGTTGCTTTCCCCGGCCGGTACCTTGAAGGCCATGCGCTACGCATTCGCCTACGGTGCCGACGCGGTGTATGCGGGCCAGCCCCGTTACAGCCTGCGGGTGCGTAACAATGAGTTCAACAAGCTGGAGAACCTTGCGGCGGCGATCGAGGAGGCCCACGGCCTGGGCAAGCAGTTTTACCTCGCCTCCAACATTTCGCCACACAACGACAAAGTGCGCTCTTATATCCGCGATCTGGAGCCGGTCATCGAGATGGGCCCGAATGCCCTGATCATGTCGGACCCGGGCCTGATCATGCTGGTAAAGGAGCGCTGGCCCGAGCAGGAGATTCACCTGTCGGTGCAGGCCAATGCCGTGAACTGGGCGACAGTAAAGTTCTGGCACAGGCAGGGCATCAGCCGGGTGATTCTGTCGCGAGAGCTGGGCCTGGGGGAAATCGAGGAAATCCGCCAACAGTGTCCGGAGATGGAACTGGAGGTATTCGTGCACGGAGCCCTGTGCATCGCCTACTCAGGCCGTTGTCTGTTGTCCGGCTACATGACCCACCGGGATTCCAACCAGGGCGCCTGCACCAACTCCTGCCGTTGGGAATACAATGCCCACGAAGCCGAGCAGACGGACACCGGCGACATCATCGCCACAGAGCAGGTCGCAGGATATCCCGGGGCAGACCAACCTGTACTGCTGCAGGAAAAGAATCGTCCCGGTGAGTACATGCCCGCCTATGAGGACGAGCACGGCACCTACATCATGAATTCAAAGGACCTGCGCGCCGTGCAGCACGTAGAGCAACTGGTGAAGATGGGCATCCACTCGTTGAAGATAGAGGGCCGCACCAAGAGCCACTATTACGTGGCGCGCACCGCTCAGGTCTACCGCCGGGCCATAGACAACGCCGTGGCCGGCAGGCCCTTCGACATGGGGCTGATGACGGAGCTGGAACACCTGGCCAATCGCGGTTACACAGAAGGATTTTACCGCCGCCATGTGCCCAGTGAGTACCAGAACTATGAGGCGGGCCACTCCGGCAATCCCAACCAGCAGTTCGTGGGAGAGGCGCTGGCCTGTGACGGAGAGCGCATGACGGTGGATGTGAAGAACTACTTTCAGGTGGGCGACACCCTGGAACTGATCAGTCCCGCAGGCAATCAACGCTTCACTCTGGAACAAATCACCAACCGCAGCGGCGAGGCCGTGGAAGAAGCACCGGGGTCAGGCCATGTGGTGACCATCCCCCTGCCCCAGGGGCATGGCGTTACCGGGGATGGTGGCAACGCCCTCCTGATGCGCTACCTCTGACTATTACCCCATATGGAAGAAGCATATTTTATTGCCATCGGGGTCGCGGAAATAGGCCCCGTAGAAACCGTCCATACGCTGACCCGGCTCGCCTTCGTCGGTACCGCCCAGCTCCAGCGCCTTAGCGTAGAGCTTATCGACCATTTCCTTTGAGCCCGGCGGAATAGCGACCATATTGCCGTTGCCGGGATCAGGCGCCTCTTTGTTGAACGGTATACAAACCGCCAGCATCGGGCCTCCGGGAGAGCCAATTGCCGCAAAGCGACCCATATCCATCAGAACAGAGGCGCCCAGGTCCTCTAGTAAAGCGACATAGAAGGCCTTGGCTTTTTCAACATCCGCCGTACCTATAGTGACATAACCGATCATTTGTTTTCTCCGTTTGAATAATCCTGTGAACCAGGCGATGACGAGTATCAGACAGCTGTCTGGCCGGCGAGTGTACACCACTACCTGCCATCTGCAACACACGTACGATCCCAATCCTCTCAATCATTGTAGTAAGTCTTCACCATTGTCATTTCAGATTGCGCCTGCGTCTGGTCGGCTGATTCATGCGAGATTTCGGGTAGCGCGGCAACTTGCCGGTATCAAGGTAGCGATGAATGGTTTCCTGGGAGCGAATCCTGGTGGACTTTTTCTTGTTATGCACATAAGCATTGGTCTGATTCTGGTCCAGCACGCGTGCCCGTACGTTGTCGTGCCATTGTTGATCCAGTGTGTCCTGCAGTATCCGCTGTGCATCCTCATCGAAGACAGGGCACAACACCTCCACCCGGCAGTCCAGGTTGCGCGTCATCAGATCTGCCGAGCCAATCAGGTAGCGCGGGTTGCCGCGGTTATAAAATACATAGACCCTGGGGTGCTCCAGATAGCGATCGACGATACTGATAGCCTGAATATTTTCCGAGATACCCTTTACCCCTGGCAGTAGCGAACACATGCCACGCACATTCAGTTTGATCTCTACGCCGGCCTGGCTGGCCTCATAGAGTTTCATCACCATCTCTTTATCTACCAGGTTATTACACTTGAGGGTCATGGACGCGCGATAACCCGCGTGGGCGTTGGTGATTTCCTGCTCTACCAATTCCATCAGACCGGAACGTGCGGTGTGGGGAGATACCAACAGCACACGGTATTTGGGACGCCGGTAGTTGTACCGCAGAAAATCAAAGACATTGTAGACATCCTTGCCCACATTCTGGTCGTAGGTAATCAGGGTGAAATCTGTATACAGGCGCGCGGTTTTCTCATTGAAATTACCTGTACCGATATGACTGTAGTAGCGGGTGGCATTGCCCTCGCGACGCTCAATCAGCAACAGCTTACTGTGCACCTTGAGCCCGGGAATACCGAAAATTACGTTGATGCCGCTCTCGGTCAAGCGCTGTGCCCAGTTGATATTGGCCTCTTCATCAAAGCGCGCCGCCAACTCCACTACCGCCAACACCTGCTTGCCATTGTGCACGGCATTCACCAGCGCATCGATAACCTGTGAATCTCTGGCCACCCGGTAAAGGCAAATTTTAATCCTGGTCACGTGCGGATCCAGAGCCGCGGTTTTTAGCAAGTCCACCACGTAACTGTATGGATGGTAGGGATAATAGAGAAAAATATCCTTTTCCCGAATCGCGTCAAAAATGTTGCCCTGTTCATCCAGGCGGGCAATACGCACCGGCGGCAAGGGCTTGAACGCCAGGTATTTTGGCCCGACATTGGGGAAACTTATAAAATCTTTGGAGTTATGGTAGCGGCCACCGGCAATCAAGCTGTCGTATTTGCCAAAGCCGAAGCGTGTGCACAGGTATTCCACCAAACGCTCAGGCATTTTCCCGTCATAGACCATGCGTACCGCATCCGCTTTGCGGCGTTGTTTCAAGCTCACAGCCATCTTGTCAATCAGGCTCTGGCTGATGCCGGTATCGATTTCCAGTTCCGCGTCCCTGGAGAACTTGAAGCAGTAGGCTCGAGCCTGGTCGATGGGAATAACGCCGCGAAACATCTGTTCCAGGCAGGCACGCATAATATTGTCCAGCACGATAAAGACCTTGCCACCCCTGCCTCTCCTGCGGGGTATTTCAATAAAACGATCCAGTCGGTCAGTAGGCACCTCTACCACAGCATAGTGGTAGTCTTCCCTTGATCTGATATCAACCGCCAGGTAAATCGACTCATCGTTCAGTGTCGGTATGGCCTGCGCCTCCCTGAGCATGATCGGCTCCAGTTCGGGTAGCACCCTGCTGGTAAAATACGATTGCACAAAAGCGGCCTGCCCGGAGTCCAGCTGGTTTTCGTTGATCAGGTAAATTTTACGCGTCGCCAGCCCCTCCATTATCTCTATATAGATCCTGTCGAATTCCTTCTGCAGGTCAACCACGCGCTTTTGAATCGCTGCCAACAGGGCCTTGGACTGCTGCCTGTTATCGCCCCCGGACATGGCAATCAGTCGCCGGACTTCCGCCACACGCACCCGGAAAAACTCATCCGAGTTGTTGGAAAATATACCCAGATAGCGCAGGCGCTCGATGATGGGGACGGAATCATCCGCCGCCTCCTGTAATACGCGCGCGTTAAAGGAAAGCCAACTCAACTCCCGCGGCATAAACAGGTCGTGGTCCAGAAGGTCTGCCAGGCGTTTCTTGATCGGGCTGGCCATAACATCTCCAATCGCTAAAAAAATGATAAAACACCAAAACTCGCGCGTTCTACAACACGCGACAGGAACAACCAATTTAATACACTTCGAGGTGGAACTGTAGCCTCACCCGACGATAAATGACCGCCTATTGGGAGAGGATGATCTCAGTCAAAAAAAGCCTGGCATAAAGCCGGGCAAAGTAGGGATTTCCTACAGGGGGATTACTCGTTGATCGCCAGCCAGAGCTGCCACAAGCTTGTTCAGGGGCTCCCTAAAAAAAGCCCGGTAATTCCCCCAATACAACCAGGGGCCGGGCAAGGTAGGGAACTGTGCTCCCGCCAGAGCATTTCAGGCTGCCATTTCGTCGAAGGCACCCGGATACGCCGCGCGTACCGCGTTAAAACTATAGTCTTCCATGCCCAGCTGTTTCAGTACGGGCAGGACGTCCTCGCTATCGCTAGATTTCATCCGCTTAAGCAGCGCCGGCAGCACACCATGTCGATTCACCAGTTGCCAGGTGCCCGTCGCGCGGGTGCGCTTACCTTTGTTAAAACTGAGGGCCTCTTCGTAGGCATAGATAGCGCGCACCGCTTTGTGCTCAACGTCGGACCCGGTTTCGTGAGACTCGGCGCGCAGATCCACCGCGCGGCGGTAAGCTTGCAAGGCGAGCTCATGGTGCCCCCTGCGCCGGGCATTCTTCGCAAATACATAGCACAACTCGGGCTCCTTGATCCTCAGTACCAGTTCGTGCATGTCTTATCCCTTCTCAATTTACGGGGTGGATATCACCGCGTTCGCTCATCGTGGGAGAGATAATATGGGAGCAATGCTGTTTTCTACATGGCTGAACGCGACAACGGCATGACCATTTGCGACACGGGCCATTCCAGACCTAGAAATAACTTTAAAATACTGTTTTTTCTGCTTGATTTTTATCAATAAAAAAGCCCGACAATCACAGAATGATCGCGGGCCAAACAGCCGTTGTTTCGGGGCAGAAACGTCGGCCAGGGGACGTTAGCACGTGCAGGGAATGCAACGTGCTGTATTGAAGATAGTCGATTTCAAGGAAATAGCAAACTTATGCATAAAAAAGTATTCTCAGGGCTTTATTGCCATCACATCTGTCTTCATGTGACGCAGTACTCTCTCTGCGGTGTTACCCAGTAGCCTGGCCCTGACGCCCTTGCGCGCGACAGTGCCCATTACCACGATTTGGGCTCGCACCTTGGCCGCACGGCTGGTAATGACCTTTTCCACAGGGCCGCGCTTGCAATGAAACGCGCTCTCGGGGATGTCATGGGCGGCGGCCAACTTGCGGATCTGGGATTTCATATCCTCTTTCGCCTCCTTGACAAAAGCGATGGGATCAACCAAATCCAGGTCTGACAACAATGTGGGGATTTCTATGGCTGTAATGATTTCCAGTTCAACATCCAGAGCCCCAGCCAGCCCTTTGGCAATGCCCAGTACTTTGTCATTTAGCGCGCGTTTACTCACCATCGAACTGGACAAATCGAGCGTCACCAACACCGGTCTGGCGCGGTGCCACTTCTTTTCGGCGACCAGCAGCACCGGCGCGGGGCACTCTCGCAGTAATTGCCAATCCGTAGAAGTATGGACCAGAGAGTCAGAGCGGTTACCGGTCTTGACCACTCCCAAATATTTTTTGGTCGCACAGCGCTTGCTAACCCAGCGGTCGATATCCTTTGCCCACACCACTTCCAGGCACACCTTTTGGCCCGGTTGCCTGAATTTGTTGATACGCGCCTGAACATCCCGCTCGCGTTCGGCCAACAGGCGCTTACGAATATCCGCCTGCTCAGTTGTCTTGACCTTTAATTGCTTGAGGGGAGCGTAAGTAAACGCCACCACATCCGTGTCCTGCCCCAGCTTTGCAGCGAGCTGCAGCCCCCTGGGGATGGCGTAACACTTGTCTTTAATATCGGCAATTATCAGTATTTTACTCATGTTGAAACCCCTGATTGTTTTAGCAAACCAGGAGGATTATAGAGCCTGGAAGGAAACTGGGAAGTGGCCTGGATCAATTCCTGTGAAATTAAACTGCGATTTCCAGGTTTAACCGGGCCCAATACAGCGCGGCATTCATCAATCGGACTTTTATACCGGCGACAAATCATCAGTACAACCGTGAGGCGGCCGGTAGAAGTAATACTAGCGGCAGTGGCTAATGACCCTCAGATGTATCGCGAAATTCTGCCGGGGCCACCCCGGTCCACCGTTTGAACGCGCGGGAAAAAGTGCTGGGCTCGGAAAACCCCAACAGATAGGAGGTCTCCACGACTGAGCGACTGGGCTGGCGCAGATATTTGCGGGCCAGTTGCAGCCGGGTATCCTGTAACAAGCCCATAAAACTGGTGCCCTCCTCCTTGAGTTTCCGCTGCAGGGTGCGGTTGCTGACATGCAAAGCATCGGCAATTTGCTGCTGATTGGGTGGGCCGTCCGGCAGTTTCTCGACAATTTGGCCCACCACCTCACGCGCTGTAGTATGTGCCAGAAAACTGTCCAGGTAAGCCCGGGTCTGCTCATCGTTGACCCGCGCCAGCGCAGGGTCACCGGTTATCAGTGGCTCCATGATGTCGGCGCGGGACCAGGTAATGCGAGTGGTAGCGCAATCGAATTCCATCCGGCTGGATAACATGTACTCCCAGCGCTGGGGGTTCTCTGGCCGTGGCCGCTCGACTTGAATGAGAACCGGGGCCAGGAACTCTCCCACGGTAAGGCGACACATACGGGTGATCATACCCACCCCGTAGTCGCAACCAGCCGCAACAAAGTTATCCACCTCCAGATGACGCCCCAGGTAAACATGGATCAGATCGCTCTCTTCTTCGAGTCTCAAGTCGGCGCTTGTGCTGATCAATTTGCCAAACCGGACCATTCGCAGCAGGCCGTCGTAGACCGAGTCACTGGCCAGCCAGGCCAGGCCCAGGCCATGTAATATCTGCGGCTGCAGTTGTTCCGCGGCCATCAGACCAAAAGCCTCATCCCCGGTCAGTTTTACGCAGCGCTCCAACAAGGCATGAAAAACTTCATGGGACACCCGCCAGTCCGGGTTGGCTGCCTTGGCCATGTCGATCCCCATATCCTCCAGCACCGCCATGGCATCAATACCCTGCATACGCAGGGCCTGCGCCACGGGCAGGACAAAGGTCGCGAGCATGGAGTGCTCAAGTGGGGAAACGTCATTCATGGTGGAGATTACCTGTGCGGATTAATGGATGAATATACCACTTAACTTTAACCGTAGAACCAATAAGCCACCGTTATGGCAGCCGTGATGCCAGCTGCATCTGCAGCAAGCCCGCAGGCCAGTGCATGGCGCGCGTGACGAATCCCCACCGCACCAAAGTACACCGCCAACACGTAAAAAGTAGTCTCAGTAGAACCTTGCATGGTGGCCGCCAGACGCCCCTGGAAAGAATCTACCCCAAAACTGTTCATGGTGTCGATCATCATGGCCCTGGCGCCTGATCCTGACAGCGGCTTCATCAGCGCTGTGGGCATGGCGTCTATCCAGCGCGCATCCCAACCACCGAGAGCGACCAGGTCCCGGGCTGCACCCAACAGCACATCAAGCGCACCGCTGGCGCGAAATATGCCAATGGCCACCAGCATCGCCAGCAAGTACGGAATGATGCCAATCGCGGTCTCAAAGCCCTGCTTGGCCCCCTCGATAAACGTTTCGTAAACATTCACGGCGCGCCGGTGGGCCGTCACCAGAAACACCATGATAAGACTGACAATCAGCAAATTACTGATCAGGCTGGACTGCTGCTGCAGTTGCGTGGCACTGAGGGTGGCAAACCATCCGATCAGGGCGAGCAACAGGGCAAAACCGCCCAACACAAAGGACAAAACCACCGTATCCCACAATTTGATACGCTGCACCCAGGCCGTCACCAGCAAACCCGCCAGGGTGGAGCAACTGGTAGCGATCAGGATGGGTATAAAAACCGCCGCCGGGTCCGGCGCACCCAACTGGGCCCGGTACAGCAGAATTGTCACCGGAAACAGGGTGACCGCGGAGGTATTGAGCACCAGGAACAGGATCTGGGCATTGCTCGCCGTATCGGGGTTGGTATTGAGGGTTTGCAGGTCTTTCATCGCCTTGATACCCAGCGGAGTGGCGGCATTGTCCAGGCCCAGGATATTGGCGGACAGGTTCAGGGTCATGGAGGAAATGGCCGGGTGCCCGGCAGGCACTTCCGGCATCAGGCGGGTAAACAGGGGCGACAACGCTCGTGCCAGCTTGTCGATCAGGCCGCTGGCCTCCCCCACCGCTACAATACCAAGCCAAAAGGCCATCAAGCCGATCAGGCCGATAGCCAACTCCACCGACAGCCCGGCCATCTCAAACAGGGCCGATACCATACGCTGGAACACCTGGGCATCACCCAACCCCAACCACTGGTAGAACGCGCTGGCGAATGCGACGAGAAAGAAACCCAACCAGATACGATGCAGCATCAATCGCTCCGCCTGGTGTACTGTGGCGCAGGCAAATTTGAATTACTCGAAAAGTCTTGCAATTATATCGCGGGGGCGACTCAAGAAGGCCCCCTGGGGTAAAACAGGTAGCGCCAGCGGCATACCGGGCGGCGGCATGTAAAGTTCCTGATGCGACATCACTACAGCCCCCCGAGAAATTGATCAATCGCTGTCCGGCTCTGTGGCTCGTCCAGGGTGGGTGGATGCCCGCATCGGGGAACTTCCACCGACTGTAAGTCCGCTTTTCTCAAGTGCATTTGTGCCATACATTCGGGTGCCAGAATGTCCGAAATTGCACCTCGTATCACCAGCATGGGAGTGCCGGCACACGCCTCAAAAACAGGCCACAAATCTGGCGGGGCTGCACCCGGCTCTGCAGAGCCCATAGGCTGGGCTATTGCAGGATCATAGGCCAGTACGGGAACTCCATCCACATCTTTGTACAAAGCGCGAGCAAAATCGGACCACTGTTGATCATTGAAATCTGGACACGTGGCCTCGTTTATGGTCCTGGCCTGAGCAACTGCCTCCGCCCAGGTCGTAACGGGTTCGGCATTACCAACAAAGGACTTAATTCTATTCAGGCCCACAGGGTCCACTTCTGGGCCTATATCATTTATGACCATTGCACTTATCCGTTGAGGTTGCTTGGCACACATGAAAAACGACATTAATCCACCCATGGATGTACCGATCAGGATAACCCGCTCCAGTTCCAGTGTGTCCAGCAAAGTGAACATATCCCGCACATAGGTCATTGGCTTGTAGTTGGCAATAACACTATCGTATTCAGAGTTGCCCCGACCCCTTTGGTCTACACTGATAACCCTGTGGGAGTTGCTCAAGTGTTGCGCCAGACTGGAAAAATCAGCCGAATTTCTGGTAAGACCATGCATGCACAGTATGGGCGTACCGGGGATATCTATCGGGTCACGGCAAGAATAGTCCCTGGCGTAAAGACGAAGGCCGTCGCTACTTTGATACCAAATATCTTCATAGGTTTTCATATAAGTCCTCGCAAATCATCCTTTATTGAGCTGTCCAGGCACCATCAAAGGGATAACCTCTTGCATCGGATGAAAGGCGACACTGAGGTTGGTTGATGGCGATAATATCATTCCATTCGACTACTGGAAAGATTCCATCGCGAACCTTGATTTGCGAGAACCGACCAACATCATCAGGCGCGGCCACAGTGCAGCCACCAACACGTAAAACTACCGCCAGGAGGAATAGATTGGGGAATATCCCCCTGTGGTAGCATAGATGTCGCTTCTGCTTGAAGCGTTAAGCATAAAGTCGAGTTAAACACGGAGTTAATAAATGACAGTAAGAAACGGTAGTTGTGGTTGCAGGGCTTTAAAATATTCTGTCGAAGGCGAAGCCATCAATTCGGTGTTTTGTTATTGCAAAGATTGTCAGGTTCACACTGGTTCAGATAAATGGTTTGGAGCATGGTTTTCCGTAGATAATCTTAAAATTGTTAGTGGTAATCCAACAGTATTTACCCGCAAGGGTGATTCAGGAAAAAACATGAATTATATGTTTTGCGAAAAATGCGGGACAACAATATGCGTTGAAGTGACGCTCGGTAACTTTTACTCGGTGGCAGTATCTACCCTCGATAATACAGATAATTTTGCGCCCTCAATGGCAATTTATACTGCTTCTGCTCCAAATTGGGCGGTATTTCCTGAGGGAGTTCCCAAGTTTGAGATGTTACCCCCAAATTTAGACGGTTAACTAGGCCGGGCACCACCACCCACTTCGTGGGCTTGATCTCCAAACCGCTGCGTGGTTCTGTGCGATTCAGGGTTGGGTTTTCGGCTCCTGCCTGAGTTCTTTTCTAATTATTTCCAGCATTTGTTTCCTTTCAGCCCGGGCTGAATTTGCGCCTGCCATGTCGATTTTCTCAAATTTCACAGGGGCGTGGGGCTGCAACTGGCCGATGAAATCCATGTCAGCGGAAATGACCGCTCCAAGAGTAAAGTACCCGCCCCCTGAAACCGCATCGCGATGCAGCACAATGGGCTCTTTCCCGCCGGGCACTTGAATTGATCCATAGCAATAGCAACCGTCAACAATGTTCGAAGGGTCTGCTCCTGCGCCAAACGGCTGTTCACGATCCACAAACTCCAAGGGTCGCCCACCTTTGAAACGGTAACCCATGCGATCCGCTTCCGGTGCCACACTCCATTCATCAGAGAAAAAGTTGTTACCCGATGCCTCGGTCAGCCGGTGCCAGTAAAGCCCCGGTAAAACCCGCAAGCGGGCCGGAGTATCCGGCAGTCGTCGAAGTTTTTCGTCAACGCTTAAGCCTGCTTTGCTATTTGAAGAGTCTCCTACAGGCAACTCATCACCCGTTTGAACGTTGCGGCCATCCACACCCCCCAACGCCCCAATCGGGTAGGTCGAGCGGCTACCAAGCGCTGTTGGCGTGTCAATTCCGCCGCTTATTGCGATATAGGCTCGCGCACCTGCTTGCAGAAACTCAAAGCTTAGAACCTGACCCGCTTTAACTTCAAATGAGCTCCAGGTGTCTCTGGGTTCGCCATCAACCAAAATCGGCAATTCAGCGCCGGTGACGGCAACGATTACTGATTTGGTAAATTCGATTTTTGGCCCTAGAAACACCACTTCCAGACAAGCGACGTCTTCCGGATTACCCACAAGCATATTTGCTACCCGAAGCGAGAAACGATCCATTGCTCCACCCATGGGAATGCCCAAATGAAAATACCCTGGACGACCGAGATCCTGAATGGAGGTGGATAAACCATGACTGATTATTTTAAGCGTCATTCAGGGCCTCCATGAGTTTAGCGTTGGTTCCAGTCATATCCGCATTGAATTTTTCCAGATCAAATTCGACCTCGGCCATACGTGGTTGATATGTGCCCGCCTCCACCGCCGCGCTGATTTCATCGTATTCGGCCCGGTCAACAGGCTTCCATTTCACGATGTCGCCCGGCCGGAAAAACACCATGAAATCTTCCAGATAGGATATCTTTTGCTCAGGGTCATAAATCGGCATCGGTGTGATACCAAACATTTGGTAACCACCCGCCCCACGCACGGAATAGATGCAGGAAAAACAACCGCCGTGGCCGACCGTGAGCTTCGGCGTATCGGTGCGCGGGCTTAGATATTTGGGCACCTGAAGCTGCTTTTCACGTTCTACAAGCTGGTAGAGGAACGGCAGGCCGGCAACAAAACCAACCATCGAAACAAACCACGGTTGTGCATGGTGTGCCGTAATAAAATCTTCCGCGGTATCATACCCGTTGATACGCGCTGCATAATCCAGATCTGTACCGGATGGGTCTTGATGACGTTCACGAAAACGCATGAGCGTCTCGTGGGTCCAGGGATCCTGGTAGAACACAGGGATTTCAATGATCCGCGTGTTTAGGCGCTTGTCAGTTTGGTCGGCCTGCGCCTCGAGTTTCTTGACCCGGCTCATCATCTCTTCGGGATCGATGACCTCAGGGTCAAAACGGACCTGAAATGAAGCGTTAGCCGGACATATTTCCGTGACACCATCAATTTCGGCATCCCGAACAGCCTTACTCATCGACAGTGATTTGAAGAATGCATCAAGAGACATTTCATCGTCAATTTCGACATAAATGTGCTCATCTCCACCGTGCGTGTATCTCGTTTTCACGACGCCGCTCCCTTTGTTAGACTCTCCGCATCAAGCCACGGCTCCAACCATTGGGTATGGAATGCGCCGGTTTGGACGCACGCGTCATTAGCCAAAGCTAAATGAAGAGGAATAGTCGTTTTCAGCCCTTCGATCTCGAGATCCGCCAGGGCGAGTGCAAGCTTGCGAATTGCATCAGCACGGTCTTCGCCGTGGACAATAAGTTTCCCGATCAGTGAGTCATAGAACGGTGGGATCTGGTATCCCTCGTAAAGAAAGTGGTCAAAGCGCACGCCATTGCCCCGCGGAACCTTCAACTTCGTAACTATCCCCGGGAAAGGAAGAAACTGCATATGCGGATCTTCGGCATTGATCCGAACCTCAATGGCATGGCCTGTTTTTTTGATTTCTTTTTGGGAAACACTCAGCTCGCCCCCCCCGGCTACAAGTAGCATCTCCTGCACCAGATCGGTATCGGTAATCATTTCGGATACGGGATGCTCAACCTGAATACGGGTGTTCATCTCGATGAAGTAGAACTCCTTGCTGGCGTCATCATAGAGGTATTCCACCGTGCCGGCGCCGCGATATTGAACCGCTTCTGCCAGAGCCACGGCTGTGTCACACAGGTGTTCACGCGTTGCCGTATCCAGACATTCAGCCCCGGCCTCTTCCCAAACTTTTTGACGACGACGTTGCAGAGAGCACTCGCGTTCAAAGAAATGAACAGCACGGGTCCCGTCCCCGACAATTTGCACCTCTATATGGCGAGGAGACTGGATTGAGCGCTCCAGATAAAGTCCGCCGTCCCCAAACGCTGCCGCGGCTTCGCTTTGGGCTTGCGGTGCCATAGTGCGCAGGTCTTCCTCATTATTCGCAATGCGAATGCCGCGACCTCCGCCTCCTGCCGAGGCTTTGATCATGACCGGATAACCGATTTCAGCAGCAACAACCGCAGCTTCGTCTATTGCATCAATCCGCCCTTTGGAGCCCGGTACGATTGGGACACCCGCTGCTGCAGCTGCCTGACGCGCGGAAACCTTGTCGCCCATCCGCTCAATTGTATCGGCAGATGGCCCCACAAAGATCTTTCCCGCATCAATTACCGCTCGCACAAATTCAGCGCTCTCAGCCAGAAAACCATACCCTGGATGCACTGCATCGGCGGCCTTCTCAATAGCGGCCCCAACGACATTTTCAATGTTCAAATAGGAGTCTTTTGCGTGCGGCCCACCAATGCAAATGGATTCATCAGCCAGGTTCACAGCCAGCATCTCTTTGTCAGCTTCCGAATAAACCTGGATCGTTGTTATACCCAGCTCTTTAGCTGCTCGAATTATCCGGACAGCAATTTCACCGCGGTTGGCAATTAAAAGACGTTGTATAGCCATGTTCAGCCTTCCAGTTCTGCCAGGTTCTGCCCCGCTGTGACAGGCTCAGTATCTTTGGCAGAATATTCCACGAAAGTGCCATCAACCTCAGCCTTGATTTCGATGAATGTTTTCATTACCTCAACAAGGCCGATAGTGTCTCCTACGGAAACCGCATCGCCCGCCTTTTTGAAAGGTTCAGATTCAGGGTTGACACGAATGTAAAAGGTGCCCGGCAGTGGTGATAGGATTGTTGTCATGTTATCTATCCAGTCGAGTTTATTGTTGAGCGAGGACGGTTGCCGCCGGTGCAATGGTAACACCTGCATCGGTCAATGCGCTTCGAATGGCTTTGCCATTTTCGAGGGCTCCTGGCGTATCTGAGTGGAAACAAATCGATTCAAATTCGATTTTGATCTCGTCACCCTCAATGGTTTTGACAATGCCTTCTTTGCAAGCGCGCACACATTTTTTCGCGATTTCCTCGGGGTCAGGGCGGGTCACCCGGCGGGCGAAAACGATAGATCCACTGTTGTCATAGTCTCTGTCCGCATAGAATTCACGCACCACCCCAAAGCCGCTTTCCCTGGCGACTTCATAGGTCTTGGAAATACCCATGCAAAAAATGCTGGTGTTGCTGCATGTCTTGAGCAGAGTATCTATCAACTGTTGCGACAGTTCTTTGTTTGCCGCGGCCTCCATATAAAGCGCTCCATGCAACTTAACATGCTGGAGCGGTACACCGTGGCGACGCCCGAATTCGCGTAGGGCTCCGACCTGATAAACGACATCATTCACCAGTTCTTCGTGACTGGCATTGATTTTGCGGCGCCCGAAACCCTGCAGGTCGTTATAACCGGGATGCGCCCCAATCGCAACGCCATGGGTTTGCGCCAATTTGACAACACGGTCCATTGAATTGGGGTCACCAGCATGAAAACCAGCGGCAATATTTGCGGAACTGATGATCGACATGATGTCTTCATCAGGCGCTTCGCCCAGCACCCAATGGCCAAACCCTTCACCCATGTCACAATTCAAATCAACAATTTCTCGCATGTATTCATCCTTAGATTCTGCTGAATAAAGGTAACTTACGTGCATTGAAATAGATAACTCTACTATTTGTCATTACATTATTGACAAAATCGACAAATAAAGAAACAAGCAACCAAGATATAATGTTGGTCTATCGTGCGTGCGCGTTTTGATGCACGGCCCGGTCGTTACAAGACGCATTTATCAACGGCACTGTAATAATTGCTTGTCAGCGACATATTGCAGCGTCGTATCCAGGGCGCGGCCCAGTTTGTCCACCAACTCATCGACCTGCGCCTCATTGATAATCAGCGGCGGGCAGATGGCCATGCTGTTGCCGCCCAGCGCGCGCAGGATGAGGCCATTATCTTCGCAGGTTTTCTGGCAGAAGCCCGCTACGGCGTTACCCTCAAAAGCCTGTTTTGTCTGCTTGTCGGCCACCAGTTCCAGTGCGCCGACCATGCCCATACCGCGCACCTCGCCCACCAGCGGGTGATCCTTGAATACGGCCAGGCGCGCCTGCAGGTACTCACCCATCACGCGTGCGTGATCGAACACTCTGTCCCGCTGGTATATATTCAACACCTTGGACGCCACGGCGCAGGCTACCGGATGTCCACTGTAGGTGTAGCCGTGGCCAAATGCACCGACCTCGGCACTGGGCTGGACCATAGCCTGGTATATCTCGCCGGTAACAACCGCCGCACTGATCGGCATATAAGCGGAAGAAAGACCTTTTGCCAACGACATCATCTGCGGCTTCAGGCCCAGTTTGGTCGCGCCAAAATCCTCACCGAGGCGCCCGAAACCGCAGATGACTTCATCGTCCCACAACAAAATATCGTACTTATCGAGCACCGCCTGGATTTTTTGAAAATAACCCACCGGCGGTACAATCACCCCGCCTGCACCATTAACCGGTTCGGCAATCATTGCAGCGATAGTTTCAGGGCCTTCAGCCAGTATCAGTTCCTCCAGCTCTCGGGCGCGGCGGGCGGCGAATTCTTCCTCGCTCTCCCCCTCAAGCCCGTCCCGGTAAAAGTGGGGCGAGCCTGTGCGTAATATCCCCAGAGCGGCAAAAGGCAAGCTGAAATGCGCGTGGTTGACAGGCAGGCCGGTGAGAGCTGCGGCCGCCACGGTCACTCCGTGGTAAGCGCGCTCCCGGGAGATGATTTTGTATTTCTCCGGCTTGCCGATAGCATTGAAATAATAGCGCAACAGTTTGATCTGTGTGTCGTTGGCGTCGGAACCCGAACTGCCGAAGAATACCCGCCCGTCGTTGATCGGCACCATGGCAGACAACTTGTCGGCCAACTCCATGGCGGCCGGGTGAGTTTTTCCCCCGAACGTATGGCTGTAGGTCAACTTGCGCATCTGCTCGGCGGCGGTCTCGATAATCTCTTCATTACCATAGCCCAACGCGGTACACCACAGGCCGGCAAGACCATCAAGGTACTGTTTGCCATTACTGTCGTAGACGTACACCCCCTCCCCACGCTCGATAATCATTTGTTCAGTGGCGGTCAGGTTGGTGGTCGGATAAATCATCTGTGTCATGTTCAGTTCCTCGCTTACACAATTATTCCGGTGATGTGGCAATCGCCTTGCCCGGATACTGTGTCGATACGCTGCCATCCATATCCCGGGCAGGGCGCGGTCCCTCAGGCATCACTTCCGTACCGATACCATCGCCGAGGGATACTACCAGAGGATGGGCCTGAGTGTCCTCCCTTGACCTGGCGGATATTGATATTCAAGATCGGCGCCTACAAGCCTATAATGAGCATAAACCCATTCCACTCCACAGGCCAATGGGCCGTCATGGGAGTCCCTGCATTGAAAAAAGGCGTGGTATGCGTAGATGCACTGTTCATACCCTCAACTGATGCCGACTCGGAGGCATTCCAGTGCCGGGTGGTGGAAGAGGATGCTCTGACGCTCAATGTGCAGGGTGTCGGCTACTATACCCTGATGTGGACGCCCACCGCGCACGATACCACGACCCAGGGTTATACCCTGGAAGATGGGCTGTTGGGTGACGAAGAACAACCGGAAGGCCTGTGCCTGGCCATGGGTTTTGCCCTGTCGGAGGGGCTGATCGAAAGCCTGGC
>QNFR01000017.1 GCA_003646405.1 Gammaproteobacteria bacterium
GTAAGGCCAAAGCAGATGTCAAGCAGGCTCAACTGAATCTGGGATATGCCCGCATTACAGCACCTTTTGACGGCTGGATTGAGAAAACTGAAGTGCATAAAGGGGCTGTCGTTACTGCACAGGCAACTGAACTAGCCACTTTGATAGCACTGAACCCTATTTATGTTGATTTTAGTATCAGCCGCAATGATGCCTATATCATCCAGCAATTATCAGCAAAAGGCCTGGGTCCGAAGCAGCGCACTGATATTAGCGGCACTGTGACCCTCTCGGACGGAACAATGTACAGTGAAAAGGGCCATATTGATTACATCAGTTCCACTTTCAACGCCAATACAGATACCATGGCGGCACGGGTTATTTTCCCCAATGACCTACCTGAACACTCTGATAACAGTCAGATGATGCTGGCTCTGATTCCAGGACAGTATGTCCCGCTGAGCCTGACCGTTGGCCATCGCCCCGATGCGTTATTAATTCCACAAAGCGCACTACAGGAAACCCAACTGGGTAGTTTTGTCTATGTAGTGGATAAAGACAATACGGTCAAACAGCAGCTAGTGGAAAAGAGCGTTGCCTATGAACAATACTGGGTGATAGAGAAAGGACTGAAAAAAGGCGATATCGTAGTTTCCCAGGGGCTGCAGAAAATAAGAAAAGCGGGTATGCAGGTACAGCCGGTCAAGGCTGGTGATAACAATGCCCCAAAAAAAGCAGATAGTTAAGATCCATATAAGATCGATTTTAAAATTTAATCGCAATCTACTTCAACTGTAGCTTATATCTGCGGTTGTGCTCGAATTACATCGCTGGAAAGATTCCTGAGTCGCGGGAGCAACAAAAAAACAACTATGAACTACTGGCACCATAAACTGTGTGCCACACCCTGTATATTTTTCTTATTAGACGTAAAAGCTCGATCCAATCTCCGTGTTGGAGTCGGTTTACGGTTTTCCAGAATGTCCCGAAGTCAAAATATCTTGTCGCGTATACACATATCTATAGGTGGGTCAATACGGGAAACTATTATTCTCGAAATGAGCACCCGCCGGTTATGGTGTGGTGGGCCATCTTTGTATTAAACGAAGTGCCGATAAGAGAGTTGTAATTGCCTGGAGCCAGAGGTGAATCAAGGGCTATGTTCTTTCGAGAGTGACAATTGACTAATAATACGCTGTTATTTTGCCCAGCCTGGAATGGGCGTGAAAGTATAAAGGGTTACCCTGGTCAGTTCTGCTTTTTCTTGTCGGAGGTTTGCACAGCATCGGACTGCCCCAGCAGACGGCCCATGATGCCCTTGACGTCGATCCGTTCACCGGTGAGCACGCTGGTCAACAACTCACCGCCCAGCACCTGGGGTGCGATGATCATGTCGGGGTGTACCCTTCGGACCCGGGCGAGGTGTTTGGCCTGGCTGACCGCCACCACGGTCTTGGCTTTGATCTGCAACTCCTTGACCGCGAGAATCACAAACGCGTTCTCGGAGTCGTCGTCCATCAGTGCCATTATCGCCTTCGCCTGTTCGGCGCCCGCTTCACGCAAGGTATCCAGATTGCCCCCGTCGCCGACCACGATGTCAATATCCTCAGCGTTAAAATGGGCGCTGTCGGATTTACGCGTCAGGATCACCGTCACCTGCTTCTGGCGATCGGCCAGTTCGCGGTAAGTATTGGCCGCCAACGCGCTGTAGCCGATGATGATGTAGTGGTTTTTACGTAGCACGTTGACGCGCCTCCCGGTGGTGATTTGTGCAATCCTGCTGACCATGGCAGGTATCAGCGTAGCGCCCACAGCGGTAGATAACAAGGCGATGCTGAGGAGGATGACGGATACCAGGAACAGGCGCGCATCGGTGGTGGTCGGTGTGAAGTCGCCAAAACCGACGGTCGTCATGGTGACTACCGACACATAGAGCGCGTCGGTCAGGGTGTCAATTTGTGGTGAAAACTGGGCGCCAAAATAGTAGGTGCCAAACACGGTATAGGCAAATAAAACGAGCACCGCGACCAGTGCCGCCAGGGTGGCCAACTGAAAACTGCCGCCGCTGAATTGCCGGTGGGCTGCCAGTAGCGATCCCATCAGCAGGGTGTCGTAAGCAAGCTGCCAGATCCCGGCCGGCCTATCCGACTGCAGGGACAGGGTCGCCAGCACAATTGCCAGCCCCAGCCCCAGTACTGCCAGCAACCATGCGAACTGCAAGCGCAACCACAGTCCCACCGACATGATCAACAGGAACACGCCGAGGGATAGCTGGGAAACGCCAGGCAGATCGACACCCGTCAGATCCTGGCGAATGCTCCCCGGTGTCAGCAGATGAAGCTGCAGGCTTTGCGCCTGGTCGAGCACGGGCATCAAATGCAGCACACCGAGCAGGGCCAGGGCCAGGGAGATCGGTATGTGGGGAAACCAGGTTTGCCTGGTCAGGTCCTCCACGGCCTTGTGCAGACGGGATCGGTCGTCCAAATTCATCAAATCGTTCGCAGATACCTGTTGGGTTCAGCCGATTCTACGGCAAATGAATTCAGGAGTCATATTACTGTGCCCAGCCGCCACTGAACGGACTATAGCGTATTGGGCATGGTACACTGGCTTACCATAGGTGCTGTTGATGGGCTGCGATTTTCCGGTGGCCGCGCCGGGGGGGTGGATGTTGATGCAGGGTGATATTGTTGCACAGGGTGTTGAGCTGATGCTGTATGGCATGGGTACCGTGGTGCTGTTTCTGGCCCTGCTGGTGGTGGCGATAGTGGTGATGTCCCGCTGCGTCACCCGTTACTTCCCGGAGGAGGAGTCCTCCGCAGCGGCCGCACTGCAAAAACTGCGCGGAAGGTCACAGCCGCAGACACAGCCAGCGGACGACCCCAATCTGGTCGCGGTTATCGGTGCGGCAATTCACCAATATCGCGTCAACAAGAAATAGCCCGTCACGAGCGGGATGATTTGAATACTAGAGGTCCAGTATCCATGGATGAGCCCAAACGCCCCCTGGGCATTACGGATGTCGTATTGCGCGACGCCCATCAGTCACTGTTTGCCACACGCCTGCGGCTGGATGACATGTTGCCGATCGCGGCGCAGTTGGATGAGGTGGGTTTCTGGTCACTGGAATCCTGGGGCGGGGCGACTTTTGATGCCTGTATTCGCTACCTGGGTGAGGATCCCTGGGAGCGCATTCGCGAACTGAAGAAGGCCATGCCCAAAACGCCCCAGCAGATGCTGTTCCGGGGCCAGAATATCCTGGGTTACAGGCACTACGCGGATGACGTGGTGCAGAAATTTGTGGAACGTGCCGCGCACAATGGCATTGATGTGTTCCGTGTGTTTGACGCCATGAACGATATGCGCAACCTGGAAGTGGCCCTCAAAGCGGTGAAGCAAGTAGGCAAGCACGCCCAGGGCACCATCTCTTACACCCTTAGTCCGGTACACAATATCGAGACCTGGGTAGAGCAGGGCAAGCGTATCGAGGATATGGGGGCCGACTCCATCGCTATCAAGGATATGGCTGGCCTGTTGCGTCCATACGACGGCTTTGAACTGGTGACACGCCTCAAGGCGGTCTGCGACATCCCCATTCATTTGCATTGTCACGCCACCACCGGCCTGTCCACCGCCACTATTCTCAAGTGTGTGGAGGCGGGTATAGACAACGTGGACACGTCCATCTCCTCCATGTCCATGACCTACGGCCATTCGTCCACGGAGTCGGTAGTGGCTATTTTGCAGGGTACGGAACATGATACGGGACTGGATATCACTCAGTTGGAGAGTATCGCTGCCTATTTTCGAGAGGTGCGTAAGAAATACGCGAAGTTCGAAGGCTCCCTGCGCGGTGTGGACGCCCGCATCCTGGTGGCGCAGGTGCCCGGCGGTATGCTCACTAATATGGAGAGCCAACTGAAGGAGCAGGCCGCCGCCAACAAGATGGACGAGGTGTTGGCGGAAATTCCCCGGGTGCGGGAAGATCTGGGTTTTATTCCCCTGGTGACACCCACCTCGCAGATCGTGGGCACCCAGTCGGTCATCAATGTGCTTACGGGTGAGCGCTACAAGTCGATTACGAAAGAGACGGCGGGCGTGCTCAAGGGCGAGTACGGCGTTACCCCGGCCCCGGTCAACACCGAACTGCAGCAACGGGTACTGGAGGGTGCGCAGCCCATTACCTGTCGTCCGGCGGACCTGCTCACACCTGAACTGGATGTCCTGACGGACGAGCTACTCAGCCTGGCACAGGAAAAATCCATAGCCCTGCGCGGCGGTGAGGGGGAAATCGACGACGTGTTGACTTACGCTCTGTTTCCCCAGATCGGGCTCAAGTTCCTGGAAAATCGCGGCAACCCGGATGCGTTTGAGGCGGTCCCCGGTAGCGAGCCCGACCCCACCGCGGTGCCTGTGGCGACGGCCCCGGTCGCCGGCGCCGCGCAAGTCTACACGGTAAAAGTGAACGGTCAGAGCTATGTGGTGGAAGTGGCCGAGGGTGGCGATGTCTCGGCGCTTGCGCCGGTCTCCCAGGCGGCAGCATCCGCACCCTCCGCTGCAGGCGTGCCCCTGCCGGCTCCCCTGGCGGGTAATATCTTCAAAGTCCACGTGCAGGTTGGTGACAAGCTGCAGGCTGGCGACGTGATCGTGATCCTGGAGGCCATGAAGATGGAAACCGAGGTGCGGGCGCCACAGGCAGGGACCGTATCCGAGGTCAATGTGAAGGAAGGTGACTCGGTTACCGTTGGCCAGGCACTGATTACCCTGAGTTAATGGACAATATCCTACAACTTTGGAGTTCTTCCGGACTGGCCCAGATGACTTTGGGGCAGGCCTTCATGCTGCTGATTGGCCTGTTGTTGCTGTTCCTGGCGATTCGCAAGGGTTTTGAGCCCCTGTTACTGATACCCATTGGTTTTGGCGGAATCCTGGCCAATATTCCGGGCGCGGATTTGGCCTACTCGGCGGTGGAGAGCGCCATGGCGGCAGCGGACCCTGGGCTAATGGCTGAGATGGCGCGGGCATTAGGGGTGGCGGTGACAGACCATAGCGTGGAGCTGTTGGCCGCCTACGGTGACAGTGATGTCCAGACGCGCCTGATCGTCCAGGAACTGGCGACGGATGCGGGCTTTGCCAACGGCATGCTCTATAATTTTTACACGGTCGCTATCGCCAGCGGTGTCGCGCCCCTGGTGATTTTTATGGGCGTTGGGGCGATGACGGATTTCGGTCCGCTACTGGCCAATCCCAAAACCCTGTTTCTGGGAGCCGCCGCCCAGTTCGGCATTTTTTCCACGGTATTGGGCGCGGTGTGGCTGAGTTCCATCGGTGTTATGAATTTCAGTATCGCCGATGCGGCGGCTATTGGCATCATTGGTGGCGCTGATGGCCCCACGGCGATCTATGTATCCAGTATTCTGGCCCCGGATTTGCTGGGCGCCATCGCGGTGGCGGCCTATTCCTATATGGCGCTGGTGCCGATGATTCAACCGCCCATTATGCGCGCCCTCACTACAGAGGCGGAGCGCAGAATCAAGATGGTGCAACTGCGCCAGGTGTCAATGCGCGAGAAAATTATATTCCCCCTGGTACTGTTGATGCTGGTAGCGCTGCTGTTACCGGCGGCGGCGCCACTGTTGGGCATGTTCTGTTTTGGCAACCTGATGAAGGAATGCGGGGTGGTGGATCGCCTCAGCGACACGGCGCAGCATGCCCTGATCAACATCACCACGATCTTTCTCGGCTTGTCCGTTGGTTCGAAACTGGTGGCGAGCAAGTTTCTGGATATCAATACGCTGGGTATTCTTGGCCTGGGTATTATCGCCTTTGCCATTGGTACGGCGTCGGGTGTGTTAATCGCCAAGTTGATGAACAGGTTGGGCGGTACACCGATAAATCCGCTTATTGGTTCCGCCGGTGTGTCGGCGGTGCCTATGGCGGCGCGGGTCAGCAACAAGCTTGGCCTGGAGGCCAACCCCCATAACTTTTTATTGATGCATGCCATGGGACCCAACGTGGCCGGGGTTATCGGTTCGGCTGTGGCTGCCGGGGTGATGATTAGTCTGGTAGGTGGCTGACGCTATTTTCCCAGGGCGCGCTGGTAAGCGGCCACGGCATTGGCCAGGCCCATGCGAATGGCATCCACGGTCAGGGCGTGGCCGATGGAGACTTCCTGCAGGCCGGGTAGGGCGGCGAAGCGGGGCAGGTTGTTCAGATCCAGGTCGTGGCCGGCGTTGAGCCCCAGGTTTTCCCCGGCGGCCACTTCGGCGGCCGTTATGAAGGTCTGGAAAACGGCGTCGACATCGGCCTGGTCTCTGCAGGCGCGCGCATAGGACTCTGTATAAAGTTCGATGCGGTCGGTGCCGACCTGGGCTGCCAGGCGAATTTGCTGTGGGTCCGGATCCATGAACAGGCTGGTGCGGATGCCCAGGGCCTGTAGCTCTTGCACCAGGGGGGCGACTTGCTCGCCATCGCGCACAAGGTCAAAACCATGATCCGAGGTGAGTTGGCCGTCGCTGTCGGGCACCAGGGTGCACTGGGCGGGGCGGATTTCTTTCACCAGAGCCATGAAGCCCGGATAATCGCCCACCCCCGGTCGCTCGCTTTTGCGCGGCCCGGTCATGGGGTTGCCCTCGATGTTGAACTCGACACTGAGCATGCCCGCCAGGTCAAAGCAATCCCGGGCGCGGATGTGGCGTTGGTCGGGGCGGGGGTGCACGGTGATGCCGTTGGCGCCGGCATCGATGCACATTTGGGCGTGCTGCGGGACACTGGGGTTCGTGGTATCCCGTGAGTTGCGGATCAGCGCAATTTTGTTGAGATTGACGCTGAGTGCGATCATGGTTCGACGCGTACAATTTCCTTGATAATGATTGGCTCTACAGGAACGTCGCCCATCGGGCCGACCTTGCCAGTGGGGGCAGAGGCGATGAAGTCCACGACATCCATGCCCTGAACGACCTCGCCAAAAACTGTATAACCAGCACGTCCGGGCGCCCAGTCCAGTGCCAGGTTGGTGCGCTGGTTGATATAGAACTGAGAGGTGGCTGAATCCGGGTCGCTGGTGCGGGCCATGGCGATCGTACCACGGGTATTGTGTAAACGATTTTCTGATTCATTGACGATGGGCTCCCCGCTGGCTTTTTGTGACATGTCAGGCAGAAAACCGCCGCCCTGGATCATAAAGTTGGAAATTACCCGGTGGAATATGGTGCCGTTATAGTAGCCACTGTCCACATAGTTCAGGAAGTTATCCACGGCTACGGGAGACTTGTCGCGAAACAAGCGCAGCGTGATAAAGCCCTCGCTGGTTTCTATCACAACCTGGGGGTTGGGCAGGGTGGTTTCTCCGGCGACCAAAGCGGGTGACAGCAGTAGCGACAGGCACAGCAAAAACGATTTCAACACGTTATTTTCCTTTTAATGGCAAAATATTAGGCCCAACTGGAGCTCTTGCGCCGCTTGGGTACGAGGCGGGGCGCCACCAGGGCTATGATAACGCCTAGCAGTACCGCCAGGGCACCGTTCAGAAAGTCTTCACTTCCCAGTTTGTCCTGCAGTCGCAGATTTTCCGCCTTCAGCATTTCTACTTCAGAGCGCAGGTTTTCCGTATCTTCCACCAGTCGACGATTGTCCACATCCAGTTGCACGGCGTTGCCGGAAATCTGCTTGAGCTGGGTGAACTGCTCGGAGACAGTGCCTAATTCAGAGTCATTACTGGCGAGTTGATTGAGCAGCTCAGCACGCTCACCCTGAAGTGCCTCAACCTCTGTCGTCAGTGCCGCACTCTGCGCAGTGGCTTTTTCCGCGCGTGCAATTGCCGCATCCACTTTGCTCTGGGCGGGAACATCCTGCATCAGGTACTGGGTGCGGATCCAGCCGCTGGTGCCGCGATCGGTGGTTATTTCCGCCCACAGTTTGTCATCTGAAGTGCGAGCCACCGTGAGGCGCGTGCCCGAGGGAAGGCCGCGGTTTGTAATACGATAGTCATTGCCGGCGCCGCTGCGTAGGGGAACGAACTGTTTATCGCTTACGTAGCGGATATCCTGTGCCTGGGCAGCGCCAGTCAGCAACAGGAATAATAGTAATAAAGGTACGGCGGGTCGCAAAATATGTTCCTTCTTTTGAGGGTGGTTGGAGCGCTTGTGTACTCCGATGGCGAGCAAATTTAAGCTCAGGGTAATACCAGCTTGTAGGGCTTGACGGTGACCTTACTGAATACCCCGGTATCGACGTAGGGGTCTGAGTCAGCCCACGCGGTAGCGGCTTCCAGGCTGTCGAAGTCAGCGATGATAAGGCTGCCGGTGAATCCGGCTGCGCCGGGATCCTCCGTATCCAGGGCGGGGTGTGGCCCCGCAGCGAACAGCCTGCCCTGGTCTACCAGTTGCTGGATGCGTTCCAGGTGGGCCGGACGGGCAGCCTGGCGTAGAGGCAGGCTGTTTTCTATATCTTCACAGAGGATGGCGTAGTACATAGGCGGGCTCTAAACGATTGAATTGCATGGATTCTACAGTCTCCGCACAAAAATTGCCTAAGGATTTCGGCTCAGTGTGTTATGTTTTGTCCATCGATGTCCGCCGTAAGCCAGTCAGGATTGGAACGCGATACCCAACAGCGTTCACCTGGTTGTTTCGAGGAACGAAATAGCCTATGTTTGTACGATAGCGGCCAGTAAGGAACTCTCAGTGGATAAGAAACAGAGCATACAAGACCCTTTCCTAAACGCACTGCGTAAAGAGCGGATACCGGTCTCAATATTCATGAAGAATGGCATCAAATTGCAAGGGACGATTGTAAGTTTTGATCAGTTCATCCTGACCTTGAAAAATGTCAATACACAAGTCGTTTACAAACATGCCATTTCCACCGTTGTACCATCACGCAATGTGCGTATTCCCTCTGCGGACGACTCTTCTTAGCGGCGTAAACGACCATTGAGCAACAGCACTGCCCGTCGGATCGGGGGTGGTTGGTGCGCTAGTGTGCATTTACATTAGTCTTTTACTGGCTCTTCCGGTTGTTCATCTTTCAGGTGCGGGCTGATCAGCAGTGCTGTCAAAATGGTCAGCAGCAGGGTGAAACCAATGGCGGAATACAGTTTGTAACTGACCCAGGCGTCTTCGCTGTAGCCGTAGGCCACCACCAGGTTGAGGCCGCCGACAATGGCGAAATTAGATACCCACAACAGGTTGAGTTTGGCCCATACCGCCTTGGGCAGGTGGATCTGGCTGCCCAGGGTGCGCTCCATCAGGTTCTTGTCGCCGACAAACCCGGAGGCGCCAAAAGCCACTGCCAGCACCCAGTTGAAGATAGTGGGTTTCCACTGAATGAACATCTGGTTGCGGAATATCAGGGTAGCGCCGCCGAACACCATCACCGCCAGCAGCAGCCACATCAGGCGTTTTTCAAACTCGCGGGTCAGGGCGTAGGTAGTGACCACTTGCAGTACCGTGGCGATCATGAGTACCGCTGTTGCGGAGAACATCCCATCGAAAGTGTACTCCCAGCCACCCACGGCAACGCTTTCACCTTTGAGTTGGTAGGTAATGAAAAACAACGCGATAGGAATAAATTCAAGTAATTGCTTCATGGATTATATTGTGCTCCGACTGGTACCATGCGTAATTCCTGTTAGCCTGCCTGGCCGAACCGACAAGTGTAAAGATTGTGTTGATCGACTTCCATACCCATACTAATGCTTCTGACGGCGCCCTGGCGCCCTGTGAAGTGATCGATCGAGCCCTGGCCAGGAAAATTGCTCTACTGGCCATTACCGACCACGATACGGTGGCCGGATATCGGGCAGCGGCCGCTTATTATACGCGCAATCCAGGCGACATGCGGCTTATCCAGGGTATTGAATTTTCCTGCCGCTGGTCGGGCACTACCGTGCATGTGGTGGGACTGGGTGTCGATAGTGAGCATGCGGCCATGCTCGAGGGCTTGGCAGTACTGGCCAAGGCGCGGTGTGACCGGGGCAAGAAAATCGGCAGTCAGCTGGAGGCGCTGGGTTTCAGCGGTGCATTGGAAGGCGCCCTGGCCGAGGCGAGTGGCAGCCAGCTTGGTCGCCCCCACTTTGCCGCCTGGATGGTGGCGCAAGGTCATGTGACGGACCACAGCCAGGCCTTTGACAAGTATCTGGGCCAGGGCAAAACCGGGGACGTCAAAGCGTTCTGGCCGGAATTGGCCGAGGTTACGCAGTGGATCGAAGCCTCTGGTGGTGCGGCTGTTATCGCCCACCCCCTCAAGTATCGTTTTACACGGATGAAGCTGCGGCGCCTGGTGGTGGATTTTATGGCTGCCGGTGGCAGTGGCATCGAGGTGCTCAGCGGCTACCAGAGCGCGGACCAGACCACCCAGCTCAAGCGTCTTGCGGCGGAATTTGAGATGGAGGCCTCCATCGGCAGTGATTTTCACCGGGATGCCCCCTACAGCCCGCAACTCGGTGTAGAATTGCCGCAGCTTGAGGGCTTGCGCGGCGTCTGGGAACGATGGGCGCAGGCATAGTGCCCGATAAAGCTGGGCCCATGTCAAACGACTGCAACGCAGCATTGGGCCGCCTGGTAGGCACTGATCCTAACTTATCAGGTGGTTGGAGCACTAATCCCTGACAGATCCTGAGAGAAAGCGTACGTGAGCCAGTTTTTCCAGATTCATCCCGACAATCCCCAGGCTCGCCTGGTCCGCCAGGCGGTGGATATCATCCGCAGCGGTGGGGTGGTGGTCTATCCTACCGACTCGGCCTACGCCCTGGGTTGCCATATCGGCGATAAGAGCGCCCTGGATCGCATTCGTCGTATCCGCAAGCTGGACGACAGGCACAATTTCACCCTGGTATGTCGGGACCTGTCAGAAATTGCCACCTACGCCAGGGTGGATAACACGGCCTATCGCCTGTTGCGTCATTGCACCCCGGGCCCGTATACCTTCATCCTGCGAGCGACCTCGGAAGTGCCCAAGCGCCTGATGCACCCAAAGCGCAAAACTGTCGGCCTGCGGGTCCCCGACAACCATATAGCAGCGGCCCTGCTGGAAGACCTGGGCGAGCCATTAATGAGCGTAACCCTGATCATGCCCGGCGATGAACTCCCCCTGATCGATCCCTACGACATTCGCGCCACCCTGGAGCGCGATGTTGATCTGGTGATCGATGGCGGCTACTGTGGAATGGAGGCCACAACCGTGGTGGATCTGGCCGATGAAACGCCTCTGGTATTACGTGCTGGCAAAGGAGATATCACCCCTTTTGAGAATTAGTGAGGTATACTGACTCGTACATAAAAGCAGGTAAGTTCTGTGTCAGTCAATGAAACCAATAACGAAGCTCAGGCCGGCGCACCGGCAGGGCAAGATGTCCCGCAGTTCACCGCCACACCGTCCCACCCGATAGTCCAGCCGCAGCAGGGAGAAATGCCTTTTGCCGTGGTGATGGGTCAGGCGGTTACCGAATTACCTAAAGATTTGTATATTCCGCCCCAGGCGCTGGAAGTTTTCCTGGAGGCCTTCGAAGGGCCGCTGGACCTGTTGCTGTATCTGATCAAGCGGCAGAACCTGGATATCCTGGAGATCGACGTCTCCAGGGTCACCGAGCAGTACATGCACTATGTAGACCTGATGGACGCCATGCAGTTTGAACTGGCGGGCGAGTACCTGTTGATGGCGGCGATGCTGGCCGAGATCAAGTCGCGTATGCTGCTGCCGCGTTCCGGCGAGGTGGAAGATGACGAGGAAGACCCACGGGCACAGCTGATTCGGCGCCTGCAGGAGTACGAGCGATTCAAGAAGGCGGCTGAAGATATTGAGGAAATACCCCGTATGGAGCGCGATACCTGGGTGGGTAGCGCCAATCCCCCGAATATCAACCGCACACGCCCGAATCCGGATGTGGACATGCGCGAGTTGCTGTTGGCCCTGGGCGGGGTTATGCGTCGGGCGGACATGTTGGAAAGCCATCACATCCAGCGCGAGGCCCTGTCTACCCGGGAGCGTATGAGCGAGGTGCTGGACAGGCTGTCCGGTCAGCAGTTTGTGCCCTTTGTCGCACTGTTTACCGAGCGGGAGGGCCGCCTGGGAGTGATTGTGACTTTTCTGGCAATTATGGAGCTCATCAAGGAATCACTGGTGGAGATCGTGCAGACTGAAAGTTTCGGTCCCATCCACGTCAAGGCAAGGGCGGAGTAACATGTCAGACATAGGGTTGGTGCAGATTATTGAAGGGGCTTTGCTGGCGGCGGGAAGGCCGCTCACTGTTGCCCAGCTGGCGGACCTGTTTGAGGAATGCGGGCGCCCTGAAAATGTGGCGATTCGTGAAGCACTCAAAGAAGTGGCGGAGCGTTGTGAAGACCGGGGTTTTGAATTACAGGAGGTGGCCAGCGGCTTCCGCTATCAAGTGCGCCAGTCCCTGAGCACCTGGGTGGCCCGCCTGTGGCACGAGCGACCCCAGAAATATTCCAGGGCACTGCTGGAAACCCTGGCCCTGATTGCCTACAGGCAGCCGATTACCCGCGGTGAGATCGAGGAAATACGAGGAGTTGCGGTGAGCTCCAATATCGTCAAGACCTTGCACGAACGCGAGTGGATACGCGTGGTGGGGCACCGGGATGTACCGGGTCGGCCCGCCATGTACGCCACCACGCGCCAGTTTCTGGACTATTTCAACCTTAAAAGCCTGGATCAACTACCTGCTCTGGCGGAAATTCGCGATCTGGAGACGCTGAACGCTGAGCTTGGGTTCAGCGAACCCGCTCCGAAAGGGGCTGGCAGTGATGCCGCAGACAGTGGTGGAGATGGACCGGAGTTGACCGTCGTTGGTGGCACCGAGCACACACCGCCACTGAAAGAGGTGCCGGCGGAGCCGGTAACCCTGTCCGAGGCCGCGGACCAACTCCAGTCCCGCGCCGCCTCCATGGAGTTGGTAGGGCAGGAGCCAGTCACCGCGCAGGAAGCGCCTGCGCCTGCGCTCGACAGTGGGGGCACACAGGTTGAGGGTGGCGAGACTGATGGTGGGTACGCCGATGAAGAACCAACCAAGCCAGAATCTCAGGCCTGACGGAAAACTGACATGGCCAAGAGACCCCGCAAGGGTCCCGCGACACAAGAGCCGGCACGGCCGGTGACCAAAGCGGGCGAAAAACTACAAAAAGTATTGGCCCGCGCCGGCCTTGGTTCCCGCCGTGAGATGGAGCGGTGGATAGAGGAGGGGCGCATAGCGGTCAACGGCAAGGTGGCCAGGCTGGGTGACCGGGTGGACGACCGCACCAGTATCGCCGTGGATGGCAAGCCGCTGGCGCGCGAGGGTGCCCAACAAGCCCGTTGTATTCTCTATCATAAACCCACCGGTGAGGTTTGTACCCGTAGCGACCCGGAGGGTCGTCGCACGGTATTTCAGCGCCTGCCAAAGCTGAAATCAGGCCGCTGGATTTCCATAGGGCGCCTGGATTTCAATACATCCGGTCTGTTGCTGTTTACCACCGATGGTGACCTGGCCAACGCCCTGATGCACCCGTCTTCCAATATCGAACGCGAATATATGGTGCGGGTCATGGGCAATGTGCAGAAGGAAATGCTGCAGCGTATGATCGAGGGCGTCATGCTGGACGACGGAGTCGCACGCTTTGCCGACATACAGGACGGCGGCGGTGAAGGCATCAACCGCTGGTTCTATGTGGTACTTATGGAAGGTCGTAACCGTGAGGTCAGGCGCCTGTGGGAATCACAGGGCCTTACGGTTTCGCGTCTCAAGCGCGTGCGCTACGGCGAAGTGTTTATCCCCTCCAGGGTCAAGCAGGGGCAGTGGGTGGAGATGGAACTGAAAGAGATCAAGAGCCTGTATCGCATGGCCGGGCTGCCGATGAAGGACATGAAACGCGGTACGGCCAAAGAGCGCGAGGTGATGGAGCGGCAGTTCAACAAGCGCAAAGGTCGTGCACCTTCCCGTTCGCGTGGTAAATCCTGAGCCATTCTGACCACAACTCGATCTTTCGAGGCCAGTAGATTCTTTTTTTAACAGCTTTTCGCACAAATACGGCGGTGGGAGCAAAAACAAATATCCGGGGCGTCGAGCTTTACTGCGCGTCGAATGCCATACCGGTGATTCCCGCGCTGTCATCTCCCATTAAAAATAGATAAGCCGGCATAATGTCCTGCGGTGCGGGATTGTCCGTGGGTGTTTCCGCCGGGTAGGCGGTTCTGCGCATGCTGGTATTGGTCGCCCCTGGATTGAGGCTGTTTACCCTTACCTTCGACGTGTTTTCCAATTCACTGGCCAGCACCTGCATAAAGCCCTCAGTGGCAAACTTGGATGCCGCATAGGCACCCCAGTAGGCTCTGCCGGTGCGACCCACCCCGGATGATGTAAATACGATGGAGGCCGCAGGTGCCCCTTGCAACTGAGGTAGCAGATAGCGCGTCAGTAGAAACTGGGCATTGACGTTGACCTGCATGACTTGCTGCCAGCTGGCGTAGCCCGCGCTTTCAATCGGGCGTCGGTCTCCCAGGATACCGGCGTTGTGCAGGAGGCCGTCCAGGTAAGGAAATTCGGTGGCCAGGTTGTCGGACAGGGTCTGGTAGTTTTCTTCGGCCGCTGTGGCCAGGTCCAGTTCAATGAAGCCCGGTCGGGGTCCGCCGGCCGCCTCTATCTCGTCATACACAGCTTCAAGCTTGTGGCCCGTGCGGCCCAGTAAAATGATGGTTGCGCCGTGTTGAGCGTAGCTGAGGGCCGCAGCCCGGCCGATACCGTCGCCGGCGCCTGTGACAACAATGGTTTTGCCCGTTAACAGGTCGGCGCGGGGTGCATAATCAGCGGGGGCGGTTAATATTTCCATGTTGTGTGCTCTATCTCTACCAGGCTCTACTGACCCAGGATTAAACTGAGTAATTCAGTGCTGCACCCGGCATGGGTGTTGGCCCCCCAGTTGTAGGGGTCGTCGTCCGGTTCTATGTAGCCGTAGGTCGCCGCAATGGTGTACATACCGGCGCGCCGTCCGGCTTCGATGTCGCGTTGGTGATCGCCCACGTAAATTGCCTCACTGGGCGAACAGTTCAATTCCCTGCAGTTGAGGTACAGGGATTCGGGATGTGGCTTGCGCTCGCTTACGTCGTCGGGGCACACTACGCTGCCAGGTTGGGGCTGAATGTTCAGCCGCTGTAGCAGTGGCTCGGTGTAGGCCCGTGGTTTGTTGGTTGAGATACCCCAGGCTATGCCCCTTATGTGCAGCTCTCCCAGCAGTGATGCTATACCGGGGTAGGGTTTGGCGATGCTGCCCAGTACCTCGCTGTACAGCTCCAACAGGCGCAGGCGTTTACTCTCGAATTCCGGCGCGTCCTCGCTCATATCCAGCCCCAGGCTGACCAGTGCCCGGGCGCCGTTGGAGACCGAGGCACGGATGCGTTGCGGGTCCATTTCCCCATGGCCGTGCTCAGCTCGCAGGGCTTGTACAACCGGTACAAATTCGTCAGCGGTGTCTACCAGCGTGCCATCCAGGTCGAAAATGACGGCTTTCAGGTTTTGCGGCAGGCTCCTTGGCGGGCCAGCTTCTGGTGGGCCGCCCTTCAAGCGGGTTTTACCGCGCGTACCATGTAATTCACGCTCACGTCTTTCGGGTTCAGGCGGTAGTGTTTGGTCAGGGGGTTGTAGATAAGGCCGGTCATATCCGCCAGCGCCAGGCCGGCTTTTCGAATCCAGCCGGCCAGCTCTGAAGGCTTGATGAACTTGGCGTATTCGTGCGTGCCCGCGGGCAGCAGTTGCAAAATATGCTCGGCGCCGACTATGGCAAAGAGATAGGCTTTGGGGTTGCGGTTGATGGTAGAGAAATACAAGGACCCGCCGGGTTGCGCCAGGGCCGCGCACGCGGCGATTACAGAGGCCGGATCGGGCACGTGCTCCAGCATTTCCAGGCAGCAGACGATGTCATAATTCCCGGCTTCGCGCTCCGCCAGCTGTTCGGCCGTGGATTGCAGGTAGTTCACCTCTACACCCGACTCCAACCCGTGCAGTTGCGCCACAGATAGCGGCGCTTCGCCCATGTCGATACCGGTGACCGTGGCGCCGCGTTGGGCCATGGACTCGGCCAGAATGCCGCCACCGCAGCCCACATCGACCAGGCGCTTGCCGGCGACCGGTGAGTGCTGGTCGATATAATTGGCGCGCAGGGGATTGATCTCGTGCAGCGCTTTAAACTCACTGTTGCGATCCCACCAACGCGAGGCCAAGGCCTCGAATTTGGCGATTTCCTGTGGATCTACATTCATGCTCTGGTTCATTTCTCGTGGCCTGCTGTATTGCTGATGCGCGCCTGCCAGCCCCGGGTACGTGCAGCCAGGGCGGGCAGATCTATGTGTGTGAGTTGTCGCTGTGCCATCACCATCTCTCCGGCAATCCAGCTGTGGCTCACCTGGCTGCCATTGCTGGCATAAACCAGTTGTGACAGGGGGTTATAAAGGGGTTGGGTCTCGGGTCCGCTCAGGTCCACGGCGATCAGGTCCGCCTGCTTGCCCACCTCCAGACTGCCGATGCTGTCTTCCATGCCCAGTGCCCGGGCGCCGTTGATGGTTGCCATGGCCAGTGCCTCAGCAGCGGGCAGTGCAGTGGCCTCCCGGGACTGTAGTTTGGCCAGCAGGGCTGCTGCCTTTATCTCGCCAAACAGGTTGAGGCCATTGTTGCTGGCGGCGCTGTCGGTGCCCAGGGCCACGTTGACGCCTTTGTCCAGCAATTTACTCACCGGGCAGGCGCCGGAGGCCAGTTTCATATTGGATTGTGGGCAGTGCACGACATGGGCGCCGGTGGACGCCAACAGGGCAATATCCTGGTCTCCCAGGTCGGTCATGTGCACGCATTGGGTCCTGGGGCCGAGCAGACCCAGCCGGTGCAACGTGTCCAACGGTCGTTCGCCGTGTTGCTCGACTGCCAGCAGCACCTCACTGGCCGTTTCGTGCAGGTGGATTTGTACTGCCACATCAAGCTCTGCTGCCAGGGTGGCCACTTTCACCAGGTTGATTTCGGATACGGTGTAGGGCGCATGGGGTCCAAACCCCAGTGACACCAGCTTGCTGTGTTTGATGTCGTCGCGCAGGGCCAGCCCTTTGCTGATGTATTGGTCCGGGTCGCGGGCCCAGATGGTGGGAAAGTCGAGGACGGGGAAGGTGATCTGACAGCGCATGCCCAGGCGCTCGGCGGTGGCGGCGCAGCTGTCGGGGAAAAAGTACATGTCGCTGAAAGTCGTGGTGCCCGAACGGATCATCTCGGCGATGGCCAGTTCGGTTCCGTCGCGCACGAATTGTGCGCTCACGTGGGCGGCTTCGGCGGGCCAGATATGCCGCTCCAGCCAGGGCATCAGGGGTTGGTCGTCCGCATAACCGCGTAACAGGCTCATGGCGGCGTGGCCATGGCAGTTAATAAGGCCGGGAAGCAGGGCGTGTCCGGGTAATTCCAGTACTTGCCGGGCGTCAATTGCATGGGCTTCGCGGCGCGGTAGCAGAGCTGTAATGCGGTCTTTGGTCAGCGCGAGACTGTAGTTTTCCAGTATCGCGCCGCGCGGTACCACCGGTACAATCCAATCCGGATGAAGCAGCATATCAGCGGTTTGTGGTAGCGGGCTCATGGCGCGTGATTGCTGTTCCCTGCGCGTCTGCGACTGGTTAAAAAATCGCCAGATGGCGGTTATTATGCTGTAATTCGGGCGTCCGCGCGCAAGTATAACCGCAAATGCGCCAGAGCGGCCCGAATTGCGGCGAAAGACTGCAAAAACATGGCGAGAAGGGGGCATCTTCGCGTATAATCAGCGGTTTGTTTTCGGGCGTGCGCAATGCTGTCTGCGCGGCTTTGAAGCGCCCGTTATAGAGGCTCGGCCGCTGCCGTAAAGCCTTTTCGCAGGGACTCAAGGAAACCGTTGTACATGGGTGAAATAGCCAAAGAAATCGTTCTCGTCAATATCGAGGACGAGATGAAGCAGTCCTATCTCGATTACGCCATGAGTGTGATCGTCGGAAGGGCCCTGCCCGATGTGCGAGACGGTCTCAAGCCTGTGCACCGGCGCATCCTGTTCGCGATGAACGAGCTCAATAATGACTGGAACAAGGCCTACAAAAAATCGGCGCGTGTGGTGGGCGATGTTATCGGTAAATACCACCCCCACGGCGATTCCGCGGTGTATGAAGCCATAGTACGCATGGCCCAGCCATTTTCACTGCGCTATATGCTGGTGGATGGCCAGGGTAACTTTGGCTCCGTGGACGGGGATTCCGCCGCCGCCATGCGTTATACCGAGATTCGCATGCGCAAAATCGCCCACTCGATATTGGCGGATCTCGACAAGGAGACCGTGGACTTCGTCGACAACTACGACGGCACCGAGCGTATTCCGGTGGTGATGCCCACCCGCGTCCCCAATCTGTTGATCAACGGCTCCTCCGGTATCGCCGTGGGTATGGCTACCAATATCCCGCCGCATAACATCAACGAAGTGATCAGTGGTTGTCTGGCATTGATTGAGAACCCGCAATTGACGGTGGACGAGCTCATGGAGCACATCCCCGGCCCCGATTTCCCCACTGCCGGCATTATCAATGGCCGCGCCGGCATCATCCAGGCCTATCGCACCGGTCGTGGCCGCATCTATGTGCGGGCGCGGGCGGAGGTTATCCAGGATGAAAAACGTGGGAAGGACATCATCCTTATCCACGAACTACCCTACCAGTTGAATAAGGCCCGTCTGATTGAGCGCATCGCTGAGCTGTTCAAGGACAAGAAGATAGAGGGCATTACCGAGTTGCGCGACGAGTCCGACAAGGACGGCATGCGTGTTGTCATCGAGCTGCGCCGTGGCGAAATCGGCGATGTGGTGCTCAACAATCTCTATGCCCAAACCGGGTTGCAGTCCGTATTCGGCATTAATATGGTGGCGCTGGTAGATGGCCAGCCGAAGATCCTGAATCTCAAGGAGATCCTCGAGGCCTTTGTTCGTCACCGCCGTGAAGTGGTGACGCGGCGCACCGTATACCTGTTGCGCAAGGCTCGCGAGCGCGGCCATATACTGGAAGGCCTGGCTATCGCGCTGACTAATATCGATCCGGTTATCGCACTGATCAAGGCCTCTGCCAGTTCATCAGAGGCCAGGGAGAAGTTACTGGCGCAGTTCTGGGAGCCTGGGGATGTCATCGGCATGCTGGAGCGCGCGGGCAGTGACGCCTGCCGCCCGGATAACCTGGAGTCCCGGTACGGCCTGCGCGATGGTAACTATTATCTGTCGCCGGTACAGGCCCAGGCTATTCTGGATCTGCGCCTGCATCGCCTGACCGGGCTGGAGCATGAAAAACTGCTCAATGAATACCAGGAGAGATTGCGGGAAATCGCTGATTTTCTCGATATCCTGGGGGATTCGGAGCGTTTGAAGCTGGTGATACGCGAGGAACTGGAAGCCATAGTCGCCGAGTACGGTGATGAGCGTCGCACCGAAATTACCGCGTCCCAACACGACCTGACGGTGGAGGACCTGATCACTGAGGAAGACCGGGTGGTTACCATCTCCCACGGGGGCTATGCCAAGACCCAGCCCCTGACGGATTACCAGGCCCAGCGCCGTGGTGGTATGGGCAAGTCCGCCACCGCCGTTAAAGATGAAGATTTTGTCGAACACCTGCTGATCGCCAGCACCCACGCCACTATCCTGTGCTTCTCCAACCTGGGTAAGGTCTACTGGCTGAAGGTATACCAGATACCGCTGGCCGGGCGGAATTCCCGCGGCCGGCCCATGGTCAACCTGTTGCCCCTGGAAGAGGGCGAGCGGGTGACATCCATCCTGCCGGTGGAAGAGTACACCGAAGGGCACTACATCTTTATGGCAACCGCTAATGGTACGGTCAAGAAAACCGCCCTGACCAATTTTGCTCGCCAGCGCAGTGTGGGCCTGCGCGCCCTGGAGCTGGACGAGGGCGACGTGCTGGTGGGAACCGCCATCACGGTAGGCGACTGTGATGTCATGCTGTTCAGCAGTGAAGGTAAAGCGGTGCGTTTCAAAGAGCAAGATGTGCGCGCCATGGGCCGTACCGCCAGAGGTGTGCGTGGTATTCGCCTGGGCGATGGCCACAGCATGATCTCCCTGATTATTCCGCGTGCGGATGGCAAGGTACTCACCGTCAGTGAGAACGGCTACGGCAAGCGCACCGTGATCGAGGACTTCCCCACCAAGGGTCGCGGCAACAAGGGTGTCATTGCCATGTCTACCAGCAGCCGTAATGGCAAGCTGGTCGGTGCGGTGCAGGTATTTGAGGGCGACGAACTGATGTTGATCTCAAATCAGGGCACCCTGGTTAGAACCCGTACCGACGAGGTGTCGGTGCTGGGTCGCAATACCCAGGGCGTACGCGTCATCCGCACCAAAAAAGACGAGCACCTGGTGGGGGTTGAGCGCATCGATGAGCCGGCTCCCGAGGTGGTGTTCGAAAACGAAACAGAAGACGGCGACGCGTAGAAGCCCGCCGCCTCTCCAGATTCCAGGGAAACAAGCACCATGACCCGTTGTTACAACTTTTGCGCCGGACCGGCGTCTTTGCCTGAGCCGGTACTGGAAACAGCTCGTGATGAAATGCTGGACTGGCATGGCAAAGGCCTGTCCCTGATGGAAATGAGCCACCGCAGTCCTGAGGTCGTGGGTGTGGCGCAGCGCGCTGAGCAGACCCTGCGTGATTTACTGGGTATATCGGACGATTATGCCGTATTGTTCCTGCAAGGCGGTGCCAGCATGCAGTTCTCCGCTGTACCGCTTAACCTGCTTGGGGGCAAGGGCGGCGCCGACTACATCAACACCGGGCAGTGGTCGAAGAAGGCTATCGCCGAGGCGAAGCGCTACTGTGATGTCAATGTGGCGGCGTCTTCTGAAGATACAAATTTTTTCACCATACCGCCGCGCGATAGCTGGCACACGGGCGCGGACGCGGCCTATCTGCACTACACGCCCAATGAGACCATTGGTGGCGTAGAGTATTTCTGGACCCCACAGGTACAGGTGCCGCTGGTGGCGGATATGTCGTCCACTATCTTGTCCCGCCCTCTCAGGGTTGATGATTTTGGGGTAATTTACGCCGGTGCCCAGAAGAATATCGGACCGGCCGGTCTCACCCTGGTGATTGTGCGCCGCGACCTGCTGGGCAATGCGGATGCCAAGTGTCCCGCCATGCTCAACTGGCAGACCGCCGCGGATAACGACTCCATGTACAACACACCGCCGACGTATGCACTGTACCTGTCGGGTCTGGTGTTTGACTGGCTGCAACAAGGTGGCGGCCTGGAGGCGATGGAGGCGATCAATCGACGCAAGGCACACAAATTGTATGGCGCCATCGACGGCAGTGCTTTTTATGCCAACCCGGTGGAACTGGCCAGCCGTTCGCTGATGAATGTGCCCTTTACTCTGGCGGATGCGGGCCTGGACAAGCAGTTCCTGCAGGAGTCCGAGGCGGCGGGCCTGCTGAATCTCAAGGGACACCGTTCGGTGGGCGGAATGCGCGCCAGCATCTACAATGCGGTAAGCGAGGCGGCGGTTGATGCACTGATTGCCTTTATGCAGGACTTCGAGCAACGCAACGGTTGACAGGGCTCCAGAGCATGGCAGACACCAGGGATCTCGATCAGGTCAGGGCGGATATAGATGCCATAGACCAGGAAATTCAGGCGCTGATCAATCGTCGGGCGCAGTGCGCACAGCGCGTGGCCGCTATCAAGCTGACGGAGATTCAGGCGGCGCAGGAACGCGGCGAACCGGACGCGGAGGTGGTTTATTATCGCCCGGAGCGCGAGGCCCAGGTATTGATGAGCATCATCAAGCGCAACCCGGGGCCGCTGGCTGGCGAGACGGTCGCCCATATCTTTCGTGAAATCATGTCGGCCTGCCTGGCGCTGGAAAAACCGCTACAAGTCGCCTATCTGGGACCCGAGGGCACTTTTACCCAGGAGGCGTCCAATAAGCATTTTGGCCATGCGGCCGTCTGCATACCCCAGCCGACAATTGACACGGTATTCAGCCAGGTGGAGTCCGGCGAGTGTAACTACGGCGTGGTGCCGGTGGAGAATTCCACAGAGGGCATGGTGAGCCACACTCTGGATAACTTCATGGACTCGTCACTGAAAATCTCTGGTGAAGTGGAGTTGCGCATAGGCCATCATTTGCTGGTGGCCGGGCATACCAACGAGCAGAGTATTACTCGAATATGTGCCCACCAGCAGGCCCTGGCCCAGTGCCGCAACTGGCTGGATAAGCACTGGCCCAATATTGAACGAGAGGCGGTGAGTAGCAACGGTGAGGCGGCTCGTATGGCGGCTGAGATTCCCGGGGTGGCCGCGGTGGCCGGCGATATGGCGGCCGAGCTATACCATCTGGACAAAGTGGCCGCGCATATCGAGGACTATGTGGATAATACCACCCGCTTCCTGATAATCGGGCGCGAGGAAGTGCCGCCCAGCGGCCGCGACAAGACCTCCATTATCGTCTCCAGCCGCAATAAACCCGGCGCGCTGTTCACCTTGCTGGAGCCATTTCGGCGCGGCGGCATCAGCCTGACCCGTATCGATACGCGGCCCTCGCGTACGGAGAAGTGGGCCTATGTATTTTTCATTGAGTTTGAGGGTCATCTGCAGGACGACAATATCGCCGCTATCGTGAGTGAACTGGAAGAGCAGTCTATTTTGCTGAAGCCCCTGGGGTCTTATCCGCAGGCGGTGCTCTAGTCGCTATGAGTTACCCATCGAACACTGTCGTTATCCTTGGCCTGGGCCTGATTGGTGGTTCCCTGGCGCGGGCTTTACGCGACAGCGGCTTTAGCCGGCGCTTCATCGGTTACGAGCACAGGGAGTCCTCCTTGCGTCGCGGAATGGAACTGGGCGTCATCGATGACTTTACCCTGGATCTGGATGAAGCCATCGAGCAGGCGGATATTATGGTGGTCTGCACGCCTACTCTGATAGCCTCAGATATGCTGCGGCAGATACTGTCCAGGCTGGCGGGCCGCACCGGGGGCCCTGTTATTACCGATGTGGCCAGCGTCAAGGGGAATATACTGTGCGCCGCACAGCAGGCGTGGGAGGGCCGTATGCCACCGCAGTTGGTGTTGGGTCATCCCATAGCGGGTTCTGAGCGCAGTGGCGTGGACGCCTCGAACGCCGACTTGTTTGTCGACCACCGGGTGATCCTCACGCCGGTCGAGGGTAACGATCCGGCGGCGGTGGCACTGATTCGCGCCATGTGGGAGAGTGTCGGCGCCGAGGTGGTGGATATGACCGTGACCGCGCACGATGCGGTGCTGGCTGCTACCAGCCATCTGCCGCATGTGCTGGCTTATACCCTGGTAGATGCCCTGGCCCAATCCGATGCCAGTGATGATATTTTTCGCTTCGCCGCGGGGGGATTTCGCGACTTTACCCGAATCGCTTCCAGCGACCCGGCAATGTGGCGCGATATCGCCATTGCCAATAGAGTGGCCCTGCTGGACTCCATCGACACCTTCAGTGAACACCTGGGTCGCCTGCGCAATGCGGTGGCGACAGCGAATGCAGAGCAGCTGTTTGACACTTTCAGTCGTGCCAAGCAGGCCCGAGATGAATTTTCCTCTATCCTGGCGCAGCGCAGCAAACAGAAACCCTGAGAGAAACACTATGGAATTCAAGTTATTGCCCGGTGGTGCCATCGGGGGCGAGGTTAGAGTCCCCGGCGACAAATCCATTTCCCACCGCGCCATCATGCTCGGTGCGCTGGCTGAGGGGATCACGCGGGTCAGTGGCTTCCTGGAGGGTGAAGATGCGCTGGCCACGGTGGCTGCTTTTCGTGCGATGGGGGTAGAGATAGAAGGCCCCAATGACGGCCGGGTCATTATCCACGGTGTTGGTATGTGGGGTTTGAAACCGCCCGGTGCGGCCCTGGACCTGGGTAACTCGGGCACTAGTATCCGGCTGTTATCGGGCCTGTTGGCGGGCCAGTTGTTCGATACGCAGCTGACCGGGGATACCTCCCTGTGCGGGCGGCCAATGGGGCGGGTGATAGACCCCCTGTCCCTGATGGGAGCCGATATCCAGGGGCAGGAGGGCGGTCGGCCGCCCCTGAACATTGCCGGCGGCCGGGCCTTGACCGGCATTCATTATGATTTGCCGATGGCGAGTGCCCAGGTAAAGTCCTGCGTACTGCTGGCCGGGTTATACGGTGAGGGTTGCACCTCCGTCACAGAACCCGCTGCGACCCGCGATCACACTGAGCGCATGCTGCGTGGTTTTGGCTACGAAGTCACCAGTGACAATGGCGTGATCTCCCTGGCCGGTGGTGGCAGCCTGCTGGCAACCAATATAGATATACCGGCGGACATTTCATCCGCCGCGTTTTTCCTGGTGGCCGCCAGTATTGCGCGGGGATCCGACCTGTTGCTCACCCATGTGGGTATCAATCCCACGCGTATCGGTGTGCTCAACATATTGAGATTGATGGGAGCCGATATCACCCTCAAGAACGAGCGCGAAGTGGGTGGCGAGCCGGTAGCTGACATCCGCGTGCGCTACGCGCCCCTCAAGGGAATCGAAATCCCCGAGGACCAGGTGCCATTGGCAATTGATGAATTTCCCGCCCTGTTTATCGCGGCGGCCTGTGCCGAGGGTCGTACCGTGCTGCGCGGCGCCAGAGAGTTGCGCGTCAAAGAGAGTGACCGCATCGCCGCCATGGCTGAAGGTCTGACCACCCTGGGTATTGTCAACGAGGTACTGGATGACGGCATTGTTATTGAGGGTGGCTCCCTGGGTGGGGGTGTCATCCATACCCATCACGACCACCGCATCGCCATGTCCTTCGCCATCGCGGCCCTGCGCGCCGAAAGTGAGATTTCTATCCTTGATTGTGATCATGTGGCGACGTCCTTCCCCGGCTTTGACGCCCTGGCTCGGGCTGTGGGCCTGCAGCTCTCGACCCTGGCGGACTGAGTGGTGTCAGATGTTCCTGTTATCACAGTCGATGGCCCCTCCGGTGCGGGCAAGGGCACCATCAGTCATATGCTGGCCAAGGCCCTGGGCTGGCACCTGCTCGACAGTGGAGCCCTGTACCGGGTAACCGGTCAGGCCTGCCTGATTGAAGGTGTTAGCTGGGAAGATCACCCCGCAGTAATCGAGGTGGCCAGGCATTTGCGTGTGAGCTTTCGTGCCGCACCCAACGGCGAGATACTGGTGGCTTATAAAGGTGTCGATGTAAGCCGTGCTATACGCACGGAAGAGGGAGGGCGCGGCGCGTCCACCGTGGCGGCGATTCCCGCGGTGCGCGAGGCCCTGCTACAACGGCAGCGGGAGTTCCGGCTCTCCCCGGGCCTGGTGGCCGACGGGCGCGATATGGGTACCGTGGTATTCCCCGTGGCGCCACTTAAGTTTTACCTTACCGCCGGTGTCGCTGAGCGCGCGGAGCGCCGCTATAAGCAGTTGCTAGCAAAGGGGGAAAATGTTAGTCTCCCGCGCCTTCTTGAGGATATCGAGGAGAGAGACGCGCGCGACAGTAGCCGCGAGGCCTCTCCTCTGGTGCCCGCAGAGGACGCCATTGTCATCGATAGCACGGCCGCCCCCATCTCTGATGTGTTTGCGTTGGTGATGCTGAAGGTGAAAGAAAGAGGCCTTAATAAGTCGCTATCAGCGCCTATCTCCTTTTAAAATGGCAAAACATCTGTCTCTCTTACTGAGTCCAGTCAGGGTTGGAGCGGCAGTTTATAGTGGATGACCCGGGTCGGCTGGAGGCGCGGCAGAGGTGGGAGACCACCGATCATATTTAACAGGTAATGTGTAATGAGCGAATCCTTCGCTGAACTATTTGAAGAGAGTCTGAAAACCGTCGATATGAAGCCAGGTGCCATCGTCACCGGCGTGGTTATCGATATAGATAACGAGTGGGTTACCGTACATGCGGGCCTGAAGTCAGAAGGTGTTATCCCTCGTGCCCAATTTCTCGATGCCGGTGGCGAATGCAAGCTGACTATCGGGGACGAAGTACAGGTTGCACTGGAAACCGTGGAAGACGGTTTCGGTGAGACCAAGCTGTCCCGCGAGAAAGCCAAGCGCGCTGAAGCATGGAAAGACCTTGAGGCGGCCCACGAAGCCGATGAAGTGGTCACCGGCATTATCAACGGCAAGGTCAAAGGCGGCTTTACCGTGGATATCAATACTATCCGCGCATTCCTTCCGGGCTCTCTGGTGGATGTGCGTCCGGTGCGCGAGACTGTGCATCTGGAAGGCAAGGAACTGGAATTCAAGGTCATCAAGCTGGACCAGAAGCGCAACAACGTGGTGGTTTCACGTCGTGCCGTGATGGAAGCCGCCAACAGCGTCGAGCGCGACGCCCTGCTGGAATCCCTGCAGGAAGGCATGTCCGTCAAGGGTATCGTGAAGAACCTGACCGACTACGGTGCGTTTGTTGACCTGGGCGGCGTTGACGGCCTGCTGCACATTACCGATATGGCCTGGAAGCGGATCAAGCATCCCTCCGAGATCGTGGAAGTCGGCCAGGAAATCGACGTCAAGATCCTCAAGTTCGACCGCGAACGCAATCGCGTGTCACTGGGTCTGAAGCAACTGGGTGAAGACCCGTGGGTTGAAATTACCGGTCGTTATCCCGAAGGCAGCCGCGTTGTGGCGCGCATCACTAACCTTACCGACTACGGCTGTTTTGCCGAGCTGGAAGAGGGTGTTGAAGGCCTTGTGCACGTATCCGAAATGGATTGGACCAACAAGAACGTACACCCCTCCAAAATCGTCAACCTGGGCGATGAGATAGAGGTGATGGTTCTGGATATCGACGAAGAGCGTCGTCGCATCTCACTGGGTATCAAACAGTGCCAGCAAAACCCCTGGGACGCCTTTGCTTCCCAGTACACCAAGGGTGCCAAGATCTCTGGCAACATCAAGTCTATTACTGACTTCGGTATCTTCATCGGCCTGGAAGGCAATATTGACGGACTGGTACACCTGTCCGACATCAGCTGGAACGAAACTGGCGAAGAGGCCGTGCGTAACTACAAGAAAGGCGACGAGCTCGAGACGGTTATCCTGTCCATCGACCCCGAGCGTGAGCGCATCTCTCTGGGCGTCAAGCAGCTCGAAGATGATCCTTTCGGCAACTATGTCGCCGAGAACGACCGCGGTGCGATCGTTGTGGGTGAAGTTATCGAGGTTGACGCGAAGTCGGTGGTCGTCAAACTGGCGGAAGAAGTTATGGGTGTGCTGAAGGCCTCTGACATCAGTCGCGAGAAGGTTGAAGATGCTCGCAACTCGTTCAAGGTTGGCGACTCCATCGAAGCCAAGATCATCTCTGTGGATCGCAAGAACCGTGGCCTGGCCCTGTCTATCAAGGCCAAGGATTACGATGATGAGAAGGAGGCGGTGAAGTCCCTGAAAGACTCCGAGCAGGAAAAGGCCTCACCGGGTACTATCGGTGACCTGATCAAGGCGCAGATGAACGACAAGTAATTCGCTGTACCGGGCTTCGGTCCACTCTCTAAAGGGCTCACTTCGGTGGGCCCTTTTTCGTTGTTCTTTATCTGGTTTCCCCCGAGCAGCGGATGTTGAGAAATACCCCATCAGGGTACGCTACAAGCACGCCCCTGTGCTTGTAGCGTGTCCAGGGAGGGAAACAGACCTTCTCGTGGCGGGACAGTGGCACAATTTTCCGTTAAAAAATAACAACTTGCGTAAAAGCTCGCCAGCGTCCACAATACGCTTTCGACAATGGCAACCCATAAGAAAACCTCTGAACAGGGGGCTGTATGACCAAAAGCGAATTGATTGAAACGATTTCAATGAGACAGAGCCAGTTATCCTCCAAGGATGTCGAACTGGCCATAAAGACGATTCTGGAGCACATGTCCCAGGCGCTATCCGCCGGAGAGCGTATAGAAATTCGTGGTTTCGGCAGTTTCTCTCTGCATTTTCGCGAACCGCGCCGCGGCCGCAATCCCAAGACTGGGGATGCAGTTGAGCTTACCGGAAAGTATGTCCCTCACTTTAAACCCGGCAAGGAATTGCGAGAGCGGGTAAATATGGGGTTGCAAATGGGGCTTTAGTGCACTTATTTAATCCCTAACTGGTGACCTGGAAGACCCACATGAAGTTTCTGCGTAAAATACTCACTATTATCATTGTGCTGGCCACCATAGGCGTGGGCGTGTTGTTCGCCTTGCAAAACAAGATGCCGGTGCCACTGGATCTGCTGGTTTATACCTTCGAGCCAAAGAGCCTCGCTCTGTGGGTTCTCGCCGCATTTGCCCTGGGTGGTTTGCTGGGTATGCTTATCTCCTCAGTGATTATGATTCGTATGCGGACTTCTTTCGGTTCCTGCAGGCGGAAGTTGGCCAAGGCGCGGGCTGAGTTGGACAAGCTACGCAGCAACGACTCCGCAACGGATTCATGAATACACCGGTAGTCGTCGCCCTGGACTACGCCGCTGCAGCGCCTGCCCTGAGTCTGGCAGAACGCCTTACTCCTGAACTGTGTCGCCTGAAGGTTGGCAAGGAGTTGTTCACCCGCTGCGGGCCGCAGTTGGTAGAAAAACTTCAGAAAATGGGTTTTGAGGTGTTTCTGGACCTGAAGTTTCACGATATTCCCAATACCGTAGCAGGCGCTGTGCGGGCCGCTGCCGAGCTCGGTGTCTGGATGGTGAATGTACACGCCGGCGGCGGGCGCCGGATGATGGAGGCAGCGAAGGAGGCCTTGCAGTCGTTGCCCCGCAAACCGCTGTTGATCGGGGTGACCGTGCTTACCAGCATGTCAGACGAAGACTTGCTGGAACTGGGCTACACTGAGTCACCCCGACAGCGCGTGTTGCGTCTGGCGAAGCTGGCGGCACAAAGCGGGTTGGATGGCGTGGTTTGCTCGGCGTTGGAAGCCGCAGAGTTGCGTCAGGCCCGGGGCGATGATTTTTGCCTGGTCACCCCTGGCATCCGCCTGGCGGGTGATGCCGCCGGCGATCAGCGCCGTGTGGTTACGCCGGTCGATGCGGTGGCGATGGGCGCTGATTACCTGGTTATCGGTCGTTCGGTGACTGGTGCGGATGATCCTCTTGCTGCGTTACTGCGGGTGCATGCTGAACTCGCGTAACATCAAATGCGGTCGCAACGCCCGTTGCGGCCCGGATCACTGCTAGACTTTTCTTCGATACGGATGCCTGCAAGGACGCAGCTCGCCTATATGGAGATTACATCATGAACTATTCATACCTGAAACAAGTCTATGCCTGGACCGCACCGGCGGTTGAGCGCATCCTTTTAACCCGGCAGTTTGGCGCGGCGGCCGCCCTGGTCGTCGCACTGACCCTTGGCGCGAGCCTGCTCGCCGGAAGTACCGCAGTATTCGCGCAGGAGGTCACTGCAGCACCCGCTGTGGCGACCGTTAATATCAACTCAGCCGACGCACAAACGTTGGCAACCGGACTCAATGGGGTAGGGCAATCGCGAGCGATGGAGATCGTGCGCTACCGTGAGGCCTACGGGCCCTTTGCCACTGTTGAGGAACTCACTGAGGTGAAGGGGATTGGTAAATCCACCCTCGAAAACAACCGTGCATTAATAACACTGGAATAAGGCGACCGCATCCGTATCATGTGGGGGGCTTTGGCCCCCTTTTTCATGATAGTGTCAACAGGCCCTAAATAACGTGAGATGCCTCGTTACCGGTGCCACCGGATTTGTCGGACGCCAACTTTGCCGGCAACTGGCTGACCAGGGCGATCCTGTTGTCGCGCTGAGTAGGACGGGTGCGACTCTGGCTGACGGCACACCGACTCAGGCACTGGACCTGGCGGTACATGAACCCGAAGCAACTTTGCTTGCGGGTGTCGATGTGGTATTTCACCTGGCCGGAATCGCCCATCAGCGGGCGCAGGAACCGGCCTATAGGCAGCTAAATTATCGAGCTACGTTGAGCCTGGCCCGCCAGGCCGCCGCCGCCGGGGTAAAGTGTTTTGTTTTTCTGAGCAGTGTCAAAGCGATGGGCCCTCCCGGTTCCGGACGGGTGCGCTCCGAAAGTGATTGTGCCCCTCCCGTGGACCCCTATGGTCTGTCCAAATGGCAGGCGGAATGTTCCCTGCGAGAAGAATTTTCCAGCGCTGCCATGTCGGTGGTTATTTTGCGCCCGGCGCTGGTTTACGGCGCCAACGCCAAAGGTAACCTGACGCGCCTGTCTACCGGGGTGCGGCGTGGCTTGCCACGGCCGCCAGCACTGGGTGCCCGCTCGATGCTGGCGCTGCAGGATCTGGTGGATCTGCTGCGTAAGATCGCTGTCAACCCGCCCGAGGGCGTGCATACCTGGATAGTCTGCGATAGCCGCTCCTACAGTACCCGCCTTCTTTACGACGTGTTGCGCCAGGCCAGTGGTAAAGGTGTGGGGATTGCCTGGCTGCCGCGCTGGGGTTGGCGGCTGGGCGCCGCAATGCTTGACCTGGTCTCTGGCGGAGGCGGCCAGACAACATTTAACAAGCTGTTCGGAACTGAGTTGTACAGCAATGCAGCAGTGCTGGCGGTTATGGATTGGCACCCCGGAAACCGCCTCGAAGATGTGATAAGCGACATGGTCGCGGGTGGCCGGGGCTCCGGTTCGTGACTGTCGTGCTGATTACCCTGCTGTTGTCCGCCGCCCTGTGTGGTTTGTACCTGCTCCTGGCCCGTCGCTGGCAAATCCTGGATACACCGAATGAACGCAGTTCCCACCAGCAACCCACTCCCCACGGAGGTGGCGTGCCGCTGTTACTGGCATTCGTCACGGGGCTGCTGCTGGCCGCCTTGTGGCGGGGAGCCTGGGATGGTGGGTTTATCACTCTGGCGGTGGCAGCGCTGTTTCTCATGTCGCTCGGTGTCATCGACGACCTGCGCGGTTTGTCGGTGAGGTTGCGTTTCGCGGTTTATGGTTTGCTGTGTCTATTGGTAGCGACGACTTTGTTGTCGCCTGTATTGGCGGATAGCATAGTGCGCGGCGGGGTATTGGTGGTGCTCGCGACGACTGCCATGCTCTGGTCACTGAATTTATATAATTTTATGGATGGCATCGACGGTATCGCTGCGACCCAGTGTGTTGTGGCCTGCTGCAGCGCGGCACTGTTGTCCTGGGGGACGGGAGGCGGTTATAGCTACGCCCTGTTTTGCCTGATTCTGGCAGCCAGTCATCTCGGCTTCCTGTTATGGAACTGGCCTCCGGCACGGCTGTTTATGGGTGATGCAGGCAGCATCCCCACCGGCTTTTTACTGGCTGGTCTGGCCCTGCTGGGAGCGGTGCAGGGCCAGCTTAATCCACTGTGCTGGCTGGTGTTACTGGCAGTTTTTGTCACCGATGCCAGCTGGACCCTGGTGTGGCGCATAGTGAGTGGGCAGGCCTTCACCCGACCCCACCGCCTCCATGCCTATCAACGCCTCAGTCGATCCCGGGACTCTCACCTGGCGGTGGATGTGCTACTGCTGGCGTTAAACGCCCTGTGGCTGTTGCCGCTGGCCTGGGCGGTGCAAATCTGGCCTAACTATGGAATTTTATTGGTAATTTTGGCCTATCTTCCACTGCTTTGGGGCATGGCGAAAACGGCCAGATTCGCGTAGTATTGGCTTCCTCAAGGCGCTGCAGTACCGCAACGAACGTGCGCCCGTCATGGGTATGGGAAATAGGAGAGGGCGTGCTGGATCGTTCGAGCAGTTTTTTATCGCGCTCTGCCTCTGGCTTCATCGATGGTTGTCGGGATGCCTTGGAAAAACTCATAGAGCTACCACGCAACATCAAACAGGCCTGTCTGTTATTCCTGGATATGGTGTTTGTCGGCTTTGCGATGTGGTCCGCTGTGGCCTTGCGCTGGGGCCACATGCATTTCCACCTGGGTGTTACCGAATACATCTGTTGCGTGGCCACGATACTGGTCAGTGCGGTAGTTTTCCTGCGCCTGGGTTTGTATCGCGCCGTTATTCGCTTCATGGGCCAGCAGGCTATCTGGGCGATTATCATCGCTGTCACTTACTCCACATTGATACTGGGGGCCGTGATCTTCTTCGCCCAGGCGGAAGTGCCTCGCTCCACGCCGCTTATCTACTGGGGTCTGGCGCTGCTCGGTATAGGAGGCTCCCGCCTGACAGTGCGCGCCTATTATCAGGCCAAACTGCGTACGATGTCCGAGAATGTCATTATCTACGGTGCCGGCGAATCCGGCCGGGAATTGCTCACAGCTTTGTACCACGGTGATCAGTATCACGCGGTGGCATTCGTTGATGACGATCGGAAATTGCAGCGCTCGGTTATCAACGGGTTGCAGGTAGTGCGGCCGGAAGATTTGCCGCAGTTGATTGCCGAGCATGATATAACCCAGGTGCTACTGGCCATTCCCTCGGCATCGCCGGATCGGCGCAAA
>QNFR01000018.1 GCA_003646405.1 Gammaproteobacteria bacterium
GCCAAACCGATAGTTTTGTCTTACACGAGAGCGTAGTCTTCTATCAGTTCCAGGTTCGTTACTTGTAATGTTTGAGGCCTTCACCTTGCGTACAAAACAAATCGTAGTTATTGCAGTAGTCGCCGCTGCCTTCGCCGCCTGGTTTTATTTTGACCTGGGTAGCCTGCTGCAGTTTGAGGTCCTGCAGCAGCGTATCGGGGAGATGCGTCAGTGGTACGGGGACAATCCGTTGTTGGCCGGGCTCATTTATTTTGCGATTTATGTAGCAGTCACCGCCCTGTCAGTGCCCGGCGCGGCGATTATGACCCTGGCTGGTGGCGCCCTGTTCGGGTTCTGGTATGCACTGCTATTGGTGTCATTTGCCAGCAGTATTGGAGCCACGCTGGCTTTTCTGGTTTCGCGGGTTTTGCTGCGGGATTGGGTGCAGGAGCGGTTCGGGCGGCACATGGGGGCGGTAAATGCCGGGTTTGAGAGAGACGGCTCGTTTTACCTGTTTTCCCTGCGCCTGGTGCCGATATTCCCATTTTTCCTGATCAATTTGCTGATGGGGCTGTTGCCTATCCGCCCGTGGCGTTACTACTGGGTGTCCCAGTTGGGGATGTTGCCGGCGACGGCGGTGTATGTGAATGCGGGAACCCAGTTGGGGCAGCTGCAGTCGCTCTCGGGGATTATCTCGGCGCCCCTGTTGGGCTCCTTCGTGTTGCTCGCTGTATTTCCTTTTATGGCCCGGTGGTTGCTGGGCTATATGCAAGGGCGACGGGCCCTGGCGGCTTATGACAGGCCACAACGGTTCGACAACAACCTGATTGTGATTGGTGCCGGGTCGGCCGGTTTGGTGGCTTCTCTGATAGCCGCTACGGTAAAGGCGAAGGTGACGCTTATCGAGCGCGGCAAGATGGGCGGCGATTGCCTCAATACGGGGTGTGTGCCGAGCAAGGCCCTGATTCGATCTGCTCGGGTGGCACAATATGCCCGGCGGGCCGGGGAGTTTGGGCTGGCGCCCATGTCGGTGGAAGTCAATTTTCCGAGAGTGATGGAACGCGTGCAACGGGTGGTTGAGACCGTTGCGCCGCATGACTCGGTAGAGCGCTTTACCGGCCTGGGGGTGAATTGCGTACAGGGTGATGCGCGTATTCTTTCTCCCTGGGAAGTTGAGGTAAATGGCGAGGTTCTCACTGCGCGTAATATTGTAATAGCCAGCGGTGCCCGCCCCAGGGTGCCGGATATCCCCGGGCTGGCACAGCTGGATTACCTGACATCGGATACCATCTGGGATATCAGGGAGGCCCCGCAGCGGTTGCTGGTGCTGGGTGCGGGCCCCATCGGTTGTGAATTGGCGCAGGCGTTTGCCCGCCTCGGTAGTCACGTCTCGCTGGTTACCCATGCCTCGCGCATTATGCCGCGTGAAGACCCGGAGGTGGCGCAGCAGGTATTGGACGCTTTCCTGCGCCAGGGTATGGATGTGCATACGGGTTACGACCCGGTTCGGTTTACCGCGGACGAGGAGGGACAGCGCTGTGTTTTTACCACGGCTGGTGACAGGCGGGAATTGGCTTTTGACCGCGTGTTATTGGCGGTCGGGCGCAGCGCCAATGTCCAGGAGTTGGGACTGGAGGCGCTGGGTATTGGCCTCACCCGTGCCGGCACGGTTGCGGTGGACGAATATCTGCGCACGGCCATACCGAATATATTCGCCTGCGGTGATGTGGCCGGGCCCTATATGTTTACCCATATGGCCAGCCACCAGGCCTGGTACGCGGCAGTGAACGCACTGTTTGGGCGCTTTCGCAAGTTCAAGGTGGATTACTCGGTGGTACCCTGGGCTACTTTTACGGATCCTGAGGTGGCCAGGGTGGGTCTCAGCGAGAGCGAGGCGCGAGACAACAATGTCGCGTATGAGGTGACTCGTTACGATATTGATGATCTGGACCGGGCCATAGCCGACAGTGAGGCTCACGGTTTCGTCAAAGTGCTGACTGAACCGGGGCGGGACCGTATCCTCGGGGCCGTTGTTGTGGGCTATCACGCCGCGGAATTGATCAATGAGTTCGTACTGGCCATGAAGCACGGTATCGGGCTCAATAAAATATTGGCTACGATCCACATCTACCCCACCCTGAGCGAAAGCAATAAGTTTCTGGCGGGGGAGTGGCGCAAGGCGCGCAAGCCCGAACGGGTGTTGAGCTGGGCCGAGCGCTACCATCGCTGGAATCGTGGCTGAGATTGTGTTGGAAATACGGTACAGTTAGCACGGTGGTTTGAGTGTGGCCGACGCATTGGCCCGTTGAATTTTGACAGGGAGAAAAAAGATGACCAAGGTTGCGGTAGTACTGGCCGGGTGTGGTGTTTACGATGGCACCGAGATTAACGAAGCGGTGCTTGCGCTGCTGTGCCTGGAGCAACAAGGGGCCAGCTATCAGTGCTTTGCGCCTGATATGGAACAGATGCACGTGATTAATCACCTCACGGGTGAACCGGTAGAGGGAGAATCGCGCAACGTACTGGTAGAGGCCGCCCGCATCGCCCGCGGTAATATCAAGCCCCTCGCCACAGCTGACGTGGCAGACTTTGATGCCCTGTTGGTGCCCGGTGGTTTTGGGGCGGCGAAGAACCTGAGTAATTTTGTTGTGGCCGGGGCAGAAATGACGATACAGCCGGATTTTTTGCATCTTGGTCGCGCCTTTCACGGGGCGGGCAAGCCGATAGGTATGATATGTATTGCACCGGTGATGGCGGCGGCTATCACCGGTGAAGGCACCCGCTGTACCATCGGCAATGACGCCGACACCGCTGCGACAATCAACGCCATGGGCGGTGAGCACCTGGAGTGCCCGGTATCCGAAGCCCGTGTGGATGTTGAGCGAAAAATGGTCACCACACCGGCCTATATGCTGGCAGGCGGTGTGTCTGAGGCTTATAGCGGCATTAGCGAATGTGTGAAAGAGGTGTTGGCCCTGGCCTGACCCTATGGGCGAGGACTGGCATGTCTATGTTTTGCAGTGTGCGGATGGCACCCTCTACACCGGCATAGCCAGGGATTTGCAGAAACGCCTGCTGCAGCACAATGGCGCGCAGGCGGGTGGCCCCAAATACACCCGGGGTCGTCGCCCGGTGCAGCTGATGTGGTCAGACACCGCGGCCGATCGCGGTGCCGCCTTGCAACGGGAGGCGGCGATTAAGAAATTGAGCAGGCGCGGGAAACTGCAACTGATTGGTTGCCGGTCCCGGCTTTCCATGTGGTGAAGTATTAGGGGTGTTCCAGTTCCTCCAGGGTTTGCTGTTGTTCAAGCCAGCTTTCCTCCAACGCCTCTGCCCGAATTTTCAACTCGCCCTCGCGCTTTAGCAGGCCTGCCAGGTCGTCTTTGCACGCCGTGCTGTACAGGTCAGTGTCGCCCAGCCGGGTTTGCAATTCTGCCTGCTCGTCTTCCACTTCCACCATCGCCGCTTCTGTCTTTTTAACCTTGTTCATCAGCGGTCGCAGTTTGTCCCTCTGTGCCGCCGCCTGCTGGCGTTTTTCCTTGCGTGACGTGTCGCTCACCTGCGGCGCTGTCTTGTCTGCCTGTTTGTAGCTGGAAAGAACCCATTGCTCGTAACCCGCCAGGTCCTCCCGGTACTCCTCCACCTTGCCGTCGTGCACCAGCAGCAGTTCCTCTGCCGTGTTGCGCAGCATATGGCGGTCGTGGCTGACCAGGATGAGTGCGCCCTCGTAGGCCTGCAGGGCGACCTCCATGGCGTGGCGCATATCCAGGTCCAGATGGTTGGTGGGCTCGTCCAGCACCAGCAGGTTAGGCCGTTGCCACACAACCATGGCCAGCGCCAGGCGCGCCTTTTCGCCGCCGGAGAAAGGTGCGATAGGGCTGGTGGCGGCATCGCCGCGAAAGTTGAAACCCCCGAGGAAATTGAGGATTTCCTGCTCTCGTGTCCCGGGGCTGAGGCGTTGCAAATGCAGGGCGGGGCTGGCTTGCATATCCAGCGCCTCCAGTTGCTGCTGGTCAAAATAGCCGATGCTGCAATGTTCACCTGTTTGTCGCTGTCCCGCCAGCAGGGGCAGTTCGCCGATAAGGCTCTTCAGCAGGGTGGACTTGCCGGCGCCATTGCGGCCCAGTAGTCCGTAGCGGCTGCCGGGGCGCAGTTGTATGTCCACTTTTGATAAGACTGTGGTATCGCCGTAACCCAGGACCGCTTCGTCGAGGCGCAGCAGGGGGTCACTGCTGCGTTGTGGTGGCTCAAAGCTGAAGTCAAACGGCGAGTCCAGGTGCGCCGGCGCCAGGGTTTGCATACGCTCCAGTTCTTTCAGCCGGCTCTGGGCCTGTTTCGCCTTGGTGGCCTTATAGCGAAAACGCCGGACAAAATCGTCGATTTGTGAGATACGCCGCTGCTGTTTTTCGTAGCTGGCCTGCTGGTTGGCCAGACGCTCGGCCCGCTGCCGCTCGAAGTCGGAATAATTGCCTTTGTAGGTCTGCAGCTGTTGTTGTTCGATGTGCAGAATACGCTCGCAGGTGGCGTCGATGAAGTCCCGGTCGTGGGATATCATCAGCAGGGTGCCACGATACTGTTGCAGCCATTGTTGCAGCCACAGGGTGGCGTCCAGGTCCAGGTGGTTGGTGGGCTCGTCCAGCAGTAAAATATCAGAGGGCGTCATCAGAGCGCGCGCAAGGTTGAGACGAATACGCCAGCCGCCGGAGAAATCACACACCGCTCGGGTCGCCGCATCCTCGGCGAAGCCCAGGCCCGCCAGCAGGCGTTCGGCCCGCCGATCAGCGCTGTAGCCGTCAATTTCCTCCAACTCATTGTGGATTATTGCGGCGCCGTCGAAATCCTCCGTCGCTTCAAGCCTGAGCAGGGCATCCCTCTTTTGGGCCAACTGCTCGTCCCCACGCCACACATATTCACCGGCCGGTAGGGAAGTGACGTGAATTTCCTGGGCCATATGTGACAGGCGCAGCCTGTTCATGCCCTCGATGTCGCCGGCATCAGCCGTCAGTTCACCCAGTAGCAGCGAGAACAGGCTGGATTTGCCGCAGCCGTTGGCGCCTATCAGGGCCAGGCGTTGCCCGGGCTGTATGGTCACGTTGGCGTCCTGCAGCAGTAGCTTACGGCCGCGGCGCAGTGTGATATCGCGTAGTATTATCATGAGGTGGCGAATTCTACTCGCAGGAGGCGTCCTGAGCCAGTGTTGAACTGCGGGGGTGTTGAGTTGATAGCCGCGGGGGTGGCGCAAGGGCGAGGTGAATAGTAATATGGCGCCCACTGCGAACTTCTTGCTCCCCCAACGGACTTGAATTGATGGCAACCGGTGGAATGCCGGCCTGCCAGGGACATGGTTTGTCCTGTTGAGTGAGGCCTCGCTTTGACAGGAGTATCTGCGATACTCACGATTTTTTTGAATATGGGACAAATTATGAAGAAGTATGCCTTACCGCTTGCCCTGGCTAGCGTTATCACCCTGCAAGCTTGTAACGACCAATCCTCCACTACGGCTACCCAGGATACCGCCGCGGCTACGACTACCCAGGATACTGCCGCGGCAGCACCGGCCGGCGTGGCTCTGGAGACTTCCGCGCAACGCCTGAGCTACGGCATCGCCTATAGCCTCGGTCAACGCATGGCGACCGATGGCGTACCCATGGATGTCGATGCATTCTCCGCCGGTCTGGCCGATGGACTGGAAGGCATTGAGGCGCGCCTGACCCAGGATGAGATTTCTGCTGAGATGCAGGCCTATCAGGAGAAAGCGGCCTCTGAGCAGGCGGCTGCCCAGGCTGTCGTGGGTGAAGCGAACAAGGCAACCGCAGAAGCTTTCCTGGCGGAAAATGCCACTAAAGAAGGTGTTGTAGTGACCGAATCCGGCCTGCAGTACGAAATTCTGGAAGCCGGTGACGGCCCTAAACCTACCCTGGAAGACAGCGTGGAAGTGCACTATCGTGGCACGTTGGTGGATGGCACTGAGTTTGATTCTTCCTACGGCCGCAACCAGACAGTTACCTTTGGTGTGGGCCAGGTGATTCCGGGCTGGACTGAGGCTCTGCAGTTGATGCCGGTTGGATCAAAGTGGAAGTTGGCTATTCCCCCGGAGCTGGGTTACGGCGCCGGTGGTGCCGGGCAGATGATTGGACCCAATGCGGCCCTGGTCTTTGAAGTCGAGCTGGTTGCTATCCCCGAGGCTGAAGAGGCTGCGGTGGAGCCAGCAGAAGCCGCCGCTGAAGGCTAAACCGACAGACTCCTGGTGCTCCAACCACCTGATCCTGTATTATCAGGTGGTTGGAGCACTGGTCACCAGGAGCCGATGTCTGTTGTGAAGGCCGGCAATCAGTTGGTCTTCCAGTACAAAGCGCGATTCCAGTACCTCGCCGAGGGCTGACAGGTCGCGCTTTAATTTTTCCTGGGAGCCCTGCGCGCCACAGTATTTTTCCTCATACGCCATGATGACCTCTGTGGTGTCGGCGATGGCGGGCATCACTTTCTCCGCCAGCGCGCCACTGCCGTCGGCAAAGTTTTCGGCTTCGTCGATCAGTTCATGAAATACTTCAAAGTGTCCGGCGGAGACGTAGTCCACCAGTAGTTCACACAACCCCTGCTGGCGCTGTTGGAGCCTTTCGCTATCCAGGCCCGAGTCCAGCGCGACGGCGATTTCTGTGTATTTACCCAGCACCTCGCGCCGTTCCTTCAGCCACCGGGTGAGTAAGCCTTCTACCGCCTCAAACTGGCGCTTTGGATCGCTATTTCTGTGTGGCATGGCTGATTTCTTCTTTCCCTCGCTACGGACGGTTAAGTCCGACAGACTCCTAGCGCTAACTATACCTGATCAGGGTATTTACGAAAGGTCTGCCACAGGCAGATGGCGGTGACTACAGCAAACAAGGCCAGGGTCTGCTCTGGAATGCTCAAGCCCAGGAAGGTCCACAGGGTATCGGCGCAGTTGCCATCGCCCATCAGCACGATATTCAGGGTTTCGCTGAAAGGCAGGGTTTCCAGCATGTATTCCAGGCTGGGTCCGCAGGCGGGTACCTGGTCCGGTGGCAGGTGTTGCAGCCACACGTGGCGCGCTGCCACCGCGCCACCGACTATGGCCGCCAGGGCGCATAATGCGCCGTAGACCCTGCGGCTCCAGCCGCCGGGGTTGTGTAGGACGGCGATAAGGGCGAACACGCCTCCCAGGACCACAAAGACGCGCTGGGTCATGCACAGGGGGCAAGCCGCCAGATCCAGGACTTCTTCCAGGTATAGTCGTGCGAAAAGCATAGAGAAGATGGCCATGAGTACCAGGCCGAAAAAAACCAACCGCGGGGAAAGTGATTGCAACATCAGTGTGGAATTCCTTGCTATGAATGGCAGCTAACTTAAGGGCTTTTGCCCTTGAGTGCAATATCAGCCCGGTCGAGGGCTGGGATCTATTGAATGGTACTTGTACAGGAGGACAGTCTATACATCCCGCTGCTTCCGGGAGTTTTTTGCCTTGCTCAGTTAAAGGTTCATGCCTTTGCCGCGCAGTGGGGTTCAGGTGCTGTATCTGATCCTGCCTAAAATAAGCCATTCGCCTATTAGCCCAGCAACTTTTCCTGTCCAGCGCTAAAACATTGTAGATCGGGATAAAACGCCAGAAAGGCCTGTTCCAGCTTGTCCCGCGCCGGAGACAGTTCCCGCTCTATATCGCGAAGGGGGTTGTGGCGCCTGAAACGTTCGCCTATACGCGCGGCAGCGGCCGGTACTGTCTCCCAATCCAGATAAAGGCCAAGGATGTCGTATTCCACCATCCGCGCCAGCATGTCGCGGGAACCATCACTCAGGGAACTTTCATGGGTAGACAGGGTGCGATACACCCTGTCGTTGAATTCGGCCAGCGGGAGATCTGAAAAAGTTGACCAGTGCAGGCTGAGGTAGTGATCGAAGCTGAGGTCGATGAGGATGCCCGCATAGCGGCGCAGGCCCTGGGGTAAATCTTTGCGCAGTTGCGCAATCAGGGGGTGATGGTCGGTATAGGCGTCTATGGCGCGATGCAATATCACCCCGCGCTCGATGGCGCGGGGCAGGTCGCCGCGCAGGGGCCCCTTGTAGTAGTCGCCCTCCAGCCCTCCGGCTACCAGTCCCTCGTCCGGCCATGCCAGGTGAAAATGGGCCAGGAAGTTCATCCCGGCCGGCCTTAAAGGGCCTTGTACTGGGAGAAGAAGTTATCCAGGTGTTGCTCAAAGCTGATGTTGTCGGCCTGCTCGATTGCCGCCTGGTCCTGCAATGACCGGCGGGTCTCCAGTTCGAAGGCAGCCTGTATTTCAGGCGCCAGCGGGCGCTTGCGGAAATAATCCGCCCAGCGCTCGCTGTAGGCCAGGGCCAGGCGGAAGAAAGGTGTGTCTTGTTCGCGCATTTCGCGCAAGACACGGGCGGAGGGTGTCAGTTCCGGGTCGGCCACCTTGGCCAGCTGATGAGCCAGGCTGTGGCTGTACTGTGTGGAGTCGAGCGCACTGTCCATTAACTCTGCCACAGGACGCATGTCAGTGAGCAACTGGTCCGCCCATTGCGACAGGAGGATTTCGCCGGAGCAGTTATTCAGTTGCAGTCCGGGCTGCCTGCCACGATTCACTACAGCCTCCAGATTGGCGGCCTGTATGTCTTGCTCGGCACCGTCACAGGGCGGGCTTTCTTGCAGCAGGCAGTACAGCAGGAAGGTATCCATGAAGCGAATCTGCCGGGCATCCAGCCCCACGGGAGAGAAGGGGCTGACGTCCACACAGCGGACTTCTATGTATTCGATGCCGGCCCTGGCCAGTGCGTTGAGCGGAGTTTCACCGGGATTGGCCACTCGCTTGGGGCGTATCGGGCTGTAAAACTCGTTCTCTATCTGCAACAGGCTGTCATTGAGCTGCTGGTACTCGTTGTTCTGGCCGCTGGCAATTCCCCGATAGTCCGGGTGCGGCTGCATAATGGCGCTGTGCAGGGTTCCTACATAATTAGCCAGCGAGTTGTAGCACACATTCAGGTGTTTCTGGGCATCGCTGTTGTAGCCCAGATCGCCCATCCTCAGCGCGGTGCCATAGGGCAGGTAAAGGCTGTGGCCCTGTTCGTCGAAGGCCTGCAGGCCGTGGTTGTCCCGGCCTTTCAGGAACGAGCCACAGACCGCCGGAGAAGCGCCATACAGGTAAATCAGCAGCCAGGAGTAGCGCCGGAAGTTGCGGATCAGTCCCAGGTAACGCGCGCTGATGTAGTCGGTGATATCTCCCGGGCTGCCGGCATCGCGCCAGGCCTGGTCCCAGTAGGCCCGGGGCATGGAAAAATTATAGTGGATACCGGCGATGGCCTGCATCAGGCGACCGTAGCGATGGCCCAGGCCGTAACGATAAACAGTTTTCATGCGCGCCACATTGGAGCTGCCGTATTGGGCGACCGGTATGCCCTCGTCACCAGCCATGATACAAGGCATGCTGCCCGCCCACAGTATTTCGTTACCGAGCTGCTGGTACACAAAGCTGTGTACGTTTTCCAGGGTTTGCAGACTGCCTTCAATGCTGGTACTGACCGGAGTAATGAATTCCAGTAGTGCCTCCGAGTAGTCTGTGGTGATGGATGGATGGGTCAGGGCTGAACCCAGCTGCACCGGGTGCGGTGTCTGGGCCAGTTGGCCATCGGCGGAAATTCGCAGGCTCTCCTTTTCTATCCCCCGGTTGATGGTGCTGAGCAATTTTCGGGCGTCGGGATTTGCCAATGCCTGCAACTGATTCTGCAAATGGGAAGACAAGGAAAACTCCTATCAGTGAGCAGGGCGGTAGTTGCCGCCTGGCTGGCGCGGGACCAGGTACCACCCTGGGCAGGGTTTGAGAAACGGCGAACAGTGTATATGCCAATGTCAGCGGAGTACAGTTGCCTTAAGCGGCCGGGCCGCAGGCAGTGGATTTGTCCGGATCTGCGAAGCAGGTCTCGTTCGGCACTTGTCCGGTGGCGACAAACTGCTATAAAGTAGAGCGCAATAACAGTTGGGGGATATGGTGTGAGAATTACCGAGTGGCTCAAAATTCTTTCAAACGAGGGCGGTTCTGACCTGTATTTGAGTACGGGCGCGCCGCCCTGCGCCAAATTTCAGGGGCAGCTTAAACCCATCGCCAGCGAGATTATGCGGCCGGGGGAAATCAAGGATATCGCCTACGAGATCATGGATCCCACCCAGCAAGCCGAATTTGAGAAAGAACTGGAGATGAATCTCGCCACCTCGATCTCTGGTTACGGGCGCTTCCGGGTCAATATTTTTGTGCAGCGCAACGAAGTGAGTATTGTAGCCCGAAACATTGTCGCCGATATTCCCCAGTGGCAGGATCTGCGCTTGCCGCCCATCCTGACCGAGGTGGTCATGCGCAAACGCGGCCTGGTGCTCTTTGTCGGGGCAACCGGTTCAGGTAAGTCGACGTCTCTGGCGGCCCTCATAGATTATCGCAACAGTAATAGCAGTGGTCATATCGTGACCATCGAGGACCCGGTGGAGTATGTGCACAGTCACAAGAAATCCATCGTAAACCAGCGGGAAGTGGGGGTTGATACGCGCAGTTGGCACAACGCCCTCAAGAACACGCTGCGACAGGCCCCGGATGTGATACTGATCGGGGAGATTCGAGACCGCGAAACCATGGAGCACGCCATCGCATTTGCCGAGACCGGCCACCTTTGCATATCCACCCTGCATGCCAACAATGCCAACCAGGCCCTGGACAGAATCATCAATTTCTTCCCCGAGGAGCGGCGGCCACAGTTGTTGATGGATATGTCGCTGAACATGCAATGCATCGTTTCCCAGCGCCTGATCCCCACGGTAGATGGCAAGCGTTGCGCCGCTATCGAGATTCTGTTGGGCACTCCCATGATCGCCGATCTTATTCTCAAGGGTGATATAGATGGCATCAAGGAAGTGATGCAGAAATCGGAAAATATTGGCATGAAGACTTTCGATACGGCGCTGTTCGAGCTCTATCAGGAGGGCCTGATAGATGAGGAAGAGGCGCTGCGCAATGCCGATTCGCCAAACAATGTCAGGCTTAAAGTCAAGTTCGCCAAGGAAGGGGGTGAGCTCGAGGCAGGGAACCCCATGGGATTCAGCCTGGAGAGCCTGGACGAGAACGAAGAAGAGAGCTTGTACTAGACAGGTGGCTGTCTGAGAACAGGAGCCGCTGCGCCTGCCAGGATCTCCAGCTGTTCGGTGGAGTCAATACCCGCGGCGCTGGCCAGGCTGGCGCTGAAGCTGGCGCCACTGTGCAGCGCGATTACTTTTTGTTGAACGAGTAAGTCAGCAAAATCCCGGTAGCTCTGCTGCAGGACCTTGATTCCCGCCTGGTTGGTGAACAGCAGTTGTTGTTCGCGCTCCATTTTGAGCACCAATTGCGCGCGCAGGGCTTCCTCATCGCCCAGGTCAACACGCCACCACTGACCGACTTCGACACGCTCCAGAGCATCAAAGTGATCGCGGTCCGGGACCGCGACCTCTTCGCTGTTCACGGCGATGGTTGCGATTTGCTCCAGCTCAAGGGGTTGATTGCGCAGTATCTGCAGGTGGGTGAACTCGATCAGGCCTACGGCATCCTCCACTGCTTCGTTGTCGTGTTGCAGGCTGAGTAACCAGCGTCTGATGTCTTTTGGAAGCTGGGTGACAACCTCAAAAATATACTGTCGCCGATTCTCCGCTGGTTCTTCAGGGGCCTGCAGAGAGTCGAGCAGGGTATCGGTGGTCACAGCCATTTTCTCCCATAATGTGGAGTCGGTGCCGAATTTCAGCACCACAAGCTGGGCACTGGCATACCATGGGCCTTTGAGAAAATCACCGATGGCGTCGGTCGCCTGAAACTTCTCCAGCGCTGTATTAATCATTCGCGCCGCCTGTTGTTTGGCATCCGCTATTTTGATCCGCCCCAACTCGGTTTCCACCGCACGCTGAGCCATGCGGGCAGCCCTGGCCTGATCCCGCTCTGTCACGGCCGCAAGTTCCCCGCAGATTGCTGCCAGGTCTGTATCTGTATCATCAAACCAGGCCAGTGCATTGTCTACGGTTTTGGCGACCTGCTGCTGCGTGGCCTTACCGGCCCTGCCCAGGCGTGATTGCCAGCCTATGGCGCAGGCCTGCAGGGTATCCAGTAGTCGATGTAAAGGGTGAGCACCAGGTGTGAGGAAAGCGGGATCTGTAACAGCCAGCACCGCTGCCAGCGACTGCAGGGGATGCAGCTGTGAGGCCAGGGGTTCTTCGAGAGGGAAGCGTTGCTGCCAATTGTGTAGAGCCGTTCCCAGCCATTGCAGGATGGCAGTCTGCTGCGTTGTCGGCAGTGCCGGGTCGCCGTTGGCTTCGGTCTGGAGCAGAACGGCCTCAAGCGGTGTGAGATTGAAATTATCTATGTTCTTCAGATACCGCAGCAACTCCTCCAGCGGCATGGACGGCTCCTTGTCGGCAACCGTTTGCGGGGGGGCATATCGCTTCAACACCAGCTCTCGCAGTGAACAGGGTAGCGGAAAATGTTCGGTGCCAAGTTTCAGTGGCTTAGTTTCCAGATAAGCAGCGCGATAAGGTAGCCCCACAGTAGCGTCAGGACGACCAGACGCCATTTGGCGGGGGGTGATTTTTTCTTCTGCACCCGACTCTTTTCAAGATTAAAGGACCCGCAGGCCGGGCATTCTCCGACTTGACCGCTTATTTTGCCGCGGTAGCTGCAATCTTTGCAGAAATAGGCCATGGGGGTTATCCGATACTTTTCAGAAGTTGGTCGACGATGCGCTCTAGTTGTTTAAGGTTATTGCATTCGGCACTAAAATGACAGGCGCTCTGGTAGCGCAGCATTTCCGAATCCCCCGTGCCCCAGGCTCTGCGCGATTCGGGGTTTAACCATATCACCTGGCGCGAGCGCTGGTAGATGCTTTGCATTATCTCCAGTTTAGGGTCGCCGTTGTTGTTGCGCGCGTCCCCCAGGATGATAACCGTGGTATTGCTGTTGATATCATTTAGGGCCAGCCTGGCAAAGTCCAGCAGGCTGTTGCCGTAATCCGTGGCGCCGCCGTATTTCCAGTTGACCAGTTCAATGGCTTTTTCCACAGAGTAGCTATCGAAGTAGTCGCTGACCTCCCCCAGGTGGCTGGAAAAAGCGAAGCTCCTTACCTTGGGTAAAACGTCCTGCAGGCTGTACAGGAACAGCAACAGGAACTTCGCATAGGCAGCGACAGAGCCGCTGACATCGCACACCGCCAGGATTTGCGGTTTTTCCTTGCGCACCTGCCGCCAGTAGGTATGGAACATCACCCCGTCGGTGGCTATGCCCTTGCGCATGGTTTTCGCCATATTCAACTGTCCACGCCGCAGTTGCCTGCGTTTGCGCGAATGACGGCTGGCCAGTTTTTTAGCCATTTTGCGTACCAGCTCGTGTACTTTGTGCAGGTACGTATGTTCGATATTGTTCAGCCGGGTTTTGCTCAGTATCTCGTCCATGAACTGTCTGGTTTTACCCTCGGCATGTAGCAGGTATTCCCGCTCTACATAATCGCGCACTTGCTCGCGCAGAATATCCCGGTAGCGCTGTACCTCCACCAGTGCCGGGTTTTCCGCCTTTTCCAGTGCAATCACCGCATTGCGTATATGTTCTTCGCCCAGTGCATCCAGAATTTTGCGAGTGAACTGGCCTTTCTGTGTGAACATCTGAATCTGCTGCAGGCCCACTTGATCTGCCGCCCGGGTGATGGCCATTGTCAACTCATTGCGATCATTGTGTACCAGGCTCTGCATCAGGGGTGATTGCAGTAGGGATTGCAGCATCGGGTTGTCCCGCGCGACGATTATCAGGGGCGATGCCCCGTCGCCGGGCTTGCCATCGCGTGCCTTGACGTTATCCGCGGACTCAGCGGAGAGAGACAGTACGTTCTGGTCCGTTGCCTGTGGTGGGTCCGCAGTGGCGAAATCCACAAGTTCGCCATGGAAAAAGTGGTCGAAACACTGCAGGAAAATAACCTCTTCTTCCGGTGTTTTGGCCAGGGTCATGGCTAGGCCGTCCCGCAGTAGACTGCGGTCCGAGTAACCCAGGGTCGCCACAACGTTCACCGCATCCAGGGATTCTGCAGGGGAGACTCTTACCTCATGGCTGCGCAACACCTGGATGAAACTGACAATATTTGACTGCATGATCTAGTGTACCAAGCAGCTGGGCTGCACTGGCGCGCTCAATCGCTGCCGCTATCGCGCACCAGGCCGCGCAGTTCGGGGTCGGTGGCTTCGATATCGTCCTCAAACTTGAGCAGCACGTTCAGGGTATTGCGCACCAGGTCTTCGTCCAGCTGCTCGGCGTGCATCAGCAGCAGACTGCGCGCCCAGTCGATGGTCTCTGAGATGGCCGGGACCTTCTTCAGGTCCAGTTGGCGCAGGGAGTGCACAAACTCCACCAGTTGATGGCGCAGTTTTTCGTCCACGTCGGGCACGCGACTGCGGATGATGCGCTGTTCCAGCTCCACCGTGGGAAAGGGAATATACAAGTGCAAACAGCGTCGCTTGAGCGCGTCCGAAATCTCCCGGCTGTTGTTGCTGGTGAGGAATACCATAGGGGTGGTCCGGGCTTTCACCGTGCCAATTTCAGGAATGGAAATCTGGTAGTCAGACAGGATTTCCAGCAGCAGTGATTCGAATTCGTAATCGGATTTGTCCACCTCGTCGATCAGCAGTATGGCGCCTTTTTCTTGCTGCATCGCCTTGAGCAGTGGCCGCGGTTCAAGGAAATCCTCGGAGTAGAAGATGTCGCCGAACTGGTGCAGTCGCTCCACCGATTCCGCCAGGCCTTGAGCGCCATGTAACAGGTCGCCCAGCTTTTCTTTTAGTACCTGGGTGTACAGCAACTGCTTGCCGTATTTCCATTCGTACAGTGCCTTGGCTTCATCCAGACCTTCATAGCATTGCAGGCGTATCAGGGGAGTGTCCAGCAGCAGGGCTGTGGTCTTGGCCAGCTCGGTTTTGCCTACCCCGGGAGGGCCTTCCACCAGAATAGGCTTGCGCAGTGCAAAGGCCAGGAACACGGATGTGGCGATCTTGCGGCTACAAATGTAGCCGAAGGATTCAAAGCCCTGCTCTATCTGCTCTATGGATGCCAGCTGCGGGAAGTCTTGGCTCTGCACTACAATATCTCCATGAAGGGGTACTATCCGCCGGTCATATTCATGAAGCGGACGAGCTCCGGCTCGCCGCTATTATCGAAGTGGTGCCGCTCGGGCTTGATGGCCATGGCACCAGTGATGGCCCATTTGAGCCGCTCTGGTGTGTAGTCGGGGCTGCGCAGCACTGCGCGCAAATCCACTGAGTGCTCGTTACCGAGGCAGAGCAGCAGGCGACCTTCGGCCGTGACCCTGACACGATTACACAGGTGGCAGAAATTGTGGCTGTGTGGCGATATAAAACCTACCCGCGTCGGGCTGTCAGCCATGCTGAAGTAGCGGGCGGGCCCCGCATCGCCCGCTGGCTCTCCCAGTGATTGCAGGATGTGTTGCCGACCAATAATTTCACGCAATTCGTCGCTGCTGCAGTAACTGAGGGCGCGATCATGTTCATCGATCAGGCCCAGGGGCATCTCCTCGATGAAGGCGATATCAATAGCCCGCTGGCGAGCGAAGTTCACCAGGTCCAGCGCCTCGTCCTCGTTGCGGCCCTTGAGGATGACCGCGTTGATCTTTATATGCTCAAAACCTGTGGCGATGGCGGTGTCGATACCGGCGATGACCTGGTCCAGGTTGCCGTGCCGGGTCAGGTGGCGGAATTTGCGACCATGCAGGGTGTCCAGGCTGATGTTGATGCGCTTCACACCGTACTCACGCAGCTTACCGGCCATGCGTTGCAGCTGGGAACCGTTGGTGGTCAACACCAACTGGTCAAGTCCATCGAGTTGACCGAGTTGTTCTATCAACGACAGAATGTTATTGCGTATCAGGGGTTCGCCGCCCGTCAGGCGGATTTTGCCCACGCCGAGTTCGACAAATGCCTGGCTCACCCGGTACAGCTCCTCGAGGGTCAGTACGTCCGGTTTGGGCACGAATGTCATGTCCTCGGCCATGCAGTAGACACAGCGAAAATCGCAGCGATCGGTGACAGACAGGCGTACATAGTCGACGCGACGGCCGAAACGATCGATGAGCTTGTTGGCGAGTCCCTGCATAATGCCCGCCATTGTAGTCGTTCCGGGGGTGCGACTCTAGTCCGGGGTTTACATCAGTCCAGGGTTTACATCATGCGGTCAGTGAGTATATGTTGGCTGGCAAATGCGTATGGGGAATACGGGACATGTCGGCGATGCATAGTTGGGCCCTCTGGTTGGGGCCGTTGGTGGCCGCCTGTGTCGCCGTGGCGTTAAATATGGCGGGCTACGGTGACGATATGGCGACTGTGGGCTTTGTGGCCGTGCTGTGTATCCTGTGGTGGGTATTTGAGCCCATCCCCATTCCGGTAACATCCCTGTTGCCCCTGGCGGCGTTGCCATTGCTGGGTGTGTTGACTCCGGCAGAGGTGGGCCAGGCTTATGGCTCTCCGCTGATACTGCTGTTGCTGGGGGGCTTTCTGTTGTCCAAGGCGATGGAGCACTCAGGGGCTCACCGGCGCATTGCTATAGGCATGGTCAACCTGTTTGGTGCCAGTAGTGGCCGCCGCCTGGTGCTGGGATTTATGGTTGCGTCCGCTGTATTGAGCATGTGGATATCCAATACCGCAACCACGCTGATGTTATTGCCGGTAGCCCTGGCGGTGCTGGACGCGACACAGGAAAAGGCGGAACTGGCTGCGCCCCTGTTGTTGGGCATAGCCTATGCAGCCAGCGTGGGCGGTATGGGTACACCGATAGGCACCCCCCCCAACCTGATTTTCATGCAGGTGTATGAGCAGACCACGGGCGAGGCCATCAGTTTTACCCGCTGGATGAGCTGGGCCCTGCCGGTGGTGGTTGTCATGGTGCCGGCCATGGCGGTGGTGCTGACCCGCAATATAAGCGGCGCACTGGCTGTACAGTTACCCGATGTGGGCGCCTGGCGCACCGAAGAGCGCAGGGTGTTGGCGGTATTCGGTCTGACCGCACTGGCCTGGATTACCCGCAGTGAACCCTTTGGCGGCTGGAAAACCTGGCTGGACCTGCCTCAGGCCAATGACGCCTCGGTTGCGCTGCTGGCGGTGATCGTTTTATTTATCGTACCCAACGGCAAGGGGCAGCGCCTGCTCAACTGGGAGCGTGCCGTTACCATTCCCTGGGGAGTACTGCTGTTGTTTGCGGGCGGCATCTGCCTGGCGAAAGGGTTTGTCAACTCAGGGCTCAGTGAGCTGATGGGGCAGTGGTTGGCGGGCATGACCCGCGTCCCCCTGTACGCCTTGATCGCTATCATCTGCCTGATCGTCACCTTTATGACAGAGACCACGTCCAATACCGCCAGTACTACTTTGCTTATGCCGGTGCTGGCCGCCGGCGCCCTGGCCGCCGGTATCGCCCCGGAGCTGATTATGGTGCCGGCGGCGATGAGTGCCAGCTGTGCCTTTATGCTACCCGTGGCCACAGCGCCCAACACGGTGGTGTTCGGCAGTGGTCTGATCAGCGTCTCACGCATGGCCCGGGAGGGGGTGTTATTTAATCTTCTGGGCGCTGTCGTTATCAGTGTGGTGTGCTACACCTTGCTCACCTGAAGTGGGAGCGGTGTGAGCCCACTGGCTTTTCTGTATCATGCCCCCTTTTAATCTGGAAACCGTAGTTGGATCACGAAAGTCCGCATGATCTGTCGCGCATCTTTTTCGCGCCCAATTGCGGTGTCCAGGATTATTTGAGGAACCGTAATGTCCCAGAAGCGAAAATTGCCGATTCTACTACTGATAGCCGTGGCATTGGGCTTGCTGTACCCCGGCGTGACCCAGCCTGTGCTCACCCTCACTGGCACGGTGGAGAAGTCCAAAATTGCCGAACTGGGCATAGAGATGATTGCCGGAGAAGGTGCCGATGCCCAGACCCGCCAGATGCTTACGACAATATCCAGTTTTCTTGGCTTTGACCGAATCGAGGGACACTTGGTGGCCTATAACAACACCCGATCCGTGTGGGGTACGGTGGATGAGTTGTCCCGCACGGGTAACCTGCCAGTAGCCTTCCTCATTGTGTTCTTCAGTCTGGTGATTCCTGTTTTCAAGCTCCTGTTACAAACCTGCTCCTTGCTCATTGCCCGGGCAGACCTGCGCGACCCGCTACTGCGGTTAAATGCCGCCCTGAGCAAATGGTCCATGTCGGACGTGTTTGTTATGGGTGTGCTGGTGGCCTACATGGCGGGTAGCGCCTCGGGCCAAATCGGAGATATGTTGACCATGTATGCCAGCCTGGAGCCGGGATTTTATTACTTTCTGGCCTACTGTCTATTCTCGATAGTGGCGAGCTCGCTCATGCGCGAGCCCATTGCCCGGGAGTAGCGTACCCTATAGCAAAGCCATGATGGTTTCGGCTGAGCTCACATCCACGCCGGTGCCTTCTTCCACGTTGAGGTGAGTGACAGTGCCATCTTCCACAATCATGGCGAAACGCTGACTGCGGGTGCCCAGCCCAAAACCACTGCCGTCCAACTCCAGCCCCAGGGCCGCGGTGAACTCGCCATTGCCGTCCGCCAGCATCAGCAGTTCCTCAGCATTGTGGGACTTACCCCAGGCGTCCATGACAAAGGCGTCATTGACCGCCATGCAGACGATACTGTCGACACCGCTGGCCTTGATCTTGTCTGCATTGACCACATAGCCGGGCAGGTGGGTCAGGCTGCAGCCGGGGGTGAAAGCGCCGGGTACGGCGAATAATACGACTTTCTTGCCGGAGAAAATTTCTCCGGTGGTGATGTCAGCAGGGCCCTGTTCGTCCATAATCTTCATAGTACATGCGGGGACTTTGTTTCCAGCCTGGATAGCCATATTACGCTCCTTTTTGAGTGATGAGGTCGCTGGTGCTCTCACTGCCTGATCTTGAATTATCAGGTGGTTAGAGCACTAGTGTACCGCGACGGATAAAGTGCACTAGGATAATAGCAGACGATTGGTGAAACACACGGTTCTTTGTATGCGGGCGCCCGGATCTCGCACTGGTTCATCCGTAAACGCCGCCCGCGCCTGCCACTTGGTATTTGTGCCACTGGCCTGGTTCCCGGGCTCAGTCGGTCTGTTCCAGCATGGTGGCGTAAATCGACTCACAATCGCGGTAGAAGCTGAGTTGTTCATCGCCCAGGTAGGGGGCGACCATGGTGAGCAATTGTAAGACCCCCTGGTGAATAGTGGTATGGGGTGGCCGCCTGTCGTGCAACAATTCGCTATAATTGAACCAGAAGGTCAGGTTCAGGGTCATATTGTCCACCAGGCCGAGTAGTTGCTGGTCTCTGGCGTCGATAACAGACTGCTGCAGCAAGGTCTGGCAGATGGCGTACAAGGCGGCGCGCTTGAGCTGGATCAGCCGCTTGAAGCCTCGCTTCATGTCGGGGTAACGCTGCAGAATGTTGTCCAGGTTGTGGTAGAGGAAGCGGTATTGGTACATCTCCTCCATCACCACGTAAAGGTAGTACCAGTTATCTTCCACATTGGAGCGGTCAGTACTAAGGGGCTGTTCGATGGGGGCTGTGAGGGTGTGACTCATTGCCTGTTCGTACTGCTTGAATAACTCGGTGATGATCTGGTCCTTGCCCTTGAAGTGGTAATAGAGATTGCCAGGGCTGATATCCATTTCATTGGCAATATCTATGGTGGTAGTGTCGGCTTCTCCCTCGTCATTGAACAGCGCGAGGCTTATGTGGAGAATCCGATCCTTCGTTTTCATGTGGCCACTTGATAATGCAGGGTCAGGCCTTACGCTTGCTCGTGGTGGATTTGGCCCGGCTGGACGCTTTTTTTCGGGTGGGCGCTTTTTTTGTGGCCACCTTGTTTTTGGCGGCGGCGGCCTTGCGACCGGCGGCTGCCTTCACGATGCCCTGGTCCGCCAGGGCTTTACTCAGTTTGTCGACTTTTCTGGTCAGTTGATCCACTTTTTTTTGCAGGGCATTCAAGTCCTCGATGCGGGCCGGGCGCTGCATGTGAAAATTCTCGCGCACCCGGTTGATACGCTCCTCCACGGAGCTCCTGGCGGCAGCCGTAGTTTCCAGTGCCCCCCGGGCGTCGTCTTCCAGTGCCGAGCCTGCTTTTACCAGCTCGCGAAACAGCTTTGGGGGCTCCATGCCCACCTTTTCCAGCCTGCCCTGGGCGTCTTCCACGGCCTTGCCGTAGGCGCCCACCCCAGCTAGCCAGATATTCTTGGCGATTTCACTGGCTTTGTCGGTGACTTTACTTTTTTTGTCGCTCATACCGTCTGCCCTCCATCTGCTATGGATTGATTTGGAGATTGCGTACTGCGACTGCCTATTAAACCAGATTATTAGACAAAAAAAAGGGGCTACAACGTAACCCCTAAAAAACCCCTGACAGGCAGGGATAAGTGATCCTGGATGGTGCCCGTTCAGGCGGCGGTCTTGAAACCTACAGTTTCTTTCAGTTCTTTAAAGCGGGTCTTGGCATGGTCCAGCTGCTTTTCCAGTTTTTTACGGTCGGTCAGGCTGCTCAGCTCGATCTTGGGCAGTTCGATATCGTCGAAACGGCCTTTGGCATTCTTCTCGACTTTCTTGCCGCGCTTAACCAGCTCTTTGTACATTTTGTCAGCTTTCTTGCGACGATCTTCCAACTGGTCCTGCATGTTGTTGAATTGATCCTGCGCCTGGTCGAAAGCCTTGCCGTAAAAGCCGAGGCCGGCCAGGAAAGCATTGCGGCCAGTTTCCTGGGCGCGAGCGGCGAACTCGGAAGCTGATTTCTTGCCGGTACGCTTGGTGGCAGGCTTGCGCCTGGCAGCAGCAGGCTTGCGCTTGGTGATGGGCTTACGCTTGGCGGCAGCAGGCTTACGCTTGGTAACGGGCTTGCGTTTGGGGGCAGCTTCTTTTGCTGTTGCAGTCTTTGTTTCTTCGGCCATGATCCAACTCCTTAAGCACTTTTTGTTGGCGGGATATCCCACTCATTCACGGCCAGATTACGGGAATAAATTAGAATAAACATACTAAAAGCATTGAAAATTTCGCCCTTTTGTTATCCGCTACGCTGCGGGACAACGTATTATGGGTGTGGAACTGTGGGGATTAATGCCCTGTCCGGACTGTCTGTCAAAGTATATGAAAGGGTAAATGAATGGCTCTGACTTGGGTTAGAAATGGCTTGTGGCCGCTGCTGGTACTGGTGCTGGGTGGTGGCCTGTCCTATGGCTTATTGGTCGGTAAGCCGGGGCCGGAGCCGGCGGCCCCACCGATATACGGACCCCCTGTGGTGGATGTGGTCGCCGTTACCCCTGCGGTGCGTTCGTTGTCCGTGGAAACCCAGGGCTCAGTGCGCCCTTTACGGGAAATAAAGCTGGTGAGCCAGGTGGGAGGGCGAGTTGAACTGGTCTCCCCACGATTTGCCGAGGGTGGATTCTTTGGTGCGGGTGAGCAACTGTTGAAAGTTGAGGATATTGACTATCAATTTGTCATCGCCAGGGCGCAATCCCAGGTGGCCGCGGCCCGCCAACGGGTTGCCGAGGAGCAGGGCCGGGCCATGCAGGCCAAACGGGAGTGGCGTGATCTGGGCAGTGAACAAGCCAATGCCCTGTTCCTGCGCAAGCCGCAGTTGGCCTCGGCACAGGCGGCATTGAAGGCATCGGATGCGGATCTCGCGGCCGCCAGACTAGATCTGGACAGGACCTCCATCTCCGCCCCCTTCAATGGACGCATCAGCGAAAAGTATGTGGATGTGGGGCAGTACATCGCCCCGGGCACGGCCATCGCCACCGTGTATGACACCGATGTCGCGCTGGTGCGCCTGCCATTGACCGGTCGGCAGGTGGCGTTGCTTGAATTACCTCTGACCTATGACAACGTGCCTGCGGCGCAAGGCAGTGGCGCTCCGGTTATCTTGCGCGCGCGCTTCGCCAACAAAATGTGGGAGTGGCAGGGGCGGATCGTACGCACCGACGCCAGCATAGATGTAAACAGTCGTGTGGTTTACGCGGTGGCGGAAATTGACAAGCCCTTCGCCCGGGAGTTGGGCAGTGAGCGCCCGCCACTGGCTCCCGGCCTGTTCGTTAACGCAACCATCAGCGGCAAGCAATTGACCCGGGTGTCACAGTTACCGCGTTCGGCCCTGCGCAGCGACGGCAGCGTGATGATCGTGGATGCCCGGCAGATTGTGCAAGTGCGCCAGGTGCAGGTGTTGCAGAGCAATTCGAACCAGGTCTGGGTACAGGGCCTGGAGGCCGGTGAGCGGGTTATCGTGCGTGAGCCTACCGTGGTGACGGTAGCTGGTATGGCGGTGTCGGTGCATAACGTGGGTGAATTGGCGGGCGGAGAGTACTGAACGTGAGGGGTTCCATTCGCTGGTTTGTGCACAACCCCATCGCGGCCAACCTGCTGATGGTATTCCTGCTCATCAGCGGCCTGCTGGCTATCCCCAGCCTGGACAAACAATTCTTTCCGGACTTTGAGCTCAACAAGATTGACGTGTCCATGCCCTATCGCGGAGCCGGTCCCCGCGAGGTGGAGGAGCAGATTTGCGTGCGCATCGAGGAGGCGGTGCACGACCTGAACGGGGTCAAGGAAATACGCTCTACCGCACGCCAGAACATGGGCAGGGTTGTCATCGAGGCCGAGACTGGTTACGACATGCAGCGCCTGACCGCCGAGGTGAAAAATCGGGTCGATGCTATCAATACTTTCCCGGTGGACGCCGAGCGGCCAGTGATAATGGAGCTGGCCCATCGCCACCGTATGGCTGTGGTGACATTGGCTGGCGACATCGGCGAGCAACCACTGAAAGAGCTGGGAGAGCGCTTGCGGGACGATCTTGCCACCCAGCCACACGTGTCGGTGGTGGAATTGACCAGCCCCCGGCCATACGAGATCTCGGTAGAGATCTCCGAGTACACCCTGCGCCGTTATGGCCTGAACTTCAGTGATGTGGTGCGGGCTATCCGCGATTCATCTCTCAACCTGCCGGCGGGTACGATCAAGACGTCGGGTGGTGATATCCAGTTGCAGACCCGCGGGCAGGCCTACGACCGCCAGGATTTTGAGCGCATTCCCCTGTTGAGCACCCGCGATGGGACCCAGCTAATGCTGGGCGATGTGGCGACCGTGCTGGATGGTTTTGAAGATCTGGACGTGCGTACCCGCTTCAATGACAAGCCCTCCCACAATATGCACGTATTTGTCACTTCCCACCCCAATACCCTGGCCACCAGTGAAGCGGTGCAAAAATGGGTTGTGCAGGCCCGCAAACGTCTGCCGCCGGGGGTGGAACTGGCGGTGTGGCAAGACTCCTCGGTGCCGTTCAAGAGCCGTGTCAATACTCTGGTCAAAAATGGCCTGGGTGGGTTGGCGCTGGTGTTTCTGGTGTTGATGCTGTTCCTGCGCCCGAAGCTGGCCATGTGGGTCTGTACCGGGATCGGTGTGGCCTTCATGGGCACGTTTTTCATGTTGCAATACACCAGTGTGAGCCTGAACATGATGTCCCTGTTCGCTTTCCTGTTGGTCCTGGGGATTGTGGTGGACGACGCCATCATTGTGAGCGAGTCCATTTACTCCAGGCAAATGGCCGGAGAGTCAGGCGCCAGGGGCGCCGTGGCCGGCGCACATGGGGTGGTGAAACCGGTCATGTATGCGGTGATCAGTACCATGATTTTTTTCGCGCCGATGCTATTCCTGCCGGGCGATATGGCCACTGTCGCTTTTTCGATCCCCGTGGTGGTGGTCCTGGCGTTGTTTTTTTCCCTGATCGAGTGCCTGTGGATCCTGCCGCCTCACCTGGCCCATATGCGACCGCCAGAACCCAGTAAATACAAGTGGTTGCGGCAATTGGAGGCTTTTCGCCAGCATTTTGCCAATGGCATGACCCATTTCGCGAGCGCGGTATACCGGCCGATACTGGAGCGCTGCCTGCGCCTCAATTTGCTGGTGTCGGCGCTGTTTCTGGTGGCGTTGCTGCTGAGCCTCAGCCTGTACAGTGGTGGCTGGTTGCGCTCGTCTTTTTTCCCCGCGGTCACTTCTGATCGTGTGGAGGCGCAAATAACCCTGCAGGAGGGTGGCCCCTATGCCAACACGCTGCGTGTTTTGCAGCGAGTGGAGTCCGCAGCCCTGCAGGTGAAAACTGAATTCAACGCCAACCCACGCTACAGCGCCCTGGGGCCGGCCATCGGGCATATCGATTCCCGGGGCAGGGAGAACGAGGTGGAAGTGGTTATGGAACTGCGCTCACAGGCCATCGATGCCCGGGCGATGACCGATCGCTGGCGTGAATTGATGGGTGATCTGGGCGAGGTGGAAGATTTCCAGATGGATTACACCATCAACGAGCGGGGCAAGCCCATCAAGCTGGTATTGGCATCGCCTTCCCTGGCAGACTTGCGTGCGGTGTCGGTGGAGTTGCGCCTGGCCCTGGAGGCCTATCCCGGTATTTACAATATAAACGATACCCTGCAATCCCCCCGGGAGGAGATTGTACTCGGGCTCAAACCCGCCGCTGAGAACCTGTCTATAAATCTGGCCGACCTGGCTCGCCAGGTGCGCGAGGCTTTCTATGGTGCAGAAGCCCAGCGTATTCCCCGCCCCAATGAGGACGTGCGGGTGATGGTGCGTTACCCGGAACGTGAGCGCCTGTCGGTAGAGAATCTGAACGACATGCGTGTGCGCACGCCGGCAGGGGATGAGGTGCCCTTTGATACGGTGGCGGCGGTTCATTATGAACCGGGCTACCTGACCATTAAGCGGCTGGCTCGTAAGCGCATCCTGGAAGTCAGTGCCGAGGCTGTGGCAGGTGTGTCGGACCCGCGGGCCGTGATCAATGACATTGTGTCCAACTATCTGCCAATCTGGCAGCAGCGCTATACGGACCTGAGCATGGATCTTGATGGTGAACTGCAGGAGGAGTCAAAGTTCCTCGGCGCGATGGCCAGGTACATGGGGCTGGCCATGTTGGTCATTTACGCCATGATGGCTATCGCCTTCCGCTCCTACTGGCAGCCCATCCTGGTGTTGACGGCTGTGCCTTTCGGCATCATGGGCGCTATCTTTGGCCACATGATTCTCAACTGGGAGATCAGCATGTTGTCCCTGCTGGGGGTGATTGCCTGTGCGGGGGTGGTGGTTAACGACAACCTGGTATTGATCGATCGCATCAATCAACTGCGAGCGGCCGGCCACGGGTTGGTGGAGGCGCTGCTGCAGGCCGGCGAGGACCGTTTCCGCCCCATTATCCTGACTTCTCTCACCACCTTTGTGGGCCTGCTGCCCATTATGTCGGAGACCAGTATGCAGGCCCAGTTCCTGATCCCCATGGTGATCTCCCTGGCCTTCGGCGTACTGTTCGCCACGGGCGTCACCTTGCTGCTGGTGCCTTCTCTGTATTTAATTGGAGAGCAGATATCTGCCCACCTGCTGCACCGCCGGCAGTCCTTGTCGGATGCTATTGACGGGGTTTAGTTTGCCGCTTTCGGCCCGGCTGCCACGATGGCCTCTGAAACTTCGAAGTTCTTGATGTTTTGCTCGAACAGGGCGGCCAACTTGCGCGCCTGTTTGTCGTAGGCAGCATCATCTCCCCAGCCCGCACGGGGGTTGACGAATTTGGCATCGACACCCGGTATCTCGGTGGGGAAATCCAGGTTGAGGATGTCCAGGCGTCCGGTGGGGGCGTTGAGCAGGGCGCCGCTTTGCGCCGCGTGAACCACCGCCCGGGTGACAGGGATGGGGAAGCGTGCGCCGGTACCGCCGGGTGCGCCTGAGCCACCGGCCCAGCCAGTGTTGATCAGGTAGACCTGGCTGTCGAAATCCTCGATGCGCCTCATCAGCAACTCAGCGTAATCTCCAGCGGGGCGCGGCATAAAAGGTGCACCGAAACAGGTGGAGAAGGTGGGGTGAATGCCCGCTTCCGCGCCCAGTTCAGTGGAGCCCACACGCGCCGTGTAGCCACTGAGGAAGTGAAATGCCGCCGCTTCCTTGGACAGGATGGAAATGGGGGGCAGCACGCCAGTGACATCACAGGTCAGGAAGATCACGCACTTGGGCTCACCCCCGTCATTGGTCTCGGTGCGCTTCGCCACGTGTTCAAGCGGGTAGCAGCAGCGGCCGTTTTCTGTGAGGCTGGTGTCGCAGTAGTCCGCATGGCGCTGGTCGTCCAATACAACGTTCTCAATAATAGCGCCAAAGCGGATGGCGTCCCAGATGACCGGCTCGTTTTTCTGGCTCAGGTTTATGGTTTTGGCGTAGCAGCCTCCCTCCAGGTTAAATACCGAGCCCTTGGCCCAGCCGTGCTCGTCGTCGCCAATCAGGTAGAGGCCGGGGTCTGCGGACAGGGTGGTTTTGCCGGTACCGGACAAACCGAAGAACAAGGTGGTGTCACCGTTATCGCTCACATTGGCGCTGCAGTGCATGGACATGACGTCTTTTTCCGGCAACAGGAAGTTCTGCACTGAAAACATGGCCTTTTTCATCTCGCCGGCATAGTTCATACCTGCCAGCAGCACTTTGCGCTGGGCAAAATTGATGATGACAACGCCATCGGAGTTGGTGCCGTCGCGTTCGGGGTCACAGACAAAACTGGCAACGTTGAGGATATTCCACTGCGGCTTGCGGCCGGCGTTGAAGCTGTTGGGGCGGATAAACATATTGCGGCCGAACAGGGACTGCCAGGCGGTTTCAGTGGTGACTTTCACCGGCAGATAGTGGTCGCTGTGCTCGCCCACGTGCAGGTGGGCGACGAAGTTGTCTCTGGCGACCAGATAGGACTCCACGCGCTCCCACAGGGCTTCGAATTTGTCGCCGTCGAAAGGGCGGTTGACGCTGCCCCAGTCGATGCTGTCCTCGGTGCTGGGCTCCTTTACCACGAAACGGTCCGCCGGCGAGCGCCCGGTGCGCTTGCCGGTGGTGACCAGCAGGGCCCCGGTATCGGATAACACGCCTTCACCACGTTTGAGCGATTCTTCAACGAGCCTGGATGGCACCAGGTCGGTGTATTCCTGGGTGGTCTGGGTATTTGTGGTCATTGTATGTCCTGATGTCTTTGGCACCGCTTTGGCGAGGGCCGCCAGCGGCTCTTCTCTGCTTTTTGGGGGGCGTAATTATGTCAGAATCACAGCGTTATGCGAAATAGTTTGACTATAAATTCGTCGAATTGCGTCTAATGTAGCGATCAGCGCAGTGTTACAGACCCTGCGCGCCCCAAAATATCCGCCAAATCCTCCCGTACGAAGCGATACTGCCGGCCTTTGGCGACTCGCTGAATGTTACATTATGAGTGGCCAGGTATACCTGCCGGGCCTTGCGCGCTAAAACGTGCGCTATTGTGCGGCTTAACCTATACTCGCTTGCGTTGATTGGGGGAAACGCATGGCCGCATTCAGAATAACAAAAGCCTATACCATGTCCAGGGAAGAAGTGCGCGAGGCCGCCGAAGGTCTGGCTGCCAGCCTGGAGCGCCAACACGGCGTGCGTTCACGCTGGGAGGGAGATTCGGTGCGCATCAAAGGTGCGGGTGTGGATGGCACCCTGTCGTTTCACGACGGCCTGATCGATGTGTCAGTCAGCATGGGCTTATTGGCCTCAATGTTTGCACCAGTATTGAAAACAGAGGTACAGCGCTACCTCGATACCCATGTGACTTGAGCCCACGAATCAGAGGCAAAAAAAAGCCGGCTGAGACGCCGGCTTTTTCGTATTCGGCAAAAAACTATGCAGACAGGGCTTTAACCTGGGTGTTGAGGCGGCTCTTGTGTCTGGCGGCCTTGTTCTTGTGAATGACGCCCTTGTCGGCCATGCGGTCGATTACCGGCACAGCGTTGTCATAGGCGGTCTTTGCCTCTTCCGCATTGCCGGTGCCGACGGCTGCGGTTACCTTCTTGATCATGGTGCGGACCAGAGAGCGCTGGCTGGCGTTGACAGAACGACGCTTTTCCGCCTGGCGGGCGCGCTTCTTCGCTTGTGGTGAGTTTGCCACTGTGTACTACCTCGATTAGGGTCAAAATCCGGATGCGCGATTATTCACACTAGGCCCCCCGTTGTCAACTCTACTGTGCCACTGATTTGGCTTCTGTCCGCCAGGATATACTAATGGCTATTAGTTATTATTGGCGGGCCTTGCCGGAGCGGCGCACGCATCGATGGAAAATCGAGCAGTGATTAACGATCAAACCCCCGGTACGACGTACCGTATTCTCGATGCGGCAGGGGATATTTACGCCAGCCAGATGAGAATCCCGCCGAAGAGGGCCAGCCCTAGCGCACCACCAGCCTTGTCCAGGCGAACCAGTGCATAGAGATAAGACAGCAGAGGCAGGAACAGGGTGCACAGGCCCCAGACGTAGTCGTCCTTCCAGGAAACGACGAGTAACACAACCCAACTCACTAACAGTGCTGCTGCACCAAATGTCACCATGGTGGCGGTTGCGGCTTCCATATTTCCTCCGGTTTATGATCGACTGGGATAGCGGCAAAAGACTAGCAGAAACCCCTGGTCAAGTCAGCGCCGAATACCCCTTTTTTGCTTTCGTTCAGGGCATCATCGGGGGATGTTGCGCGACGCCTGGTCCCAGAGTGGCAGCTCCACTGGATGACTCCCGACGATATTTTGGGTATGGTGAGGCGCCCTTGATACACAGGACACTGGCTTGACAGATCCCTTTGCAGATATCCGCCCCTACAGGGACGAAGAGGTGGCGACGGTCCTGGCGCGCCTGCTCGACGACCCCGGGTTGCTTGGCGCTATCGCCAGTTTGCGCCTGGGCCGATGGGCCAGGTTTGCGCCGGGGCTGCTGCGACCTGTGGTGCGGTATTTACTGCAGCGTGAAGTACGCGGTGTATCTGATGTGCGTGGCATGCAGTTGATCATTGAACGCTATATGGACCGGATGATTGAAAGCGCTACCGGGGGCTTTAGTGTGTCGGGGCTGGAGCGGCTCGACCCGGTGCGGCCCTACCTGTATATGAGCAATCACCGGGACATCGCTATGGATCCGGCGTTCACCAATTACGCACTGCATCGCAATAACTACGAAACGGTACGTATCGCCATCGGCGACAACCTGCTTACCAAGCCGTGGGTGTCGGACCTGATGCGGCTCAATAGGAGCTTTATCGTCAAGCGCTCGGTGAGCGGCCCCCGGGAGTTGTTGGCGGCCTCCAAAAATCTCGCCAATTACATTGCGCACTCCCTCTTGCAGGAGAATGCATCCATCTGGCTCGCCCAGCGCGAGGGCCGCGCTAAAGACGGTATCGATCGCACCGAGCCGGTAATCATCAAGATGCTCTCTATGAGTCGGGACAAGCGGGCGCAGGAGTTTGGTGATCATATTCAGCAACTGGGCATTGTACCCGTGGCGATCTCCTACGAACTCGACCCCTGTGATGCCCTCAAAGCCAATGAGTTGTACCAGTTGGCCAGTCAAGGCAGTTACGAGAAGGGGGCGCAGGAGGATGTCTCTTCGATTGCCCGGGGCATCACCGGCGAGAAGGGGCGGGTCCATGTGTCTTTCGGCACGCCACTGGGAGCCGGTCTGGATACCCCGGGGGCGGTGGCCGAGGAAGTGGACCGGCAGATCATTTCCGGGTATTGCCTGCACCCCACCAATATGTATGCCTATCGTATGTTGCACGGTGCGGACGCGCCGGTTCCCGACGATCTGTACCTGGAAGAGGGCGATTGCAGCCAGGTCGAATTCGAGGCGCGTATCGCGGCCATGCCGCAGGCGCACCGCCCCTATGCCCTGGCTATTTACGCCAATGCGGTAGTGAGCAAGCTGACTCTTGCCGATGGCTCCTAGTGCTCCAACCGCCTGATAAGTCAGGATCAGTGCCAACCAGGTGGTTGGAGCATTCACCTTGCTGAGCGATGAACTCAAGGACATTATTCGCCAGGCCTACGGCTCGATCATAGAGCGCAAGTCCCTCACCCCGCGTTGGGGACAGCGCCAGATGATCGCCGAGATCGCCAATACCCTGTCGAATATTCCGTTGCCCGGGGAGATCAGTGCAGGTCCGCCGGCGGTCTGCGTTATTGAAGCGGGCACGGGTACGGGTAAGACCATCGCCTATGCGGTGGCCGCTATTCCCATGGCCCAGGCCCTGGGCAAGCGCCTGATCGTCGCCACGGCCACCATCGCCCTGCAGGAGCAGTTCGTCAACAAGGACCTGCCCGATATCCGGCAAGGCAGCGGGCTTGAATTCAGTTTTGCCCTGGCCAAGGGGCGTCGGCGCTATGTCTGCCTGTCCAAGCTGGATCGCATAATGGCCCAGGGGCAGGGCGAATCGGGGTTTCTCCCTCTGTATCCCGATGAAATGGGTACACCTTCGGCGGCGGAGGCCCTGCCCGTCTACAGCGCTATGCTGGATGCCATGGGC
>QNFR01000019.1 GCA_003646405.1 Gammaproteobacteria bacterium
ACAGATGAGCCAATCACCCTCCATAAAACCGCCGGACCGAAACTGATTTTTTCATCTAATTTTGGTTTGTCTCAAAGTAGAACAACGCGGACAAAGATTTCGTCAGAGTAACTACAGCTCACCAGCGTGCCCCAGCACAAACGCCTCGATCTGTTCCAGTGCCTCGCGCTTCCTTGCCTCATTCACTGATCCAATATAACCCAGGGTCACATCGCTGATTTTGGTGCTGTGATTGAGCAGCGCCTTCAATACCGGCAATGAGATCCCCAACTCATCGGCATACCCCGCAAATGATCGGCGCAGATCGTGGCAGCTGGCCACCACGCCACTCAGCTCCGATACCTGGGCAACAATCCGTTTGGTCTCCGTCACCGCGGCGCGCAAGGTCACAGTGCATGGCGATGCGCCTGGGCGGCCGCAGCGGCTCTGTCAGCGCGTTTGGTGGTGGCACTTTGACCTTGCATAATATCGGCCAGTAGTGTCATGGCGCGGGTGCGTGCTGCAGCGACTGTCATGTCGCCGGCAGTGCACACTTTGCTTCGCATGTTCCGCCCATTTACTTTGCGGCTGACTTCCAGGCTGCGGTGGCCGGATGGTCTGACCCTGCAAGACAGTGGTCTCATCTGGCTATCGCGGCTTGCGGCGACCATAACCCGTGCCGCCAATAAAAAAGCCGCGGGTGTAGATCGGGTCGTCGGGCAGGGCTTCCCGCACGCGGAGCAGGCCACCGTTGCGGGTATGGATAATCTGCATGCCGACGGCGCGGGCGACCGCTTCGTACTCGGGATCGGGCAGGGCCTGGTGGCGACGGGCGAGCGGATGATCGGAGATGACGAACCAACGGCCATCGTAGAGTTGCCGAAGGATATCCAGCTCATCGGTGGTGAATGTGGACATGGGGGAGTTTCCTATTGTTTCCCTGCTAGAGGGCACATCATTTGGACCACCGATTCCCGGAACGGGGCGGTTGGTGAACGGCACATGCCGTTACTCTTGATGCTGTGGCGAATTGTACAGGGAAGTTGGCGGGGCGGTCAATGCGGCCGGTCGCTGGCTCAGAATTCTGGTGGTTCATTTGACCCACCAAAACTTTCCGTCCCCCAGGCAGCACGCGAAAGAGGTACCCTCCCGCCGCCGGACGCTCCCGACATCAGACCGTGTGAAATAGCAATGGCCTGCCACCCCTCTACTTTCTCACCTCGCTTCACCGATGACGGGCTGACATTCATCATCGCGGCTGCCTGGGGGACGTGGTTCAACCTCCGAATCATGAGTAAAGCGCAGCCGGTCGTCCTCCAGGCGGCCGAGGCTCTGGTGAGAAAAGTGGTATAAAAACTACGAGGTGTTTGGCGATATCGTTGTAAATCAGTGAGTTGCGGGGATTAGTGGCGGTGGGCTAAGGATTTGAACCTTAGGAGGGGATAAACCCTCAACGGTTTTCAAGACCGCCGCTTTCGACCACTCAGCCAGCCCACCGGAAACCTGTTATGTTGCTTGCCGCGTTATGCAAGCACCTCGCTGTGCGAGAAAAACGCGATTATACAGTTCTTCAAATTGGACACAAGAGGCCAGGGAGCCTCTTGTGTTCATTGTGCCGTATCTGTCCAGGGCTAACCGGTAGCTTCGGCCATGGCAGCTTCTTGCAGCGGGCCACGCGGGTCATTGCCGGCCCGGGGAGCCGTACGACCGCTTGGTGCTATCGGCGGTGCCACAGTATCACCGAACAGCACTGGATGGGTCGTGGTAATTTCCAGCACACCTACTGGCTGAGCATCAACCCGTGGATCGTTACAGGCCCGCCCGTCAGCGGTAATGCCGTCGGTTAAGCCGGCGTCTGCCACGACTTTTTCCTGGATTGCAGCGGCTGGTGCTGCGAGAGTAGCCTCTACCGGCGCGGGTGCTTTTTCTTCGGCAGCCTCAACCGGCACAGGGGCTTCTTCAGCAGCCGCCACGATTTCCGCAACTTCCGCAACGTCTACGACTTCCGCAACAATGTCAGGGTCAGGCGCTGCTGGTGCTTCTTCGTTTACTGCTACTGCCGGGGGCTCTTCGCTGATAATCTCTGCAGGTACCTGTGCGGCAGGAACAGCCACCGCCGCGGCTTCGGCTGTTTCTACCATTGTCGTCTCTACTGGAACTTCCTGAGCTTCCACAGCATTGTCTGTCGCTGTCGCGTCAGCGGCTACAGTACTTGCGGCATCAGGCTTGCGTCCACGATTGCGGCGGCGGCGCTGTGGTTGTGCGCGCTTCATATCACTGGGACGTTTACGTGGCTTGTCGCCGTTGTCGGTAGTGCCAGCCTGACTATCGGTACTTGTTTCCTCGACAGTTTCTTGCCTGCGGCGCTGCTCGTTACGATCACCACCGCTGCGACGGCGAGGCCGCCCGCGTCCGGAATCTTCAGAGCGCTCGCTTTTCTGCTGCCCTGAGTTGTCCTGTCCGTGAGTGTCTTTGCGGCGCTCATCGGTGTTGCGATCTTCCTGTGAGCGGCCCTGGCCACCGCGACGGCGGTTGCGGTTGCGGTTACTCTGGGGCTTTCTGCCCTGATCCTGGCGCTGCTGTGAGGATTTGGCCGCTTTGGGTGCCGGTTTCTGCTCTTCGGGTTCCTGCTCGGGTTGGGCACCGAGGAGGCTGGACCACAGGCGAGCCAATAAGCCGGCCTCCGGCTTGCTCACTGGCTTATCCGCAGTGTCTTTGCTCGTGGGTTTCTCGGCAGCTGCCGGGGCCGGGGGTGTGATACTCTGCACCGCAGCCTGTTGTTGGGGGATAGCCGCGGAGTGGCTGTCACTGATGTCATTCACATCCGGCGCAGCGATTTCTACCTTGTAGCTGGTCTCGTGATCACCGTCCACCTCGTCATCGCGCAGGCGCTGCACTTCGAAGTGCGGCGTCTCCAGGTTGGGGTTGGGTATTACCAGCATGCGGGCTTTAGTGACTGTTTCGATTTCGCTCAGGGCCGCGCGCTTTTCGTTCAGCAGGTAAGCCGCCACATCAACGGGAACAATCGCCCGCACTTCCACGCTGCGATCCTTGATGGCTTCTTCTTCCATCAGGCGCAGGATGGACAGGGCCAGGGACTTGGTGTCACGAATGGTGCCCTGCCCGGTACAACGCGGGCATACGATGCCGCTGGTCTCACCCAGGGAAGGGCGCAGACGCTGGCGTGACATCTCCAGCAGACCAAAGCGGGAAATCTTGCCCACCTGGACGCGGGCCCGGTCGATGGCCAGGGCATCGCGCATGCGGTTTTCTACAGCGCGTTGGTTGCGACTGGACAACATATCGATGAAATCGATAACCACCAGGCCACCCATGTCACGCAGGCGTAACTGCCTGGCCACTTCATCGGCAGCTTCGAGGTTGGTATTTAGTGCGGTTTCCTCGATATTGCCGCCCCGTGTAGCCCGGGCTGAGTTGATATCGATGGACACCAGTGCCTCGGTGGGATCAATAACAATCGAGCCACCGGAGGGCAGCCGTACTTCCCGTTGAAAAGCCGTTTCAATCTGGCTTTCGATCTGAAAGCGATTGAACATGGGGATGTTGTCTTCGTACAGTTGAATGCGGCTCTTGTACTGGGGCATTACCTGCCCGACAAAATCACAGGCCTGCTTGTAGGCATCGGTTGAATCGATCAATACCTGCTCGACATCATCTCGCAGGTAGTCGCGCACGGCGCGGATAATAACGTTACTTTCCTGGAACAATAACTCTTTGGCTTTGACCTCGTCACTGGCCTTGGAGATGGCTTCCCACAGCTGCAGCAGGTAGTTCAGGTCCCACTGCAATTCTTCGGCGGAACGCCCCACACCGGCGGTGCGAATGATAACGCCCATGCCATTGGGAATCTCCAGAGCGTTAAGTGCCTCTTTCAACTCAGTGCGGTCATCACCCTCGATACGGCGGGAGATACCACCGGCTCTCGGGTTATTGGGCATAAGCACCATGTAGCGGCCTGCCAGGCTGATAAAGGTGGTCAGTGCGGCACCTTTATTGCCACGCTCTTCCTTATCTACCTGGATGACAACCTCGGTGCCTTCCTTGACCACATCCCTGATCTTGAGACGACCGTCCACGTCACCGGGTTTGCGATAGAAGTATTCCCGCGCAATTTCCTTCAGGGGGAGAAAGCCATGCCGCTCCGCGCCAAAATCAACAAATGCAGCTTCCAGGCTGGGTTCAACCCGGGTGATTTTGCCCTTGTAGATATTGGATTTTTTCTGGATGCGGGTACGGTTTTCGATGTCCAGGTCGTACAGGCGCTGCCCGTCGACCAGTGCTACGCGCAACTCCTCAGGTTGAGTTGCATTGATTAACATTTTTTTCATAGTGCCATTAGCCTTGTGACAACAGGCCTGGCGGGGCAAGGAATCAGGTACGATAAGTCGGCCCAGGGCCGATTATGATAGGAGCTAAGCCTCGAAAACCCTGCCAGGACCCATGCTTTCGCTGAGTGCGGTATGGTTGTCGGGTGCGCCGCTCCTGACGCTCAGGTGTTTTGTCAACGCTAACCGCCGAATTTCCGGTGGTTGTTACAACGTCAGGCGGGAAAGTTTAGTGGTACTGTCCGCGCCTTTTTGCTAGTGTCGCAGCACCTTGGACCTGCGACGACGTTGTTATATCTCGATAACTGATTCTGTGTCCCGGCAGTACATGCTGCTCGGTTCATTTAACAGCCGACGTGACCACTACAACCGGGAGGCGTATTTCGCTCTCGTTGTAGCCAGGGTGTCGACTTCCTTTAAGTCTGTGTGTAGTCGAACTGGCGGAACCTTGCGTCTCACAGGCAGGCCCAAACAATCGCCAGGGGGATTACGTGTCACCGGCGCCGGTCTCTATTCACGGCGGGCGCAACCACACAGCGCGGACTATAGCAGCAACTGGTAGAAAATTACATGCTTTGTGTAACTTATGTCCGATAGAGCACATAATCGCCCCACATCCGGCGTGCGTCACCTGACCGTGGATGCCGATTCCAGTGGCCAGCGCCTGGACAACTACCTCACGCGAGAGCTCAAAGGGGTGCCCAGGACCCGCCTGTACCGCGCTATGCGCAAAGGGGAGGTCCGGGTTAACAAGGGGAGGGTGAAGGCCGATTATCGCCTGGTCGCCGGTGACATCGTCCGTATTCCCCCATTGCATCAACCAGCACCGTCAGAGCCACCCACAATACCCCGCTATTGGGCGGAGCAATTGGCGCGGCAGGTGATCTATGAGGACGGGGATCTGTTGGTGATCGACAAACCTTCGGGGCTGGCCGTGCACGGAGGCAGTGGCCTCAGTTTTGGCCTGATTGAATGCCTGCGGCAGATGCGCCCGGATGATCGCTACCTCGAGTTGGTCCATCGTCTGGACCGGGATACGTCCGGTCTCATCCTGATTGCCAGACGGCCGGCTATCCTGCGGGAAATGCACCGTCAGTTACGTGAAAAGCATGTGGACAAGCGCTACCTGGCTTTAGTGGCCGGCAGTTGGCAAAAAAATTGTCGAGTGGTGGATGCGCCTTTGGCAAAAAATGTCCTGCAGTCCGGGGAGCGCATGGTGCGGGTGTCCCGTGAGGGGAAGCGTGCGGTGACGGAATTTTCCATTGTGGAGCGCTTACGGGGTGCGACATTGATAGAAGCCAGGCCGATTACCGGCCGCACTCACCAGATCAGGGTGCATGCACAGCACGCGGGTTTTCCCTTGCTCGGTGACGACAAATACAGTGATGAACGCACGGCGGCGTTTTGTCAGAAAATCGGTTTGAAGCGCCTGTTCCTGCACGCCCGTTCCCTGAGCTTTTCCCTGCCGGATGTAGGGCGCCTGGAGCTGCAGTCAGAGCTGGAGCACAAGCTAGAAAATATCTTAAATAAACTCCGTAACTAACTGTAATATATATAAATATGCTTTTTATATGATGGTAGGTAACGTCCTGCAAGCAGCTACCTGCCGAAGCTATCTAGATGGGTGTTCCATGCGCTTGGCGGTAGCATGTAATAGCTGAGCGGGTGGCGCCTCTCAAGGGCATGAAGTGCTAACCAAGAGAGGCTCCACCCATGCCGCACAGCGGGATACATGGCTCCCAGACAGACAGTACGATTCGACAGCTTTGAATAAGGCGTAGGGTGCGCACCGCGCACCTGGCAGCGCGCTTCAGGGCTCCAGGATATTCACCCCGGCCCGGGCCCAGTGAGCGTGCCTTGGTGCGTGCCAGGCGTACGGCCAGGTCTGCGGGTTGCTCGCCGGACAGGGGCACTTCATCCGCCTGTGGTGCGAGGCAACGAAAGGGGATTTGCAGGCGCTGTAGTAAATCCCGGCGATAGGGTGAAGTGGAGGCGAGAATTATGTCCATGATCTCCATTGTGGTCCCTGTGAATAAGTGAGAGAACTGGTTGTATTTTAAAGATTTTTTTTGACAAAGGGGCAATCCGCACCTATGATGCGCGCCTATGTTGACTGAGGCCCTCCCGAGCACGCTGGATGTGCGTAAAGCAGCGGCGCGCGGTGTGAGTGTCAGTGGGAAATTAAAACCCCTTGATCTACAGCGTTTTCGACCTCTTCTGGCCGCTGATGAAGGGTCGATTGAGGCGCAATTATTGTTTTCCCGTGACGAGGAAAACAGGTATGTGATTCACGTTACGGTTGCGGCCGATGTGTCTGTGACTTGCCAGCGATGCCTGGAACCAATGCCTGCGCACTTGACCAGTGACAACACGCTGGCTGTGGTGTGGACCGATGAGCAAGCCGCGCATCTTCCCCGCCACCTGGACCCACTGATAGTTGCGCAAGATGCATGTAGTTTGTGGGAACTGGTAGAGGACGAACTGATTCTGGCCATGCCACCTTTCAGTTATCACAACACAGAAAACTGTCTACAGAGAATTGCGGACTTTTCCGATCCGGCGCCTGAAGAGGGTACCGTGGAAGATAAGCCCAACCCGTTTAACGTGCTGGCGCAATTAAAGCCCGGCAACAAGCGCTAGGAGTTAGCCATGGCTGTTCAGAAAAGTAAAAAGACGCGTTCGCGTCGCGGTATGCGCCGGTCTCATGATGCCCTGTCGGGTTCTACTCTGTCGGTAGATCAGACTTCAGGCGAGACTCATCGTCGTCACCATATAACGGCAGACGGTTTTTACCGTGGCAAAAAAGTCATCGAAACCGGTCACGACGACTAGGTATCTTATTCTCGGACAGCCACCCGGGGAGCCTCTGAACAAGTTTATGGCAGAAGTACCAGAGGCTTGTTCAGAGCCCTTCTGTGTCAGGCAAACTGGTGGGCGACGACGGGGCTTTTGCCTCCGTCACGTTTTTCGAGCAGCGCTGTGAGCACCGTTACCACCCCGTCCTCAAACCCTCCTGAAACATCCGGCTCGTCAGTGCTGGCTTTGTTGCGCGCGACAGCCCGGCAATCAGGCCCGCTCATTTCATTTTGCGCTACACTTCTTCCATACAGCTCACACCGTGATGGTAGCTGTAATCAGTTCATCGAGTTATAGACAGGAAAAAGATATGTCAGACAACCACATCGCATTTGTCTTTCCCGGTCAGGGATCCCAGAAAGTCGGCATGCTCGCAGCTGCGCATGAACAGTTCCAGGCGGTGCGTCATACTTTCGCCGAGGCCTCCGAAGTCCTTGGCTACGATATGTGGGACCTGGTGCAAAATGGTGAGCAGGATGCGCTGAACCTCACTGAAACCACGCAGCCCGTGCTGCTGACGTCCAGTGTTGCCCTGTGGCGGGCATGGCAAGAGCAGGCCGGCCCCCGCCCGGTCATAATGGCGGGGCACAGTCTCGGCGAATTTTCTGCCCTGGTTTGTGCCGGCGCCCTGGGTTTTGCCGCCACCGTACAGTTGGTTCGCCAGCGAGGTGCTTTCATGCAAACCGCTGTGCCGGTGGGGCAGGGTGCTATGGCCGCCATCATCGGGTTGGATGACGATACGATTAATGCAATTTGTGCTGACGTTGCGCGTAATGATGCCGGGGTCGTGTCTGCGGTGAACTTTAATTCACCGGGCCAGGTGGTCATCGCTGGGCATACCGGCGCAGTTGACGCGGCCATTGTCGCCCTGAAGAGCGCAGGCGCGAAAAGGGCGTTGCCGCTACCCGTGAGCGCGCCTTTCCATACAGAACTTATGAAGCCCGCCGCAGAGCGTCTGGCAGAGGCTATTGCCGATGTGCCCATTGCCACACCGCAGATAGCGGTGGTGCACAATGTACAAGCGGCAACTGAGTCTGATCCGGAGCAGATCCGCAAACTGCTGGTTGAGCAGATTTTCAGTCCGGTGCAATGGAGCCGCTGTGTGCAGGCTATCGTTGCAAGCGGTGCTTCACAGGTGGTTGAATGCGGTCCCGGCAAGGTATTGAGCGGGCTCAATCGCCGCATTGATAAATCATTGCAGAGCTATTCCCTGGAAGATCCCGAGGGCTTGGCAGCAACCGTAGCAGAACTTCAGTAGAGGATGCAGGCATGAACGAACAAGCTAAAGTGGCACTGGTAACCGGCGCGAGCCGGGGCATTGGTAAAGCTATCGCACAGTCTCTTGCAGCTGATGGTTTTACCGTGGTGGGAACGGCTACCACTGACGGTGGAGCAGAGCGTATCACCGTCTACTTGCAAGAGTCCGGAAATCCCGGCTGTGGGATGACCCTGAATGTCGCGGACCAGAACAGTGTGACAACGGTAGTGAAAGCCATTGGTGAACAATTTGGTGCCCCGCTGGTGCTGGTAAACAACGCGGGTATAACCCGGGACAACCTGCTGATGCGGATGAAGCCGGATGAATGGAACGATGTTATCGATACCAATCTGAGTGCCTTGTACCGGGTGAGCAAAGCCTGTTTGCGGGGTATGACCAAGGCGCGCTGGGGCCGCATTATTAACATTACTTCGGTGGTGGGGTCCATGGGCAACATCGGTCAGAGCAACTATGCGGCCACCAAGGCCGGGGCCGAAGGGTTTTCCCGCGCACTGGCCCGGGAGTTGGGCTCGCGTGCGGTAACGGTCAACTGTATCGCCCCTGGCTTTATCGATACTGACATGACCAAAGAATTGTCGGAACAGCAGCGCAACCTCATGCTGGAGCAGATTCCGTTGGGCAGGCTGGGCGCTCCAGAAGAGATCGCCGCGTTGGCGGCCTTTTTGTGCAGTGACGCTGCAGCCTATATTACCGGCGAGACTGTGCATGTAAACGGCGGCATGCACATGTCATAACTCATTGATAATAAAGAAAATAAACTAACTTTTTGCGCGCAACTAAAAAATATTTATTACTCTCTGGCAAAACAGAGTAGACTGCGCATTCAGGCCGTTTAATCGGGTTTGACTTAGTACTAAAAAATCTCAGGAGTAACAAATAAGATGAGCAGCATTGAAGAGCGCGTTAAGAAGATCGTAGCGGAACAGCTTGGCGTCAAAGAAGAAGAAGTGCAGACTGAGGCTTCCTTTGTAGAAGATCTGGGTGCGGATTCCCTGGACACCGTCGAATTGGTTATGGCTCTGGAAGAGGAGTTCGAGACTGAAATTCCCGACGAAGAAGCAGAAAAAATCACTACGGTGAAGCTGGCGATTGATTACATCAGCTCAAATCTCGACTGATTCATCCGCGCGTCACAGAACAAGCCGTTTCTATTTATGATAGGACGGTTTTTTTTTAAGCGTCCCGGAAACATTGATGCAGAGGAGTTAAAACGTTGATTGGCAGACGAGTTGTCGTAACAGGCATGGGCATGGTGAGTCCTGTTGGTCACACTGTGGCCACAAGCTGGGATAGCATTCTGGCGGGAAAAAGCGGCGCAGCCCCTATTGAAAAGTTCGATGTCTCTGCCTATAGCACGCAGTTCAGTGCCAGCGTTAAAGACCTGGATGTAGACGCTTACCTGCCCGCCAAAGATTCACGCAAGATGGATGTGTTCGTGCAGTACGGTATGGTCGCTGGCATTCAGGCAATGTTGGACAGTGGCCTGGAAGTTACCGAGGAAAACGCGCCACGCATCGGTTGTTCTATCGGTTCCGGCATCGGCGGTATCGGCCAGATCGAAAAGAATGCCGAGATCGTGAGAACCTCTGGTCCCCGCAGGATATCCCCGTTCTTTGTGCCGGGCTCCATCATCAATATGATCGCCGGTAACCTCTCGGTTAAATATAATCTGCAGGGACCCAACCTGGCGATGGTGACGGCCTGTACCTCAGGCACGCACAATATTGGCCTGGGCGCCCGGTTGATTGCCCTGGGCGACGCCGATGCGATGTTGGTAGGTGGCGCGGAGATGGCAACCACACCCGTAGGCCTTGGGGGCTTCGCCGCCGCCAGGGCCCTGTCGACGCGCAATGACGACCCCGCGGCCGCTTCGCGCCCCTGGGACAAAGACCGGGACGGTTTTGTGCTGGGGGATGGGGCCGGTGTGCTTATGATCGAGGAGTATGAGATAGCCAGGGCGCGCGGGGCGCATATTTACGCGGAAATTCTCGGTTTTGGTATGAGCGGCGATGCCCATCATATGACCCTGCCTCCGGAAGACGGTCGTGGTGCGGCTGCGGCCATGCGCAATGCGATCAAGGACGCCGGTATGGCCCTGGACAAGATCCACTACATCAATGCTCACGGCACGTCCACCAATGCCGGAGATGTGGCTGAAAGTCGGGCGGTCGAGTCCGTGTTCGGAGCCGCCGCCGGAGAAGTCGCTGTCAGCTCTACCAAATCCATGATCGGTCATTTGCTGGGTGCGGCCGGTGCGGTGGAGGCTATATTTTCCATATTAGCCATTCGTGATCAGGTGGCGCCACCCACGATAAACCTGGACAGTCCGGGGGAGGGTTGCGATCTCAACTATGTACCTAACACGGCCCAGGAACGTGTTATCCACAGTGTACTGACCAACTCTTTTGGCTTTGGTGGCACCAACGGCTCGCTGCTGTTCAGCAAAGCGAGCTGATCGCTCCGGCGGTGCCGATGCAAGCCGCGACCTGGGTCGATGGAGTGCGCACCGAGGCATTACCGCTGCCGGATCGCGCTATGGAGTTCGGCGACGGTCTATTTGAAACCCTACTGCTACACCACGGCTCCCCCCTTTTCACTGATTTGCATCTGCAACGTTTACAGTGCGGGCTACAGGTGTTGGCGTTTCCCGATTGCCTGGCTAAGGCCCGAGAGCAACTGCTGAATGCCAGCGCTGTTGTGTGTAATCTGGGTTGGCGCTGGGCCGCTTTGCGCTTAACGATAAGCCGGGGCTCAGGCCCCCGTGGTTATGCGCCACCCGCAGCGACCAGGCCACGTATTATCATTACTGCCAGCGAATTGTCCTACGATTGTCAGCAGATGGGAGCGGCCGCGGTTCTGTCCCTGGCGAACGTGCGTTGGCCGACGCAGCCCGCTCTTGCCGGGCTCAAGCACCTCAACCGTCTGGAGCAGGTATTGGCTGCCGCTGAACGGTGCGCAGCGGGAACCGATGAGGCCGTCATGCTGGGCCAGTCGGGACAACTGGTGTCGGTTGTGGCCGGCAATTTATTTTTGGTGCGTGGGGGGACACTGCAGACACCCGCGTTGGTTGATTGTGGCATCGCCGGTACCCGGCGCCGACTGGTGATGGAGCGGTGGGCCGGCACTCTGGGTCTCCCCGTGCGGGAGACCACTCTGAGCCTGCAGGATCTGGAGGCAGCAGACGAGGTCTTTTACTGTAACAGTTTGCTGGGTTTGCGCCCTGTATCCCGCTTTGGCCAGCGCCATTGGAGCAGCCATGCAATTTGCGAGGCTTTATTTGAACAGTATCAGGGGGAGTTTCTTTGATACGCAAAATATTGATGGCAACAGTGGTTCTGGTACTGTTGAGCGCACTGACGCTAAAAGAACTGCAGCGACGCTGGCAGCTACCGCTGGACATTCCCGCTCAGGGTTTCCCTTTTACTGTGGTGGCGGGCGATTCCCTGCGCGCTGTGGTGAACACACTACACCAGGAAGGCGTGTTAGCGTACCCCGACCTTGTCGTGCTCTATGGCCGCTGGACCGGGCTGGATCAGCAGATCAAGCGTGGCGAATATTTGTTGCCGCAGTATTCCACGGCTTTGTCCATGCTGCAGCTACTGCAAAGCGGCAAGGTCATCCAGTATCAGGTCACCTTGCCGGAGGGCATTACCCTGGAGCGGGCTCTGGCAATACTGGCTCGACAAAGTGAGTTGGAGCATGTGCTGGAAGGACCCGGCGATGCCAGAATTCTGGAACTGATAAAACCGCATACACTGCCCGAGGGGCTATTTTTTCCAGACAGCTATCACTATGTACGCGGTGCGACCGACTGGCAGATAGCACAGCGGGCCTACCGGGATATGCAGGCGCTGTTACAGCAGGAGTGGCGCGACAGGGCGTCCCAACTGCCCTATGAGACGCCTTACGAAGCGCTGATAATGGCCTCCATAATCGAGCGGGAAACCGGCCTGGCGCAAGAGCGGGAGCAGATCGCCGGGGTCTTTGTGCGGCGCCTGCAGCAGGGCATGCGCTTGCAAACAGATCCCACGGTAATCTACGGCCTGGGCAGCGATTTTGATGGCAATCTGCGCCGCAAGCACCTCGCTGACGACAGTAATCCCTATAACTCCTACCGCCACGGTGGCCTGCCCCCTACACCGATAGCCCTGCCGGGGCGGGCTGCTATACACGCCGCGCTGCACCCGGCTGAGGGCGATGTCCTCTATTTCGTTGCCCGGGGAGATGGCGGACATCAATTTAGTGCCACGCTTGCCGAGCACGAGCAAGCCGTGCGTAAATATCAATTGCAGCGCAGGAATGATTATCGGTCGAACCCGGGGAAACAGTAGAAGCATGAGTTCAAGAGGTTTGTTTATTACTGTAGAGGGAGGCGAGGGTGTGGGTAAATCCACCAACATGGTCTTTCTGGATAATTATCTACGGGCTCAGGGCGTGGATCTTGTGGTGACCCGGGAGCCTGGAGGCACCCGCCTGGGGGAGGACATCCGGCAGCTGTTATTGCAGGTTCGTGACGAGCAGGTGAGCGCAATGACCGAATTGCTGCTGATATTCGCGGCCCGGGCGCAGCATATCAAAGAGCGGATCGAGCCTGCGCTGGCCGCAGGTAAATGGGTGCTCTGCGACCGCTTTACTGATGCGACTTATGCCTACCAGAGTGGTGGCAGGGGTGTTGCTGTCGATACTGTGCGACGCTTGGAAGAGCTGGTCCAGGGCAGCTTGCGACCGGACTATACCCTGTTGCTGGACGCCCCTGTCAGTACCGGTATGGCCAGGGCGCGGGGCAGGGGAGAACTGGATCGTTTTGAACAGGAGGCGATTGATTTTTTTGGGCGGGTGCGTGCGACCTACCTGCAACGGGCACAGCACGAATCCGGCCGCTACAGGATTATCGATGCCAGCGTGCCGCTGGCAGAGGTTCAACAACAATTGTTAGCGGTGTGTCAGGAGATACTGCCGGAGGCGCATGTGGGGCACACAACTTGATGGTGGAGCTTAGCGGATTGCCAGAGGTCAGTGCTCCCCTGCCGTGGCAGGCACAGGACTGGTCACAGCTAAACCAACAGCTGGCAAATGGCCTACTGCCGCACGCTTTGTTGTTGGCTGGCAATCAATATACCGGCAAGGCTCGCCTGGCCATGGCCCTGTCACGGCTGCTACTGTGTCATCAGCCCAGCGGCGGACTCAACTGCGGCCACTGTCACGCCTGCCAATTGAGCGCCAGTGGCAACCACGGTGATTTTCGCTGGTTGCAACCGGAAGAAAAAAGCCGTGTAATAAAAATCGATCAGGTGCGAAGTGTGGTCGAATTTACCAACAAGACGGCCGGCCTGGGACAGCGCAAAGTCGTCGTGCTTGCTCCGGCCGATAGCATGAACGTCAACGCGGCCAACGCCCTGCTCAAGTCACTGGAAGAGCCCGCCGCGGATACTTACCTGTTACTGGTCTGTCATCGCTTACACAGTTTACCCGCCACCGTTCGTTCCCGTTGCCAGATCCTGAAGCTGACAGTGCCGGATGCACAACAGTGCCTGGCGTGGCTGGACCAGGCCACTGGCGAGCGGGAGCAAAGCGAACGTTTACTGGCATTGGCGGATGGCCGCCCCCTGCTGGCAGAACAGCTATTTCAGGATGATACGGCAGATGCCCTGGCCAAACTTCGCCGCGCCTTACAGGGCCTGCTGACAGGACGGGTCAGTGTGCCTGAGGCGGCGGCGCTATTTGCAGCGGCCAGTGTAGAAGAGTTTCTGGCACAACTGGCCGGGGAGCTACAGGTTCTATTGCGCCGTACGCAAGATCAACAACTGACCAGCCGGCAGGGCCGCGCGGCTTTTGTGTTGTGGGATGAAGTATTGCGACTGCAGCGCGCGGTGAGTGCCGGTGCCAATCCCAATAAACAGGTAATCGTAGACGCATTACTGGTTAAATTCGGACGGGAGTTGGGCGATGGCCCGCTTGGTGATAATATTCAAACGCTGAGAGGGGATGTTCACGCATGAGAGATGCAAAACAACACAGTCGCAATGGCATACTGTCACTGACCATAAAGGATAGGGCGGTATTGTATTCCGCCTATATGCCATTTCTGGATAACGGTGGGCTGTTCGTACCTACCAACAAGGCGTACCGCGTTGGCGACGAAGTATTCATGCTCCTGACCCTGATGGATGAGGCTGAGAAAATCCCCATTGCGGGTAAAGTGGTGTGGGTGACGCCACTGGGGGCCCAGGGTAACCGCACTGCCGGTATTGGCGTGCAGTTCAGCGAACAGGATGCCGCGGCCAATGCGAAAATAGAAAACCACCTGGCGGGATCCCTGTCGTCAGACCGACCGACCCACACAATGTAAAATTATTTATTTAAGTGATTTCTAGAAAAGGCTCATAACTTATTGATACTTCTTATTATAAGTCAAAAAAATGGGCCCCAAAAAGGGACCCAATTAAGACCATTAGGAGTGAAACATAAAGGAATTACTTCCTTCAAAAGGCATGGGTATGCCCCTGTGACTCTCTGGTTTAGCTAGGGGATAGAAAGCCACGTTCTAAGTATCGCTCAAAACTGGTATTTTTCCACACCCGGAGGGCATATTTTTTAATATATTTAGCAATAAGAAAATAATTGCTAATTCTAAACCGATATAAAGGCGGAAAATGAGTGCCTCCACCGAGTTTCTAAGCGGCATTATCGAAGGGTTTTACGGGCGGCCCTGGTCGTTTGATACGCGGCGGGCATACGCCGGTTTTCTGGCACAGGCCGGGCTCAATACCTGTATCTACTGCCCCAAAGCAGACCCGTTCCTGCGTAAACGCTGGCAGGATCATTGGCCCCGGCCCCAGTGGCAGCATCTCCTGCAACTATCTTCTGCCTATCGGGAGCGCGGTATTAAATGGGGGGTCGGTCTGTCGCCATTTGAGTTGTACCGACATTACGGGCCGGTTGAGCGACAACAACTCAGGCGCAAGCTGGACATGCTGATGCAACTGGAGGCCCCGCTGCTGGCTATCCTGTTCGATGACATGCCAGGTGACCTGGATGCCCTGGCGGCTCGCCAGGCTGAAATTGTCGCCGACGTATGCCACTGGGCGCCCGGTGTGCGGGTCCTGGTTTGTCCCACCTATTATTCTTTCGACCCCGTGCTGGAAAGGTTTTTCGGTCGCATGCCTGCCGGCTATTGGCCACAGCTGGGCCGCGAGCTACCCGGGGCGGTGGACATCTTTTGGACGGGCAACCAGGTATGTTCAGGCGCCATCGCGATCGGCGACATAGAGGCCATTAACCAGCAATTGGGCCGTCAGGTCATGTTGTGGGATAACTATCCGGTCAATGACGGTGCCACGCGCAGTAATTTCCTGTATTGCTCCAAGCTGTCCCGGCGCGACCCGGCATCGCGACAACTACTTGCTGGCCACCTGTGTAACCCGATGAACCAGGGTATTTTGTCACTGCCGGCCATTGCCGGATTGGCTGAGCTCTATGGTGGCCCGGCGCTGGACGAGGAGTGGTTGCAGCAGGTACTGGGCCCGCTTACCTGGGAACAATTGCAGCGTCACCGGGAAGCGTTTGAGCATAAAGGGCTGTCGGGTATGGGCGATCAACGCTGCCGGGAACTTGCCAGCCGTTACGCTGCGCTGCCGGGGGCTGCGGCAGGGGAAGTGGCGGGCTGGTTGCGCGGTGTATATACTTTCGATCCCGCTTGTTTGACGGATTGACAGGCCTTTGAGACATCATATCCCCCGGTCATCACCGGTGACCTTAAAAAGGGGTGATCCTCTGTCCAGCTATAGCCACTGGAATACTGCACTGGCTGGCTGCGCTGACGGTTTATTGATAGTGGATTTTGAGCTGGAGCAGTATTGGCTGCCCGATGCGCAGCCGCTGTTACTCACTGCGTTGTACTGTATCAGGGGTGGCGCGCTGCAGGTGGCGGTTACCGACCAGGACCTGGTGGCCGGTGCATACTCGCCCGCTCAGCAATTTGATCTCTGGGTACGGCAACACCACCTGGTCAGGGCGGCGCCCGGCCTGCCGCTGGAATTATTGCCCACTGCCATCGCCAAGCCCTGGGGCCGGGAGCTCTGGTATACCGGCGTGGAGCAGCGTGGGGTATGTGATTTTGGCGCGCCAGGCGGGCGCACACCGATACCCTGGTTGCAGGCCGTGTTACCCCAGGAGGCGGCCGGCACCCCGGGGCAAGCGCTGCTTTTACTGAAGATACTGGACCCGGTGCCGCAGCCGGTGACAGGTGACCTCTATTTCGAATTGCATGAAACAAAACGCGAAGTGTATGTAGTATCACAAGTGGACGAATCCGCCTGGCCGGACGGCACAGGCTATATTCGCTACGGCTTCGACCCGGGGCAGGTCGCCGCCAGCGCTGGTGAGCAGGACTTTCGCAGTAAGTACCTGGCGGCAGTGGAGGCCTATGAAAAGGTGCGCCGCGTACTCGATGAGTTGCCCGCGGGTGAACCGGCCAGCCCGGCACAGCGGGCGCTGGAGCAGCAGCTGCGCGAAGCCATGCACAGTTTTACCTGTCTGCGCCCATTGCGGGTGGGTGATGTGCTGGTGGTGCCGCCACTGTTACCCCACGCTCTGCAACACGGGGTGCGTACCATCGAATTCCAAACCCCGGTTTACGAGCGCAAGATACTGTCATTTGCGCAACAAGTGTTGACTCAGGATCACTGGGACACCCGGGAAGCCCTCGATCAGGCACTGCTCTGCCCGCCACATGAGGCGCCGTTTGAGTGCCTGCGGCAAGAAAGTGGGGTACTGGTGGAGCGTATCGCGGACTGCCCCGATTTCGAGGTCAGGCGAGTGCGCCTGGAGCGGGGGGTAAGTATTACCCTGCAGTCCATAGCAGACTATGCCCTGGTGCTGGTAGTAGAAGGCGAACTGGCCCTGGCCGGCAGCACTTATCGCGCGGAACAGGCCCTGTTGGTGCCCCGTGGCTACCAGGATAGGCTGATCGCTGTGAACCCCACGCAGCCACTGGTTTTACTGCTGGCGTTACCGCGTCGTTGAGTGGTTGAACCGGAGCTGGGTTTGTGGCAGAATCTGCGCCCTTGAGGCAACCCCCAATTTTTAATCCTGGTCACCCTTAACTCTCAATAATCAAATGGTTATAAGAGTTTTGTCATGAGTTTTCTAACCGGCTGTGGGGGGGTTATCACTGCGCGGAAGTGGCGAAATTGGTATACGCGCTGGATTTAGGTTCCAGTGCCGCAAGGCGTGAGAGTTCGAGTCTCTCCTTCCGCACCATTTTACGGCAGAATTTAATGCTGGCCCAGGCCAGGTGGATCTGGTCAACAAACGAGTACCCATAGCGCTGGAGCGCTATCAGATTGTGAGGAAATATCATGCAGGTTTCTATTGAAACAACTTCAGGACTGGAACGTCGCCTGACCGTAGGTGTACCCGCCGAGCGCATCGACACCGAAGTGAACAGTCGCCTCCAGAAAGCGGCCCAGAATGTAAAACTTCCCGGTTTTCGCCCCGGTAAGGTGCCGATGAAGGTCATGCGCCAGCGTTTCGGCCCCGGTGTGCGACAGGAGGTGCTGGGTGAGGTCATGAGCCAGTCTTTCCAGGAGGCGGTGATGCAGGAGAAGCTGCGCCCGGCAGGTCAGCCCAGCATTGAGCCGAAAAACATGGACGCGGGCAAAGACCTGGAATATGTCGCTACATTTGAAGTGTTTCCGGATGTGGACGTCGTTGAAATGCAGGGCTTTGCGGTGGAAAAAGCCGTCGCCAAAGTCACTGCCGAAGACGTGGACGACATCATCGATGTTTTTCGTAAACAGCAAGGCAGTTGGGGCACCGTTGAGCGTGCTGCAGCCGAGGGCGACAAGGTCAATGTCGATTACGTGGGCACCAAAGATGGTGAGGCTTTCGAAGGTGGGACCGCGCAGGATAGTGAACTGGAGTTGGGTTCTGGCCGTATGATCCCGGGGTTCGAGGACGGTATTGTCGGGATGGCGGCAGGTGAGGAAAAGGTCTTGGAGTTGGGCTTTCCTGATGACTACCACAGTGAGGAGCTAAAAGGCGCGGCTGTAGAGTTCAAGGTTACCCTGAACAGCGTGTTGGAACTGGTGCCGGCCGAGCTCAACGAGGAGCTGTTCGTCAAATACGGTGTCGAAGATGGCGACGAAGAACAGTTCCGCAAGGAAGTGGCCCAGAATATGTCGCGGGAGCTCAAGACTGCTGTTGAGGGCAAGCTCAAACAGCAGGTGATGGATGCCGTGGTCGATGCTCACGAGGCTGTGGAGGTACCCAGGGCGCTGGTGGAGCAGGAAATTGCCGCATTGCGCAACCAGATGTTGCAACAATTTGGTGGCGCCGTCAGTCAGGACATGGACCTGAATTCCCTGTTACCCGATGACATGTTCTCGGACAACGCCCAGCGCCGTGTCAAACTGGGCCTGGTAATGGCGGAGTTGATTACCAAGCACGAGTTGCAAGCGGATGCTGATAAAGTGCGTGAGGCTATTGAGGAAATGGCCTCCACCTACCAGGATCCGGAAGAGGTTATCAATTATTACTATTCTAACCAGGAGCAGCTAGCTTCGGTTGAATCGAAAGTATTGGAAGACCAGGTGGTTGAAAAACTGTTGGACGATGCCAATATAACAGAGAATGAGTGCAGCTATCAGGATGCTATCAGCCAGAAGCAGGCAGAAGCCTGACGGGTGCCTCCGGGGCGGTGTGTGATACCGTCCGGACTTACAATCAATCAATGGGGACGGTACACCATGCCATTTGAGTTCGACGGGCAGAACAAAAACACAATCAATAACCTGGGGCTGATCCCCATGGTGGTAGAGCAGACCGCTAAAGGTGAGCGCTCTTACGACATCTACTCCCGGTTGTTGAAGGAGCGGGTCATATTTGCCGTTGGCCCGGTGGAAGATTACATGGCCAACCTGATCGTGGCCCAGTTGCTGTTTCTGGAATCGGAAAATCCGGACAAGGATATTCACCTGTATATCAACTCCCCGGGCGGCTCGGTGACCGCGGGCCTCTCGATTTACGACACCATGCAATTCATCAAGCCCGATGTCAGCACCATGTGCATAGGCCAGGCGGCCTCCATGGGTGCATTCCTGCTCTGTGGTGGCGCCAAAGGTAAGCGTTACTGCCTGCCCAATGCACGTACCATGATCCACCAGCCCAGCGGTGGTGCACAGGGGCAGGCCACCGATATCGAGATACAAGCCAAGGAAATACTTATCATTCGCAGGCGACTGAATGAATTGATGGCAGAGCATACGGGCCAGGAACTGAAGGTTATAGAGCGCGATACCGAGCGTGATCGCTTTATGGATGCTGATCAGAGCGTGGCATACGGTCTCGTGGACGAGGTAGTAAGCGGCCGGGGCGCAGTCACGGAATAACCTCGATTATCTGCGTTTAGTCCCTATTGGGACTTGCAAATAACATGAAAAAACATCATCTTAGATGCATCAGGTGATGAAGTAAGCACATATAGGATGTAGGGCGGTTGAATGAGCGACAAAACCACTAGTTCTGGCGATGACGGCGGCAAGCTGTTGTATTGCTCCTTCTGTGGCAAAAGCCAGCACGAAGTACGCAAATTGATCGCCGGGCCATCGGTGTTTATTTGCGACGAGTGTGTGGACCTGTGCAACGATATTATTCGCGAAGAGGTGCAGGAGGGCAGTGCTGATGCTCATCAGGATCACCTGCCCGTACCCCGGGAAATCAACGCTATTCTCGATGAGTACGTGATTGGTCAGGCGCGGGCGAAGAAGGTCTTGTCCGTGGCAGTTTACAACCACTACAAGCGCCTGCGTCATAGCCAGGGTCGCGATGAAGTGGAACTGGGCAAGAGCAATATCCTGCTGGTCGGCCCCACCGGTAGCGGCAAGACGCTGTTGGCCGAAACACTGGCCCGCCTGCTGGATGTGCCTTTCACCATTGCTGACGCTACGACACTCACCGAGGCGGGTTACGTTGGTGAGGATGTGGAAAACATCATCCAGAAGTTATTGCAAAAATGCGACTACGACGTGGAAAAGGCCCAGGAGGGCATCGTCTATATCGATGAAATCGACAAGATCTCGCGCAAGTCGGATAACCCCTCCATCACCCGCGATGTATCCGGGGAAGGTGTGCAGCAGGCACTGCTCAAGTTGATAGAGGGCACTGTCGCCTCGGTTCCCCCCCAGGGTGGGCGCAAGCACCCGCAGCAGGAATTTCTGCAGGTGGATACCTCCAATATCCTGTTTATCTGTGGCGGTGCTTTTGCCGGGTTGGAGAAAGTCATCCGTAACCGCTCCGAGAAAGGCGGCATAGGGTTCGGCGCCGAGATCAAGAGTAAGGACGAAATGAGCAATGTCGGTGAATTGCTGTTTGACCTGGAACCAGAGGACCTGGTCCAGTACGGCTTGATTCCCGAATTCGTCGGGCGCCTGCCGGTAATTGCCACATTGGAAGAGTTGGATGTGGACGCGCTGATCAAAATCCTCACCGAACCCAAGAACGCCCTTACCAAACAGTACAGTAAACTGTTTGAGATGGAGGGTGTCGAGGTGGACTTTCGCGAAGATGGGTTGCGTGCCATTGCCGAAAAAGGCATGGAGCGTAAAACCGGTGCGCGGGGATTGCGCTCCATCCTGGAAGGCGTACTGCTGGATTCCATGTACAACATTCCCTCTCGGGACGATGTCAGTAAAGTCGTTATCGACGAATCTGTTATCCGTGGTGACTCGGAGCCGTTGCTGGTCTACCAGAACAACGAACCCACTGCCCGGGTGGCATCAACCGACGAGAAGTGATTGCGCCCGGCCTGATGGCAGGTCGGGTGACAACAGAACATGGCGGGTTTGCACGCAATACGCCATGGTACGCTTGTATTGTACAAAACAGCCCCTATATACAGGTATTACAACGTTAATTCCTGCAAAACCCGGAGATTGTTATGGGTTCTTCCTCTGTTACCAAACTGCCTCTGCTGCCCCTGCGCGATGTTGTGGTTTACCCCCACATGGTGTTGCCGCTGTTTGTCGGTCGGGAAAAGTCGATCGAAGCTCTGGAAGACGCCATGGCCAACGACAAGCAGGTTCTGCTGGTAGCACAGCGTCATGCCGCAGATGACAATCCTGGTGCCGATGATATCTACCAGGTCGGTACGGTCTCTAATATTCTGCAGTTGCTCAAGCTACCCGATGGCACCATCAAGGTCCTGGTGGAGGGCGGTTTTCGCGCGGTAATAGACAGCGTGGATGATGATGGCAGCTTTGCGGTGGCGGGTGTGCGCGAGGTTGTCAGTGACGATATACCCGATGATGAAGTCGAAGCACTGCTGCGCTCCACCATCACCCAGTTCGAAAAATACGTCAACCTGAGCAAGAAGGTGCCGGCAGAGGTACTGACCTCTCTCAGCGGGATCGATGAGCCCGGCCGCCTGGCCGATACCATCGCGGCCCACATGAGTGTGGATCTGGAAGAAAAGCAGCGCATTCTGGAAATCTCGGGCATCCGCGACCGGCTCGAGCACCTGCTGGGTCTGATGGCGGCGGAGATCGACCTGTTTCAGGTGGAAAAACGCATTCGCGGCCGGGTTAAAAAGCAGATGGAGAAGAGCCAACGAGAGTACTACCTGAACGAGCAGATGAAAGCTATTCAGAAAGAACTTGGCGATATGGACGAGGCACCCAACGAGCTTGATGAATTACAGGTTCGTATCGACGAGGCGAAAATGCCGGGGGAGGCAAAAGATAAAGCCGAGTCGGAACTGGGTAAATTGAAGATGATGTCACCTATGTCGGCGGAAGCTTCGGTGGTACGCAGTTATATCGACTGGATGGTGAGCGTCCCCTGGAGCAAACGCAGTAAGGTCAAGCACGATCTCAAACGTGCCTCTACTATCCTGGATGAGGACCACTATGGCCTGGAAGAGGTCAAGGACCGCATTCTGGAATATCTGGCGGTACAAAAACGTGTGCGCAAAGTAAAAGGGCAGGTACTCTGCCTGGTGGGGCCGCCCGGAGTGGGTAAGACCTCCCTGGGTGAGTCGATCGCCCGCGCTACCAACCGCAAATTTGTGCGCATGGCCCTGGGAGGCGTGCGCGACGAGGCGGAAATCCGCGGTCACCGACGCACCTATATCGGCTCCATGCCCGGTAAGTTGCTGCAAAAAATGGCCAAGGCCGGGGTGAAGAATCCCCTGTTTCTGCTCGACGAGGTAGACAAGATGGGTATGGATCACCGGGGTGATCCGGCTTCGGCGATGTTGGAAGTGCTGGATCCGGAGCAGAACCACGCGTTCAACGATCACTACCTGGAGGTGGATTACGATTTGTCAGATGTCATGTTCGTCTGCACCTCCAATACCATGAATATTCCCATCCCCTTGTTGGACCGTATGGAAGTGATTCGCATCCCCGGCTATACCGAGGACGAGAAATTCAATATCGCCGAGCGCTACCTGATTCCCAAGCAGATCAAGCTCAACGGCTTGAAGAAAGATGAGTTGACGATTGCCCAGGATTTGGTGATCGACATCATTCGCTACTACACGCGAGAGGCCGGGGTGCGTGCCCTGGAGAGGGAAATCGCCAAAGTGTGCCGCAAGATGGTAAAGGCCTTTACTCTGGGCGAAAGTGAGGGCGGCATTACCGTGACCGCAAAAATGCTGCCCGATTTGGTGGGCGTGCGCAAATACAACTACGGTATTGCCGAGGAAGAGAACAAAATCGGCCAGGTTACCGGTCTTGCCTGGACCTCAGTTGGTGGTGAACTGTTGACCATTGAGGCCGTAGCCGTGGCGGGTAAGGGCCGCCATGTGAAAACGGGTTCCCTGGGCGATGTTATGCAGGAATCTATCCAGGCAGCGACCACCGTGGTGCGCGCCCGCGCTCAAGTGTTGGGTATTCCTGCCACCTACTACGAGAAACACGATGTGCATATACACGTACCCGAGGGTGCCACACCCAAGGATGGCCCGAGTGCGGGTATCGCCATGTGTACCGCCCTGGTTTCGGTGCTGACCAGCATTCCGGTACGTGCCGATGTGGCGATGACCGGCGAAATCACCCTGCGTGGTGAAGTGCTTCCCATCGGCGGGCTCAAGGAAAAATTACTGGCGGCGCGCCGGGGTGGCATCAAAACGGTCATCATACCCAAGGAAAACGAGCGCGACCTGACAGAAGTACCGGACAACATCAAAGAAGACCTTAATATCCGCCCGGTAAAGTGGATAGATGAAGTGCTGGCCATCGCGCTGGAAAACATGCCTGAACCACTCAGCGATGAAGAGTTTCTCGCTGATTCCATGGGAACGGCCTCTGATGGCGATTCAGACGAAAAAAATCGCATAAATACGCACTAACTGACACCTTCTTTATTGACCGGGATTCCCGCTCTGGTATAAAGTCACGCGTATGACTGCATGCGCGTCTCAGTGTTTAAAATTAATAGTGGGCGCCACGCGGATTCAAGAAAAAATTAGGGGCTCTGTCCGAACTGTCGGTGGGGTTCCAGGTTGCCCGGTGGTAACGAAATCAAGTCTGTACCTACAACTTCCAAGGGGATAAGTGTGAATAAAACTGAACTAATAGACGCAATTGCAGCGGCAGCTGACCTGCCAAAAGCTTCTGCTGGTCGTGCATTGGATGCCGTCATAGAGAGCGTTACTGAGGCGCTCGCCAAAGGTGACCAGGTCGCTCTGGTAGGTTTTGGTACCTTCTCTGTGAAGCACCGCAGCGCTCGCAGTGGCCGTAATCCACAAACTGGCGCAACAATTGAGATTGCCGCATCCAACGTGCCCAGTTTCAAAGCTGGTAAGGCACTGAAAGGAGCGGTTAACCCCTGAGACCTGGGGTTAAGCCTAAGCTGTTGTAGCTATCCAGTAGCCAAACCGTCTGGAATGCCAAATCGGTGACACCCTGTTTCAGGTAAAAGGCGCACTTTTTTGGTGCGCTTTTTTTTTAGTTTCAAAGAGTACTTATCATGCTTCAAGACATACGTAAGAGCACCAGGGGCACCGCGGCCAAGATCGTGGTGGGCCTGATAGTTCTCTCTTTTTCAATTTTCGGGATTGAATCCATTCTGGTCGGTAGTGGTGGCAGCAGTATCGCCGAGGTCAACGGCGAAGAAATTACACCGGAGGAGCTACAGCAGTCGGTGAACACCGAGAAAAGGCGCCTGATCTCTGTAATGGGAGACAACCTGGACCCGGCCATGCTCGATGATCAGCGCTTGAGTGCGCAGGCACTGAATGGATTAATCAATCGCAAACTACTGGCGCAATCAGCCAGTGCGATGAAGCTGGCCGTGTCGGAGCGCGAGATAGGTCTTGTTATCGGGGGCATGGATCAGTTCCAGATTGATGGCGCATTTTCCCCTGATATATACAAAAGCGTATTGTCCAGTGCTGGCTATACCCCGGCCTACTTCAAACAAAGTTTACGCGCAGACATGGTACTCAATCAGCTGAGTAGTGGATTGGCTGGCAGTGAGTTCACCACGCCTGCGGAGCTTACCGTGAACGCGAGGGTGATTACGGAGCAACGCGATGTGCGCTACTTCACTATCCCACTGGAAAAATACACAGAGGCCATCGAAATCGATCCAATACAAATCGAGGCCTATTACACGGATAACTCGTCCGATTTTCGCACCCCCGAATCGGTGGACCTGGACTATATCGAGTTGTCTATAGACGCATTCCTGCAACCGGTGGAAGAGAGTGCGCTGTTGGAGGCCTACGAGCTGGCAAAGCAGGATTATCAATTCCAGACCGAAAACCGTGTTTCCCACATATTGTTTGAGGCAACCCAGGAGGGCGACTTGCAGCAGCGGATCGCGGACGCACAGGCACAACTGGCGGCGGGCCATGATTTTGCTGAAGTGGCCGGGGCGCTTTCTGATGATGTCGGTTCCGCCGGTAATGGCGGAGATCTCGGCTATTCCAGTGGTGACGCCTTTCCCGAGGAAATGGAACTGGCGATCGCTCAACTGGAACTCAATGTAGTGTCCGCGCCGGTACAAACCGACGCGGGTACTCACCTGATTATCGTCACCGAACGCCGCGAGGGTGAAGTGGCTAGCCTGGAGGAAATGCGCGGTGAGTTGCGCGACAGACTGCAGGCAGAAGAAGCGCAGATCGTATTGTTGCGCACGGTAGAGTCTTTAAGAGATCTGTCTTTTAATGCGGAGAATTTAGAGGGTCCCGCTGCAGAATTAGCCTTGAAGGTCGAACAAAGCAAGGGGATCATCCGTTCCCACGCCGACGGTTTGTTTGCCAATCCATCCCTGTTGGCTGCCGCATTTTCAGCAGAGGTTTTAGAGGCCGGCCACAACAGCGATGTTATCGAACTGGGCGGCAACCAGTTTGTGGTGCTGCGGGTGCGCCAGCACAACAGCCCGGAGCTGCAAGCATTGACATTGGTCCAGGATGAAATCGTCGAGATTATCAAGGAAAATAACGCCCGTGTCGCGGTAGTCACCGCCGCTGAAGACGCGGTGCAACAGCTGCGCTCCGGCGTCACGGTGGAACAGTTTGCCCTGCAACAAGGCTATGAGTGGCAAGTCGAACTGGGAGCCAGTCGCTTCAATACCACAGTGCCGCGCAGTGTGCTGCAACGTGCTTTTGAATTACCTTTACCCACTTCACAGCAGGGGGCTTCAGAATTCATTGTGACAGCCACAGGCGATGCCCAGGTATTTGAGCTGGTGCGCGTCAACGAGGGTCAATATGACCGGTTGACGGAGGAGGAGCAACAGGGATTGCAGCGGCAGGTGGACGCCGAATACAGGAGACTGGTGAATACTGAATTCCAGCGCGGCTTGCGCGATAACGCCGATATAACGGTACTGTAGAACACTTTTCAGAGGTAAGTATGGCCAGACAGGTACTGACACTCAACCAGATATCACTTAAGGGGCTGGAGCGCCTGCCCCGTGATTGTTATGAATTAGCCAGCGAATTTTCTCATCCGGACGCTATCTTGCTGCGTAGCCACAAGTTGCAGGAGGCGGACATAGCGGATTCGGTTCTGGCAATTGCCCGGGCCGGCGCTGGTGTTAACAATATCCCGGTGGCCGCGTGTACGAAGCGGGGAATCCCCGTGTTTAATTCCCCGGGGGCCAATGCCAATGCGGTGAAAGAGCTGGTGGCTACCGGGTTGCTGCTGGGATCCCGCGGTGTTGTAGAGGGTATTAACTACGTGCACACCCTCAGTGGTGTGCGCGACGAAGCAGAGCTGAACAAAACATTGGAAGCGCAGAAGAAGCGGTTCAAGGGCAGTGAGTTGGTGGGCAAGACTCTTGGTGTGGTAGGGCTGGGAGCCATAGGCTCGATGGTTGCGGAAATGGCCCTGACGTTTGGCATGAAAGTGGTCGGCTATGATCCGGCCCTGTCGGTCGAGGCCGCCTGGCGCCTTTCCAGTCAGGTACGCAAAGCGGACACATTGTCGGCCCTGTTTACACGTTGCGATTACATCAGTTTACATCTGCCGGTACTGGACTCCACCCGCGGCCTGATCAATGCTGAACTGCTTGGCGTCGTGCGTCCCGACACCTGCCTGCTGAATTTTGCACGCCAGGAAATTGTTGATGAGACGGCTGTATTGGAGGCTCTCGATGACGGCAATTTGCGCAAGTATGTTGCCGATTTCCCCGCCCCGGCATTGATTGGCAGGGATGATGTGATTCTGATGCCACATATCGGTGCGAGTACCGATGAAGCGGAGGACAACTGTGCCATCATGGTGACGGATCAACTGCGAGACTTTCTGGAGAACGGCAATATACACAATTCAGTGAATTTCCCCGCCCTGCAGCTGGAGCGTGTCAGTGGCTGTCGTTTGTCGGTGACCAACGAAAACATTCCCAGAGTTCTCGGCAGCGTACTGTCAATCCTGGCGGACGAGAATATTAATGTCATTGATATGCTCAACAGGAGCCGTGATGAAGTGGCCTACAACCTGATCGATATCAGTACGCATATCGCCGATGAGGTGCTGCACAAAATGCGCTCGATGGAAGGTGTAATCAATGTCCGCCTGATCGGCGACTGCGCCTGAATAGTCTCTGGAAGCGGTCTTTTCGCCCGTGGGCCTATTGCGTGTCGTCGTAGAGGATCTCGGCGTCCAGGTCGGTGCCTATATACAAGTCCCGTTCTTCTTTACTCAACCTGGCAGCTCCCTGCCAGGGCAGTAGCCTTTGGTCCGCGTAGTGGTGGAAGTCCAGGAACGGGTACTTGATGATGTCGAAGTAGGGAGAGTAATCGAAGTCGCTGGGCGTACACAGTTTCGGGTTGCGCCTAAACAGCTGAACCTTGTCGCCCCTGATACGCTTGATCAGCGGCAAGATGGGAAACTGTATGTGGCCAAAGGCCTCTGCAATCATGGTGGAGCAGACAGTCTGGGTGCTCTTGCCCGGACGCGCACTGAACAGGCTCGAGCGCCAGCGGCGCGGCATGATAAACCAGGGAAACAGGAAGCGGGCCAGGTCGAAGATATGCCTGACATCATAGGTGGTTCCCAGACGGCCGATGGCATAGGCGATAACTTGCTGGCTGTCGCTGAACCCCAGTCCGCGTGGCCGGCAAATACGCAGGTGTTCCCTGTCGTACACAGTGAGGGGCCGCACCACCGTGCCCAGCCCCAATTCACTCTCGATGATCAGCTGTTGATCGACATTTCCCTGATAGTAACGCCCCAGGATTTCCTTCAGTTTTGGGTCCTCGATATCATGCCACCGCCCGATGTAGAGCGCGGCATGTGACCAACTGCTCTGGGTAATCAGTTTAATAACCTCACTGACGCGGGAGCGACCCTCCAGCAATATTACATCACAGGCTTTGACTTCGCGCTGTATCCGTTCGAAGTCACTTAGTGGCGTTTGTGGCAGTGGCCTTTTATGCCTGAGCCAGTTGACAACAGCGGTGCGAATCCAGTTAATCATATAGTCTGTAAGGTCTGTAAGGTCTGTAAGGTCTGTAAGGTCTGTAAGGTCTGTAAAGCCTATAATCGCACTGTTATATCGCAGCTGCACGGCAGACACCAGAGGAATGACGATGGATAAGCAACTTCGAGATCTCGAGCAGCAAGCAGGCAAGCGGCGTAACTTCGATTCACCGCCGCTACATCTGTGGCATCCACCCCTGTCCGGTGATATCCCGATATGCATCACTACCGATGGTAGCTGGTACCACGACGGTGGAAAAATCGAACGAGAGTCCCTGGTAAGCCTGTTCGCCAGCATTTTGCGGCGCGAGGAGGATGGAATGTACTACCTTGTTACGCCCGGTGAAAAATGGCGCATAGAGGTGGAATTACACCCGCTGGTGGTGACGGATATCGAGGTTCTGGAGGAGGCGAATGAACAGCTGCTTCGGGCAACACTGAATACCGGTAGAAAAGTCGATATAGGTGAAGAGTATCCATTGTTCCTGGAGCTCGCTGTGGGAGATATAGCGGCCATACAGCTGTGGCACGGGCTCGCGGCGCTGTTTACCCGCGCGGCCTGGTACAGGCTTGTGGAGATGGCTCAGGAGTATGATGGGGTTGCCTCGGTGAAGTCGGGGGGTTGTACCTTTAAGCTTGTTGCCAATTAGATTCCAGCCCTGGCGCCGCGCCGCTCACCGGCGCTCTCTCCAGGAGCAGGTCACGTGGCGGGCAATGCGCACCAAAAATGCTACATATTGGGATAATTAGGGCCGCCAAACCCTTCCGGCGTCACCCACACAATATTCTGCGAGGGATCCTTGATATCACAGGTTTTGGAGTGCACACAGTTCTGGGCATTGATCTGAAAGCACTTGCCGTCTTCGGTCTCTACAATCTCATACACGCCGGCAGGGCAGTAGCGTTGGGCAGGTTCGTCGTACAAAGGCAGGTTTTTCGCCAGGGGTATGTCGGGGTCGACCAGGGTAAGGTGACAGGGCTGGTCTTCCTCGTGGTTGGTGTTGGACAGGAACACCGATGACGAGCGGTCAAAGCTGATGGTGTTATCCGGCTTCGGGTAGTCAATCTTCTTGCATTGGTCCGCAGGCTTCATGGCCGCGTAGTCGTGTTTGTCGTCATTCAGGGTAAAAGGCAGTTTGCCGCCGAAAATATTCTGGTCCAGCCACACCATGGCGGAGCCCAGCAAAATGCCGAATTTGTGCATAAAACCCGAGAAATTACGGGTGCTATACAGCTCTTCGTGCAGCCAGGATGCTTCAGATTTGTCGGCGAACGATACCAGGTCAGCCGGCGCGGCATCACCCTGCGCCAGTGCCTCCACCACGGCCTCGGCCGCTAGCATGCCGCTTTTCATCGCGGTGTGGTTACCCTTGATCTTGACACTGTTCAGGGTGCCGGCGTCACAGCCAACCAGCAGGCCGCCGGGGAAATACATCCTGGGCAGTGAGTTGTAGCCGCCTTTGGCAATGGCCCTGGCGCCGTAGGTAAGGCGGGTGCCGCCTTCCAGGTATTTTATTGTCTCTGAATGATGCTTCCAGCGCTGGAACTCCTCGTAAGGACTCATA
>QNFR01000020.1 GCA_003646405.1 Gammaproteobacteria bacterium
AGCCAAGCCAAAAGCCAAGCCAAAAGCCAAAAAATCGGCTAAAGCCAAAAAGAAATAGCACAGGTTGCTGTAGTTGGTGGCCCGCCGAAAGTGATTTCAGCGGGCTTTTTTGTTGGGGGGTGGTTACTGCCTGGAATTCACCGCAGGTTGTTAATCCACGTGATTGTAGTTCTTGAACGCCCCTGCCTGATCTGAAAAATCAACGGCGGTGGCGCGGTGGCGCTGATACCAGTGCCGCACTGCACGATGGCCTTCATCGAGAAACCCGGCAAGTGAACCGAGGCATCGCCGGTCAATGGCCGCACATAAATATTGCCCCCGCACCCCGTCATGAGCATAGCTGATGCGGGCCTCGTCAGAGTCAGACTGGTACAAGCGGGCTTGCAAACGTCGCACAAGATCATCGGGTAGTCGTGGCGTATCGCAGGCAACGACCACTAACAATTGGCTGCTTATAAATGGTACGGCAGCCTCCAGCCCAGCCAATGGCCCTTGAAAGTCCCGGCGTGAGTCAGTCGCTGTTGTTTCTGCAATCTTCTGGTAATGCTCGAAATTGCGATTACAGCTTATTAGCAATCTCCCGACCTGGGGGCGAAGGCGCTGGGCAACGTGCGCAGCCAGGGGTTTACCGTGCCAGTCAATCAGGCCCTTGTCCCGCCCATCCACCCGTCGTCCGGCGCCGCCTGCCAGGATGAGTCCCGTGACCTCTTTTACTGGTGTCATACGTCTGTCACCGATTCTATTGTTTTTTGGCCCGGCGGTAGTTCTTACCCGCCGCCGGCTGTGTGATAATTCAAGTTTACCACTGTAGTGGCCAGGTGCAGCGCCACCAATTCATGGTCACTAACAAACTAATCGCTGTCGCTATAGGAAACAGGAGCATATGACAGGTATTCTGGCAATCGAAACCGCGACTGACGCCTGTTCAGTAGCGGTATTTGTCGATGGACAGTATCAGCAACGGCATGAAGTCATACCCAGGCAGCACAGCCAGCGCCTTTTCGGTATGCTGCAAGAATTGTTGCCCAGCGGGGATCTGCGCGCTCACGGTATTGAGGCTATTGCCTACGGTTGCGGCCCGGGTTCGTTTACTGGTTTACGTATTGCCGCCAGTGCGGTACAGGGGCTGGCTTATGCCAGCGGGCTGCCTGCGGTCGCTGTTTCAAGCCTGGCCTGCCAGGTCCAGACAGCGTTGCGTAGGGGGCAGGTTCATTCCCGCGATACAGTGCTTAGCACAATAGATGCCAGAATAAATGAGGTGTATGGCGCAGTGTATTGTTTTAGGCAGGGCCTGGCGGTCTTGCAGCAGGGGCCCTGGGCCAGCGCTCCCGCAGACATCCCCGTTATGAATGCACAATCGCTGCGCGCCGTGGGCAACGGATGTCGTTTCCTGGATAAATTTCCGCCCGCGGTGAGAGCTGTTTTACAGTCAAGTGTGAAACAGCTGCTACCCGAAGCGCGGGATCTTGTTCCCCTGGCGCTGGAGAAACTACGGTGCGGCGATATTCAATCCCCGGCGCAAGTACAGCCGGTTTATGTCCGCAACGAAATTTCCTGGAAAAAATTGTCACAACAGGGGAAACAATCGTGATCGCCTGGTACCAGGCGGTAATGCTGGCCCTGTTACAGGGTCTCACTGAATTTCTACCGATTTCCAGCTCTGCCCACCTGGTCATTCCGTCGCTGCTTCTGGATTGGCCGGACCAGGGGCTGGCATTCGATGTGGCGGTGCATGTGGGCACGCTATCCGCTGTGCTATTTTACTATCGGGCAGATCTGGGGCGCATGGCGGACAGCTGGTTTCACTCACTCGCCGGAGGGGGCGCTACGCAGGACAGTAGACTGGTCTGGTACCTGGGGCTGGCCACCGTGCCAGCGGGGGTGGTAGGTTTGGCTGCCGGCGATTTTATTGAAGGCAACTTACGTAACTTGCCCGTAATCGCCACGACTACACTGGTATTTGGCATTCTGTTGGGTATTGCTGATCGCGTCGCGCCGGGTGAGAAGACCGGTAATCCCTTGACCTTATCTATCGCCTTGCTGATCGGGCTGGCCCAGGCCATGGCCCCCGTGCCGGGTGTGTCACGCTCCGGCGTGACGATCACGGCGGCCCTGCTGTTGGGCATGAATCGCCAGGCGTCGGCGCGATTTTCTTTTTTGCTGTCTATTCCCATCATCGCCAGCGCCGGCGCCCTGAAGGTGTGGGAGCTGGGCTCCAGTGGCCTGGCGGTGGACTGGTGGACACTGGGGCTTGGCGCCACTGTGTCCGGTATAACCGCCTATTTATGCATAGCGGTATTCCTGCGCCTGCTGGACCGTGTTGGACTAATGCCTTTTGTCTATTATCGAATAGTACTGGCAGCTGTTCTATTTCTATTGTGGGTGGCATGAGCCGCCTTTCACCTCGGGGGTGGTACCTATGAAGTACGACGAATTCAACGACAAGCTTTGCGACTTCCTCAGCGTGGCAACCACGCCATTCCATGCTGTGACAGAAATGGCAAAACGACTGGAGGCAGGTGACTTTACGCGACTGGCCGAAGATGCCACCTGGGATTTACAAGCCGGCGGCAAACACTACGTTGTGCGCAATGGCAGTTCCATCGTCGCCTTCGTGGTCGGGCGTGAATCCGTGCCTGCCGAGGGATTGCGTATGGTGGGGGCCCACACAGACAGTCCCTGCCTGATGGTTAAGCCGGCCCCGGAAAAGGTGCAGCAGGGTTTTTTTCAGCTGGGCGTCCAGGTCTATGGCGGCGCGCTGCTCAATCCCTGGTTTGATCGCGATCTTTCTCTGGCGGGTCGTGTCAGTTACCAGTGTGAAGGCGGTCAGCTGCGCATGGCGCTCATCGACTATCGCGAAGCCATTGCCATAATCCCCAGCCTGGCCATTCACCTGGACAAGGAGGCGAATAAGCACCGCAGTATTAATCCCCAGACGGATATCCTGCCCGTGCTGTGCCAACTGGGGGAGGGCGACAAACAGGATTTTCGCACGTTGCTGAAGTCGCGGTTACTGGAAGAGCACCCGGATTGCGCCGTGCAAAAGGTGCTGGATTACGAACTGTCATTCTACGACACCCAGCCCGCTGCGGTGATCGGGTTGAGGCGGGAGTTTATGGCCTCTGCTCGCCTGGACAACCTGCTTAGCTGTTTTACCGGCCTGCAGGCGCTATTGCGCGGTGATGGTGCCGCCAGCACACTGTTAGTTTGCAACGATCACGAGGAAGTCGGCAGCCTGTCAGCCGCAGGCGCTCAGGGTCCCTTGCTCGGTTCGGTGCTTAAGCGTTTGGCGGGGGATGAGCAATCCTATGCGGCGCTTACCGACCGCTCTATGATGATTTCCGCCGACAATGCTCACGGTATCCATCCCAATTATGCCGATCGGCACGACAGTAATCACGGGCCGTTACTGAACCGCGGGCCGGTAATCAAGATCAATGCCAATCAGCGCTACGCCTCCAACAGCGAAACTTCAGGACTTTTTCGTATGCTGGCGGCAGCCGAAGGCGTGCCGGTGCAATCCTTTGTCGTACGCACCGATATGGCCTGTGGCAGTACTATAGGCCCGATCACTGCGGGGGCCACCGGTGTACGGACACTGGATATCGGTGTGCCCACCTTCGCCATGCACTCAGTTCGTGAGCTGGCCGGTACACGTGACGCGGTGGATCTTTGCCGGGTATTGCAGCGTTTTTACAATTACCGGGGTCGCCTGTCAGCGGTGTGAGGCGCCCGGCATGAAGGTACTGTTATTGTCTGCCTACGCGGCGCTGGCTGCCGATAGTATCGTGTTCAATTCCACCTATAACATGGACTCCTTTCTGGGAGGCTGCGGCGCACTGCTGGATAAATTGCCAGACCGGGTGCCGGGTGGAGTCGTGCCGGTCTTACGCGACAAGGCCAGTGTGCTGCCTGTGCCATTGGATCTTGAGCGTTCGGTAGCCACTGAGGCTGCCTGGCCAGGAAAGCCCGGTGAACTGCCTGGCCGGCCCCTGCGACTGTTGTGGGTCGGCCGTTTTGAACATGACAAGGGTGGTGCCGGGTTACTGCAAATACTGTTGCGGCTGGAACAGGGTGATCTGGATTACGAGTTGTCGGTGATCGGGCAGCAATTTCGCCATTCGCCCGACGTATTCCGGCAGATCGAAACCGACTTCAGTCATCGTCTGGTGCAATTCGGCTATATGGACGACCCGCGGGCCTATCGGGCCCTGCTGCGCGGTGCTGACATTGTGCTGTCCACCGCCCTGCATGAGTTCCAGGGATTGGCGGTACTGCAGGCGGTGGCCAACGGTTGCCTCCCCGTCGTTCCCAACAGCTGGCTCCCCGTTACCGGAAAGCGCTGTTGGCCGTGGTGCAGGAGGTGGGGCGGGATAGCCAGTAGGCGTCAATCCCCGTATCATTGGCGCTTTTTTGGAGCTGGTGAATTTTCATGGCAAAGCAACGTGTACTCACGGGTATAACCACCACCGGCACACCTCACCTGGGTAACTATGTGGGCGCCATACGCCCTTCTATTGAGGCTTCGTGCGACGAGTCTATTGATGCTTTTTTCTTTCTGGCGGACTATCACGCGTTGATCAAGAGCCAGGATCCAGCGCTGGTGCGCCAGTCCAGCAAAGAAATCGCCGCCAGCTGGCTGGCCCTGGGCCTGGATACTGATAAGGCCCTGTTCTACCGCCAATCGGATATACCGGAAATCACCGAGCTGACCTGGGTGCTTTGCTGCAATGCCGCCAAGGGCCTTATGAACCGCGCTCACGCCTACAAGGCGGCGGTACAGGCCAATGAAGAGGCGGGAGAGGATCCGGATTTTGGTGTCACTATGGGGCTGTTCAGCTATCCCGTTTTGATGGCGGCGGATATCCTGATGTTCAATGCCGGGAAAATCCCCGTGGGGCGAGACCAGATCCAGCATGTGGAGATGGCCCGCGATATTGCCCAGCGCTTCAATCACAACTTCGCCGATGTATTCACCCTGCCCCAGGCGGTGCTGGATGACAATGTGGCCGTGCTGCAGGGCCTGGACGGCCGCAAAATGAGTAAAAGCTATAACAACACCATTCCCCTGTTCCAGAGCGAGAAACAACTGCGCAAGTCCATTAACAAGATCAAGACCAACCTGCTGGAGCCCGGTGAACCCAAGGACGTGGACGACTCTACTGTATTCCAGGTGTGGTCAGCGTTTGCATCGATTGAGGAAATCGCACGTATGCGCAGCGAGTTTGACAACGGTATTGCCTGGGGTGAGGCCAAGAAGCAATTGTTTGAACTGGTCAACGGTGAGTTGGCCCAGGCCCGGGACCGCTATAACGAGCTGATCGACGATCCCGGCCATATTGAAAGTGTGCTACGCAAGGGCGCCGATCGGGCCAGGGAGTACAGCGTGCCGCTGATGCAAAAGGTGCGGCAAGCTGTTGGTATCTCCGCGGTGACATAGGAGCCAATACTACCGACTACCAACGCTGTTAGCTCCCGGCCTGGCGCCGCCGCCAGCGCCGGGTCGAGTTGTCCATCACCGGCACCACTGCATTGTTTACCTCAGGATATCCACAGCGATGGCCTCGGCAACTTTAATGCCGTCGATAGCGGCCGACAAAATCCCCCCGGCATAGCCCGCGCCCTCTCCGGCGGGGTATAAACCTCGGGTATTCAAACTCTGGAGATCACCGCCACGTTTAATGCAAATGGGAGATGAGGTCCGGGTTTCAACTCCGGTCAGGACGGCATCACTCATTGCGAAGCCTTTTATTTGTTTATCAAAAGCCACAATGGCTTCTCGAATGGCGGCTATGGCATATGCCGGCAGGGCTTTCGAAAGATCGGTGAGGGTAACCCCCGGTTGGTAGGACGGAGTGACGCTGGCCAGTACGGTGGAGGTCTTGCCCTGTAAGAAATCCCCGACTAACTGGGCCGGGGCATTGTAATTTTTGCCGCCCAATTCATAGGCGAGAGCTTCCAGTTGTTGCTGCAGGTCTATACCGGAAAATACATGTTGCGGGTAATCCTGCGCGGGGGTAATGCCGACCACGATTGCGGCGTTGGCGTTGCGCTCATTGCGCGAATACTGCGACATGCCGTTGGTTACCACATGACCCTCCTCGGAAGTGGCTGCGACAACAGTGCCGCCAGGGCACATACAAAAGCTGTAAACTGTACGGCCATTGTCACAGTGATGCACCAGCTTATAGTCCGCGGCGCCCAGCAATGGGTGTCCGGCTTGTTCACCAAAGCGGGCGCGATCAATTATTGATTGGGGGTGCTCAATACGAAAGCCTATGGAGAATGGCTTGGCCTCTATATAAACGCCCAGATCGAGCAACATCCGGAATGTATCGCGGGCGCTGTGGCCCACTGCCAGAATGATATGGTTGCTGGACAGGGTTTCTCCGCTACTCAAGGTCAATCCCGTCACCTGGCCATTACCATCCTGGTCGACGTGGCGATGGATGGTCTCTACTTTTTGTTCGCAACGGACTTCACCTCCCAGACGGGTGATTTCCTGCCGCATGGTCTCTACCATTTTCACCAGCTTGAACGTGCCGATATGCGGTTTGCTGACGCTCAGGATTTCCTCTGGTGCTCCGGCTTTGACAAACTCGGTTAACACTTTACGTCCGAGGTGTCGCTTGTCCTTTACCTGGCTATAAAGTTTGCCATCTGAAAATGTGCCGGCGCCCCCTTCACCAAACTGCACGTTGGATTCCGGTTTCAGCTTCCGCGCGCGCCAGAAGCCCCAGGTGTCTTTGGTGCGCCGCCTGACGTTCTGGCCTCGCTCCAATACAATGGGGTTGAGGCCCATCTGGGCCAGTAACAATGCCGCCAGCATGCCGCAGGGGCCGAATCCAATAACAATGGGACGCCGCTGTCCGGTCGCCGGAAAATCGACAGCGGCCCGGGCGACAAATTGATACCGGGTATCGGGGCTGGGCATAACGGAGGAATTGGCCGGGAGAGAGGCAAGAAGGTCGCCTTCGATACCTTCGTCCAGTACCACATCGACCTGATAGACCAGCAGGATATTCGATTTCTTACGCGCGTCATAACTGCGTTTGAATACAGAAAAATCCAGTAGATCAGCTGCGTTGATCCCGAGCTTGCTGACAATGGCAGCGGCCAGCGCATCCTTTTGGTGATTGAGCGGCAGTTTGACTTCGTTAAGACGTATCATAATGCCGTAATGTAAAGGATGAAGCGCTGAGTGTCATGGGCAATCGAAGTGAACCCCCAATGCATCCAGCTCAGATGTCAGCTGCGCTTGATCGGCTTTGATCACCGGGCTCCACTTTTCCATGGGTGCACTTTGCTGCTGTATCTGATGCGCCAACTCGAGTGGATCGATGTCAAGATCCAGCTGGGTAAAATCAGGCCCCAGGGTTTTTGTACCCACACCGACCTGCCACGCCGATAACATCAAATATCCATGCTTGAGATGTTCGGTTAGTGCGGGATCCCTGATCGCCGTGATGCACACAGAGAAAGCATCCTTGATACGGTTCTTGCTGTGAGGAAGCTCGCTCACATCTGCAACACGGCCGGGCAGGGGGGCGCAAGTTTCCAAAAAGATTCTGTAGTCCTGAACTATCTTTTGGGCAGCCTCGATATCCAGTTCACGGAAATCAGCCCTGGCCGCACCCCTGCGCAACAGGCGATTGAATACTCCCATCCCGATTACTCCTCGCCGGTCCGGCGGTCTGCCAATACAGTGACAACCGGCATCTGCATTATGAGAGCGTGCACAATGCCTTCCTTCCAGTCTTTCATCTCAAATCTCCAATAGTCAGTGAAGAAGAGAGACTATTAAGCACCCGATTTGCTTATAAGGGCATGGCCGGGAACGCCAGCAGCATGGCCGTGAGCGACATGTCGGGCTTTATTTGGCCGATCGGCGCTTTTGATAAAGCGCTTTGCCCACATGGATACAACCATCCGCCTTGCGGTGAGGCTTGGGCTCGCAAGGTGGCCGTGATGTCGTAGACGTGGAGTCGCCGTTTACAAGGGCAGACCGTATGCCGCCGACGGGTAATACCCATGTGGGAGGGAGCAATTACCACTTAAGGGGTTTTTATTCGGAGATTGATGTAATTCAGTATTTTTTTGAAGGGTAGTATTTTTTTGTGAAGGTGAGTTGTATTTTGTAGCGCTACAAACAAAAGAGAGATCTCAACGATGACCACTGTAAAACTGTATTCCGGCAAGCGTTTGTCGCTGGAGATGCATAAAGCCAAGATTATCCAGAAATTAACGCTCGTCCCTATCGAGAATCGTCTTGCAGCGATCAGGGAGGCGGGAAACAACACGTTCTTACTGAAGAACAGAGACGTCTTTCTGGATATGCTCACTGACAGCGGTGTAAACGCTATGAGTGATCAGCAACTGGCCGCTATGATGATCGCCGATGACAGCTATGCCGGTTCCGAAACGTTTTATCGTATGGAAAGTAAAATCCAGGAGCTATTCAACAAGAAGTACTTTCTTCCGGCACATCAGGGTAGGGCTGCGAGAACCTTCTTTGTCAGGTTTATGTCAACCCGGGTTCCATCGTGCCCATGAATTATCATTTTACTACCACCAAGGCGCACATCGTTCTCAATGGGGGGACGGTAGAAGAGCTTTTTATAGACGAAGCGCTGCAGGTGCAGAGCAGTAACCCGTTCAAGGGCGATATGGATATCGACAAACTGGAAGCACTCATCAAGAAACACGGTGCAGAGAATATTCCATTCGTGCGTCTGGAAAACGGTACGAACCTGATCGGCGGTCAGCCCCACTCGCTGGAAAATATGCGTGAGATTCGCCGGGTTTGTGACCGGGAGGGCCTGATGCTTGTCCTGGATGCGAGTCTGCTGGCGGATAACCTGTATTTCATCAAAACCCGGGAAGAAAACTGCAAGGACATGAGCATTCGGGAAATAACTCGTAAAATTGCCGACCTGAGCGACATCATCTATTTTTCAGCCCGTAAGCTCGGCTGTGCCCGTGGTGGCGGAATTTGTACCAACAGTGAAGAAGCTTATCTCAAAATTCGGGAACTCATTCCTTTGCTGGAGGGTTTTCTTACATACGGTGGCATGTCGATTCGCGAAATGGAGGCGATAACGGTAGGGCTGGAAGAGACCATGGACATAGATATGGTCAATCAGGGTCCACAATTTATTGAATTTATGGTGACTGAGTTGCAGAAAAAAGGCGTTCCCGTCGTAACGCCTCCTGGTGGCTTGGGCTGCCATATTGACGCCCGCGCTTTCCTGCCTCATCTGTCAGCAACTGACTATCCCTCCGGCGCACTCGGTTCCGCCCTTTACCTGGTCAGCGGTATAAGGGGTATGGAACGTGGCACCATGTCTGAGCAACGGGCGGAAAATGGTGAGGAAACCCTGGCCCACGTGGAACTGCTGCGACTCGCCCTGCCACGCCGCGTGTTCACCATGTCGCATATCAAATATGCTGTAGACCGAATTGCCTGGCTGTATGAACATCGGGAGTTGGTCAAAGGACTGACCTTTGTCGATGAACCGAAAATACTGCGATTCTTCTTCGGAAAGCTGGATACTATTGGCGACTGGCACACGGATCTGGTTACCCAGTTCAAGAAAAATTTTGTTGATAATCCTTAACAGTGCTACTAATGTAGTGAACCTGTTGCTTCGTACCCATAAAATTGGGCCACACAATGGCCCTTGTTGACGGCAGTTGAGATGGAAATTTTAACTGGTGCACTTTATCCGCCGCAGTACACTAGCGCTGGCTTTCCCCTCCGCTCTGGTCCGGGGCCAGATCTATTACTTCTTGTGCCTGATAGGGATAAATAGATATCACTGCGCTACACTGCCATTTCGTGTTTATAATATTAGCTCTTTAAGGTTAGGGCGTGAGCAATATGCAGGCATCCTTCAAGAAAATCGGTTTGGTGGGGCGCAGCCAGCCCAGTGGCCTGCGGGATGTGCTGCAGCAGTTGCTGGCCCTGCTGGAGGCGCGTGGCCTGGAGGTTGTGCTGGAGGACCACCTCGGCGAAGTGCTGCCAGAGCACAGTCGGCGGGCTTCGAGGGATGAAATCGGACAGGCCACCGATCTGATCATCGTGGTGGGAGGCGACGGCAGCCTGCTCAGCGCCGCACGTACCCTGGCCAAGTACGAAACGCCGGTTCTGGGCATCAATCGAGGGCGGCTCGGTTTTCTTACGGATATCACCCCGGATGAAATGGCCCGCGAGATACCTCCGGTGCTGGATGGCCATTTTGAGCGTGAGAGCCGCTTTTTGCTGGACGTTGATGTGCGTCGCGACGGTGTGGTGGTGGGGCGGGCCGACGCACTCAATGATGTGGTCGTCAACTCCGGTACCTCGGCCCAGATGATCGAGTTCGAGTTGTTTATAAACGATATTTTTGTCTACCGGCAACGGGCGGACGGTCTGATAGTATCGACCCCGACAGGTTCCACCGCCTACTCTCTGTCCGGAGGTGGCCCGATCATGCACCCCACCCTGGATGCGATAGTGCTGGTGCCCATGTTTTCCCACGCCCTGAGCAGCCGTCCCATTGTCGTGGACGGTGACTCACAAATCCGGGTGGATATCCTGGAACGTAACCGCATTCATCCGCCGGTCACCTGTGACGGGCAGGTAAATATGACCGTACGGCCGGGGGATTCGGTCCATATCAGCAAAAAACCTCACCGGCTGAGCTTGCTGCACCCGGTGGGGCACAGTTTTTATGCCAGTTGCAGGGATAAGCTGCACTGGGGCGACGCTCTGGTCAATTGATGTCAGACTTGCATACAGCCCTCAGCGTCAACGTTGAGGAAGACCTGCTCCCGTTGAGCGCGTTACTGCACCAGCGAGGTGTTGGGCACCGGATATTCGAGGAGAACGGCCGCCAGGTGGTTGTGGTGCAACACGCAGAGCAGGCACAGCAGGTGACCGCCCTGTATCGGGACTGGCGTGCGGGCAAGGTGCGAATTGAACTGACGGGTAAGGCACAGGTAGCGCAGCGCGAAGATACGCTGCATTGGCGCAGCGCTCCGGTGACTGTCGCTTTAATACTACTTAGCATTGGCGGGTTTTTGCTGGTTTACCTGCATGCCTCCATGAATTGGCTGGCACACCTGACCTTCACGCCCTTCCAGCTGGTTGACGGAGAACCCGTATTCGGCAGTATCGGTGGCCAATACTGGCGCTTGGTTACGCCGGTTTTCTTACATTTCGGCTGGCTCCATATTGTGTTCAACAGCCTGTGGCTGTGGGAACTGGGCGCCAAAGTAGAGCGGGTGATGGGGTCGCTGAATATGGTCTTATTGTTTCTGGTTATCGCGCTCGTATCCAACGCCAGCCAGTTCATCTTTGGTGGCGCCGGCATATTCGGCGGTATGTCCGGCGTGGTGTATGGCATGCTGGGGTTTTCCTGGGTGGCGCCCCTGTTCCAGCCGCAATGGTGCATACAACCCGCGCCCACCCTTATGCTGTTTATGGTGGGCTGGTTGGTGGTGTGCATGGTGGGACTGGTGCAGGTGCTGGGCTTTGGCGCCATTGCCAATGCCGCCCATCTGGGTGGTTTACTGTGCGGATGTGGCCTGGGTGCGGCCTTTGGCCTGCTTTCGCGCCTTGCCGGCGACAAAGGCTGAGTAGCACGGGTATAATCCCCCACCCCAGAACATCGCAACACCGGAACAATCCATGGATTACCAGCAATTAATCGATACCCTGTCCCCTGAGATATACCAGAGCCTCAATCGTTCGCTGGAGGTGGGGAAATGGCCGGACGGTAAACCATTGACTGCAGAGCAGCGGCACAACACCATGGCGGCCATTATTACCTGGGGAGAAAAGCACCTGCCTGAGAAGGAGCGGGTGGGCTATATCGACAAGGGCCACAAAGCCGGTGGCAGCTGTGATGATCCCGAGGAAACAACCCTCAACTGGAAGGAATAATACCGTGGGCGATCTGCTGGCATCCGGCGCTGTACGCAAAATGAGAACCAGCCTGGAAGATCCGGTGCGGTACACCATGCTGCTGGGTGAGCATGAGATACCTGTGAACCAGTACCTGGGCCGACAATTGCAACTGGATTACCAGGGCGTGATTAATTGTGTGCACTGCGACCGCAAAACCAGCAAGAGCTTTAACCAGGGGTACTGCTACCCCTGCCTCAGGCGCCTGGCCCAATGCGACAGCTGTATTATCAGCCCCGAAAAGTGCCACTATGCGGCAGGTACATGCCGCGAACCCCGCTGGGGCGAAGAGCACTGCATGATAGATCACTTCGTCTACCTGGCGAATACCTCCGGCCTGAAGGTGGGTATTACCCGCGCCAGCCAGGTGCCGACCCGTTGGATGGACCAGGGTGCCTCACAGGCACAGGCCATCTTCCGTGTCAGTTCTCGCCTGCAATCGGGTCTGGTGGAAGTCGTGTTCAAGAATCACGTCGCCGACAAGACCCATTGGCAGGCTATGTTGAAGGGGCCGGCGCAGCCGCGGGATCTGGAGGAGGCGCGCCGTCAGTTGATGGAAGCATGTGCTGACGATATTGACCAGCTGCGACAACAACATGGTTTGCAGGCGATCACTGTGCTGGAGGGAGAACCGGAGACACGTATCTCCTATCCGGTGCTGGAATATCCTGCCAAGGTGAAATCCTTTAATCTGGACAAGACCCCCAGTGTCGGGGGCACCCTGATGGGTATCAAGGGGCAATATTTGATTTTTGATACCGGGGTAATCAATATGCGCAAATACGGTGGCTACCAGCTGTCGCTAACGCTGAACTAAAAGACTGAACTGAGTACACTCATGAAAGACGCCAAACCGGGTACGGTCTATCTCAAGGATTACCGGCCCCCAGCCTATTTGATCAATCGTACCGAACTACACTTTGAGCTGCGCGAAGATTTTGCGGTGGTATCGTCGCGCCTGCACCTGTTGCGCGATCCCAGCGTGGCGCAGGACGAATCACTGGAGCTGCACGGCCAGGACCTGGAGCTGTTGGCGATAGCGATTGACGGAGAGGAATTGGCCGAGGATCAGTATGTGGTCAGTGCCGATTCATTACTGATCCACTGCGTACCGGAACAGTGCGTGCTGGCCTGCAAGACGCGCATACGCCCCCAGGATAATACGTCCCTGGAGGGCCTGTACAAGTCGCACACCCTATTTTGCACGCAATGTGAGGCAGAGGGCTTTCGCAAGATCACCTATTACCTGGACCGTCCCGATGTCATGTCGGTATTTACCGTGACTATCGAAGCGCAGCAGAGTCGTTACCCTGTGTTGCTTAGCAATGGCAACCTCATAGACAGTGTGCAACTCGAAGGCGGGCGGCAACGGGTGACCTGGCATGATCCGTTCCCCAAGCCCGCTTACCTTTTTGCTCTGGTGGCCGGTGATCTGGCGCATATCGAGGATAACTTTACGACCAGTGGCGGGAGGGATGTCTGTCTGCGTATTTATGTAGAAGAGAAAGATATCGGCAAGTGTGACCATGCCATGCTCTCCCTGAAGAAATCCATGCGCTGGGACGAGGAGGCCTACGGGCGGGAATACGATTTGGATATTTTCAATATTGTGGCCGTGGACGACTTCAATATGGGGGCGATGGAAAACAAGAGTCTTAATATTTTTAATACATCCTGTGTTCTTTGCAGTCCGGAGACAACGACCGATGTAGGTTTTCAACGCGTAGAGGCCATCGTCGCGCACGAGTACTTTCATAACTGGAGCGGTAACCGAGTCACCTGCCGGGACTGGTTTCAACTCAGCTTGAAAGAGGGCTTTACGGTGTTTCGCGACGCACAGTTCTCCGCGGATATGGGATCGCGCACGGTGAAGCGTGTGGAGGATGCCACGTTGCTGCGCACCGCACAGTTCGCCGAGGATGCCGGTCCCATGGCCCATCCCATACGTCCGGACTCCTTTATGGAGATCAACAACTTCTACACCATGACCGTGTATGAAAAAGGTGCAGAAGTGGTGCGCATGATTCACACCCTGCTGGGTGCAGAGGCATTCCGCAAAGGCTCGGATCTGTACTTTGAGCGCCACGATGGACAAGCGGTAACCTGTGAGGATTTTGTGCTGGCCATGGAGGATGCCAGCGGTGTGGACTTTGCACAATTCCGCAACTGGTACTCCTATGCCGGAACTCCGCTGCTGCAGGTGCGCGATGACTACGATGCCGACACACAGCAATATCACCTGCATATAAAGCAGTCCTGTCCGGCCACACCGGGGCAGGCTTCGAAGCCGCCTTTTGTGATCCCCCTGGCTATGGGCTTATTGGGTGAAGCGGGCAATTTGCCGTTGTGCCTGGCTAATTGTGAACCCGATACCGAAACCCCGGATAACACTCACACGGTGCTGACTGTAGATCAGCCCAGCCAGACCTTTGTGTTTGAAGGCGTAGGCGAGCGTCCGGTGCCATCCCTGCTCAGGGGTTTCTCCGCCCCCGTACGACTGGAGTACGACTACAGCAAAAGTGATTTGTATGCCCTGATGAGTCATGACGGCGATGGCTTTGTGCGCTGGGATAGCGCCCAGGCTTTGGCGACACGCGTCATTCATGAGGTGCAGCAGCAAATTCAGGACGGTGTACCTGTTAACGTCGATCCGTTGTTAGTGGATGCATGTGGCAACCTGCTGACAGATGAATCGCTGGATGCCGCAATGGTGGCGGACATGCTGATGTTACCAGGGGAAAATTACCTGGCGGAGCTGGCCAGCCAGGCAGGTGGCGCGGATGTCGACACTATCCATCAGGCTCGGGGCGCCGTACAGGCGGCGATCGGCCAGGCCCTCGCCGGCGCGTTTCTGGCGACCTACCAACGGCTGGCCAGTGACCAGGCTTATGCGCCGGACGCTGCGCAGATCGCTGCCCGCAGTCTGCGCAACACCTGTCTGGAGTTTTTAGCCAGCGCCGATGCCGATCGCGGGGATGCCCTCCGTATGGATCTGGCGTCGGAACAGTTCAGTGCGGCCGGCAATATGACAGAACGCCTGGCTGCCCTCAAAGTAATTGCCGTTTACGGTGACGCTGCTGTTCGCGATGCAACCCTCGATACGTTCTACCAGGACTGGCGCCACGAGGTGCTGGTGGTTAATCAGTGGTTCCAGGTGCAGGCTATGATCCCCGATACGAGGGCATTGACGCGGGTGCAGGAACTGATGTCCCATGCAGATTTTGACCTGCGCAATCCCAACAAAGTGCGCGCACTGGTGGGCGTTTTCGCCAACCAGAATCCGGTTAATTTCCACCGTATTGACGGTGAGGGTTATCGCTTCCTGGCCGATATCATCGCCGCGCTGAACAGCGTCAATCCACAGATCGCCTCGGGCCTGCTGAGACCCCTCACCAGGTGGCGTAACTACACCGGCAGGGAAGAGCTGATGCGCGCCCAGCTGGAACGGCTGGCGGGCCTGCCGGATTTATCCGCCGATGTTTTTGAAGTGGTTACCAAGTCCCTGCAGTAACAAGCCGCTGTTGCCCGCGCGCCTGCTACACAGCCTGGGGGTACAGTTGTAACTCCTTTGTTTCTTGCCCGGCATTTTTCTGGTGCTGTTTGCGCAGCCTGCGCACAGCTTCACTCAGGACTACTCCGTCCCAGTTACCGCTGTCGTCGCCGTAAAGATTTGTGTTGAGCACAGCCAGCGCTGTAGTGAGCTCCCGGTCGGCAAAGGCTGTCGCCACCTGGCTCAGCGAAACCACTGTGACCTGTGGCAACAAAGCCGCCGCCCAATCGATAATTGTCTGTCTGGCGTGCAGGGCGCTACCGCTGGCGCAGGCGGCCAGCAGGGCCTTGAAGGCAGTTTTCTCCGAGGCGTTGCCCGCTGTGGTGGGTTGTGCGGATGCAGGTTTGCGGCGTGACCAGATCAGGTAGGCAAGGGTGAGTATCCAGCCGACACTACTGACGGCACTCAGTAGTTGCCACTGCCAGGCGTCGCCTGAAGTGCTCACCACAGTGGGGATAACAGTAGTGCCGATAGAGATTTCCGGTGTCGCAACCAGGGCAGTGCTGGTCGCGGGATCCGCTGCGGCGACGGTAATTTCGCGACCGGGCAGGACAGCATAGCGCACTTTTCCAGACTCGATATCCCACCAGGGAATGCGGATCTCGGGGATAGTCCAGATACCGGCTCTGGTGGGTACCACTGCGGCGCTGTCCTGGCGTGATCCCAGCAGGCCCGTAGCCACCTCTGTATCGTTGATCACCGGCTGGTCCGGGTAGTATTTCAGGCCCTCTGTAGTGGGGAGCATCACCGGGGGTAACTGGGCGCCCTGTAAACCCTCGCCCAGAATACGGATGGTGCGGGTAGCGGATTCACCCGCGCGCAATTGTTCCGGTGCCGTGGACCAGCTTTCCTCCAGTGTCAGGTTGTGGGCGGGTAGCCATGTGCCGGCCGGAAATGTATCCGGGCGCGGCAGCACCTCAATAGTCAGCGGTTCAGTAGTGCGACGCAATTGGCGACCACCGCCGCCCAGGTCGAAGAAACCGCGGCGGGCCCGGCCTTCCCGGGCGGAGAAGGTCTGCGCCGGAATTTCCAGGGTGCCACTGTGTTCCGGGAATATAGCGTAGCGCACCTCGTGCACCAACCAGGGCCGGCCGTCGATGGTGCGCTGGAAAGAGTTTTGCTGCAGCGGTTTTACAAATGCGTTATCCAACTGCAACTCGGTGATGCTGCGCTCGTCCAGGTTGATTGCCTGTTGTACTCGCAGGGTCAGGATTACCTGGCCCTGGACATAAACACTGTCGTTATCCACTTGTGCCTCGAACAACACGGTCTTGCCGCCGGCGATTGCATCGGGAGCGGGGCTGACGGACACCAGCAGCATATTGGTAGCACTCTGTCCCATGCGTATCGGTGGAATCTTCAGAGTTCCTTCCCTGCGGGGCGTGATATCCAGCAGCAGTTGTTTGACGTGGGTGCGGCGGCCGTTGCTAATACTGGTATTGCTGCTGGTGGAACGCTGTATGATTTCAAAATCCGCCAGCAGCGGGCGCAGGTCCGCGCTGCTTATTTCCTCGTCGCCGGTGACGGTAATGGTGAGTCGCATAGTGTCACCCATGGCGACCCGGGCACGATCGAGACTGGCGTTTACCGCCGCATAACTGGCTGAACCGGCCAGTATCAGTGCCAGCGTGCACAGCGCAACAAGCGCTTTACCAATAAATTTCATCATCTTTCCTGTTTCCCTGCTCTTGCCGTTGGCGGCTCTCATAGCGGAATTTCTCGCGCAACAGGCCGGAGGGGTCGTCGGGCACCCGTCGCAGCCACTGCTCCATAGCCTGGTCGCGCTCCTGCTCCTGTGGGTCGGCCAGAGTGGCCTGCGCCTGCTGCTCTTGCTCTCCCTGGCCCGGTTCGTCCTGTTGCGGTTCGGGCTGTTGTTGTTCTTGGCCGCTTTGTTGGTCTTCGTTGCCGGATTCGTTGTCGCGTTCCTGCTGCCGATCCTGGTTTTGCTCCTGCTGTTGGTCCTGATCCTCGTTATTCTGGTTTTGCTCCTGCTGTTGGTCCTGGCCCTCGTTGTTCTGATCTTGCTCCTGCTGTTGGTCCTGATCCTCGTTGTTCTGATCTTGCTCCTGCTGTTGGTCCTGATTCCCGTTGTTCTGATCTTGCTCCTGCTCTTGCTCTTGGTCCTGCTTCTGCTCCTGCTCCTGTTGTTCTTGTTGTTCTTGTTGTTCCTTCAGTTGCTCCAGCAACGCCAGGTTTTCGCGGGCGTCCGCCTGATCGGGGTCCAGTGTCAGTGACTCCTCATAAGCGTCGATAGCATCATCAAGTTCGCCGCTTCTGGCCAGGGCATTGCCGCGGTTGTACCAGCCATCAGCGCTATTATTGCCTGAAAAATGTTCTGTGGCCGCGTCGTAGTCGCCGCTGTGGTAAGCGGCTGTGCCAGCCCAGTCCTGATTTTTGAACAGTGCGGAGGCGGCCTCGTCATCGCCTCGTTGCAGAGCGCGCTGGCCCTGTTGATCCGGTGTGAGCCACAGGTTGTCCCAACTTTGGGCGTGGGCTGGCTCGGGCTGCACGACCAGTAACAGGGGCAGCAGGCTCAGTACCCAACCGCGACGAAACAGGCCGAGTACCAGAGGCAGTAGTAATAAAATGAACCAATAGCCCTGATCGGTCCAGGTGTCGGCGGTGCGATCCAGGGCGAGCATCAGTTCGCCGTCAGGCAGTGTCGTCTCAGTCAGCAGGTAGTCCAGATCACTATCATCGATTTGCATGCGCATATATCTGCCGCCGCTGGCCGTGGCAAGGCTGCGTAGATTTTTTTCATCCAGCGACGGCATCACAATGGTGCCTGCCTGGTCTTTGAGAAAGCTGCCGCGGGGCAGGGGAATAGGGGCACCGGTCGCTGTGCCCACGCCCATAATGCCCAGGTGTATGCCGGTTCCTTTGAGAGCTTTAACAATTCCCTTGCGATCCTTGTCAGTCACTGCGTCAGTCACCAGCAGGATCTTGCCCTGACGAATACCGGCGGAGTGCAGCAATGCCACTGCCTGCGCAACGGCCGCGGCAGGGTCACTGCCTGGTACGGGCATCATGTCCGGGTGAAGTGCGGGTAACAGGTTGGCGATGGTGGGTGTGTCATCGGTCAGAGGCGTAACAATATGAGCATCACCAGCGTAGGCGATAAAACCGGTCTGGCCCTCCCTGCGTTGCTCCAGTAAATCGAGTAATTTCTGCCGCGCCCGATCGAGTCGTGAGGGAACGATATCGCCCGACTTCATGGAGTAACTGAGGTCCAGTGCCAGCACCAGGGCATCCTGTTTCTGGTGTATTGGCTGGGGAATTTTTTGCCAGCTGGGTCCGCTGGCCGCCAGGGCCGCCACTACCCAGCCAACAAATATCAGAGGCAGGAAATTGGTGCTGCGTGGCCCCGCGCGCTCGCCGACCAGGTGCGATAGCAGTTCCGGTGCGATTACATTACTCCAGCCGCCGTTGCGACTGCGCTGCCGCCATAGCAGTAGCATCAGAATCAGCGCCGGAACAAGGCTCCACAGCCATTCTGGCCGCATCAGGTGTAACGCTGTCACAGGCCCTCCCGCAGCGCTTGTGCATTTGTTTTGTCGGCGCGCCAGCCGGCGGGACTCCAGCAGTGTCGCAGGGCCAGTAAAAAACTGAGCAGTAGTGCCAGTAGCAGGGGCAGATAACCCAGAGCCTGGCGTGGCCGGTAGGTGGCGGTTTCCTGTTCCACTGGCTCTAACTGGTCCAGCAATTGATAAATATTGGCCAGTTCCTGGGGACTGCGGGCCCGAAAATACTGGCCTCCGGTGATCTTTGCAATTTCTTGCAAGCCAGCTTCATCCAGCTCTGCGGAGGGGTTGACCTGACGGCTGCCGAAACTGGAGCCAAACAGGCCGGGCAGGGTCATTTCGTCGGCGCCAATACCAATCGTGTAGATGCGGATACCGAGGTTGGCAGCCAATTTCGCGGCGTCCAGGGGTTGTACGGAACTCGCGGTGTCCTGTCCGTCGGTCAGCAGGATCAGTACCCGGCTTTCGGCGGGGCGCTCCTTGAGGCGTTTTACCGCCAGGCCAATGGCGTCGCCTATGGCGGTTTCCTGTCCGGCAAAACCTATCCGCGCTTCCAGCAGGAAGCGCTTGACGGTAGCGGTGTCAAAGCTCAGTGGGGATTGCACATAGGCGTTAGTGCCAAACAAAATCAACCCCAGGCGATCACCTGTGCGGCGCACAATGAATTCTGCGCCCAGCTGTCTGACCGCGTCGATACGCCGGGCCACAGCCTGTCCAAGTTGCATATCCTCTATGCGCATGGAGCCGGAAATATCGACTGCCAGCATGAGGTCGCGGCCGCTGTTGGGCAGCTCGATTGGCTCGCCGATCCATACCGGCCGGGCCGCCGCCACGAGCAACAGCAGCCAAAGCAGCCACAGTGAAAGCAGCGGAATTGCCCCGCTGGTGCTGGAGCGTCCACGCTGGGACTCGCTCAGCTGTCGCCACTCGTCAAAAAAAGGTGCGCGCAGTGCCAGGCCCTGGCTGCGGACGGGGCTCGCCAGGCGACGCACCAGCCAGGGCAGGGGTGCCAGTACCAATATCCAGGGCCACAGCCATTCGATCATTGCGCCGCCTCGTGTCGCTTGATCCACATTTGTGCTGCCCGGTGCATCTGCTCCATATCCATGTCCGGACAGACTTTTCGATAGGCTGCCGTGACGAAACCGGCTTGAAATTGCTCTGCGTTGTTCATCCTGCTATTGAGGAATGTGAGCCACTGTTCGCCATTACTGGCCGCTACCTCGTGGCGTGGGTAGCTGCATAGGGCGACGCTTTTTAACAGCGCATTGGTTTGAGTCACGTACGCGCTGCTATCGTGTTTCGCCAGGTATTGTTGACGCAGGGTCTGCAATTGCGCCAAACCCTGACGCCGGTAGGCATTAGCGCGATAGCGTTTGACCAGGAAATAAACCAGACCCACCAGGCAGAGCAGGAGCATAGCGCTTAACAGCCACCAGCCCGGCGCCAATGGCCACCAGCCGATCAAATCGGGTTCTCGCAGGGGGCGCAAATTGGCCAATGGATCCTGGGGGTTCACCGGCGCGGGTCCCCGTAAAATTGTTGCAACAGGGTGAAAGGTGCCTGGTTGGTGGTGGCCTGCAGCATGGGAATCCCCAGTCGCAGCATATCCTGGGACAATAAGTCCCGGTGCTGCTGGAAACGCTGCTGATAGCCGTTTCTCAGTTTTTTGTCTGCCGTGTGCAGTTCACTGCGTTCACTACCGTTGGTCACCACGTACTTGCCTGCCCGGGGCAACTCTGCTTCCATCGGATCGCTGCATGCCACAGCGGTGAGCTCTGTCTGCTGTGCCAGTTGGAACAGGTGCTCTCTGGCATGCTCCCGGGAAGCGCCGCGAAAATCACTGACCAGAAACAGGCTGCTGCCAGGGCGCGCGATTCTACGCAGGTTGGACAGCATATCGGCGAAGCTGTCCGGCGCGCTGGCGGTAGGCAGGGGCAGGGCGTGGTTATACTCGGCAATCTGGGACAGTAGCCCCAACACCGTCTTGCGGCTGCGCCGCGGGCGGATTTCCCGGTGTTCGGCACCGTTGAATACCAGCCCGCCGACGCGGTCGCCGGCATCCAGGGCGCTCCAGGCGATGAGGCTGGCCAATTGTGACGCCAGTACTGACTTGAAGCAGTGGCTGGAGCCAAAAAACATACCACTGCGCTGGTCTACCACCACCAGCACTGGCCGCTCGCGCTCCTCGCGGAATAGTTTGGTATGGGCGCTGCCTGTTCTGGCGGTCACCCGCCAGTCTATGGTGCGGATGTCATCACCGGGCTGGTAGGTACGCACTTCCTCAAAATCGATGCCTCGCCCGCGGAAATTTGACTTGTTGGGCCCCGCCAGGACGCTGAGAGCCCTGTTCTTTCGTGCCAGGCGCAGCTGCCGCGCCGGGAAACGCAGCGCGATCAGTTCATTCAGGTCCGCGTAGGCACCGCGGGCCGGCAATGTGATGTCCGCTATCGGCAAGTGTACCGCGCCCGAAGGGAGCCACCCAATTCGCCCGCTGCCGCCTTGCAGCGAACAAATTGGGAGGCTCTAAAAGTTACAATATGAATGACGAAGTACACTAGCCTACCGGAACCAGGGCCAGTAATTCCTGAATGACCTGGTCCGGTGTCACACCGTTGGCCTCCGCCTCGAAACTGAGCAGCAGGCGATGGCGCAACACATCTGCCGCAACGGCTTGAACGTCGTCCGGGCTGACAAAATCCTGCCCTTTAAGCCAGGCGTGTGCGCGAGAGCAGCGGTCCAGCGCAATGGTCGCCCGGGGACTGCCGCCATATTCAATCCAGCCGGCCAGTTGCTCGCTGTAGCGCTCAGCGGAGCGGGTGGCGATGACCAGTTGCACAATGTATTGCTCCACTGGTGCGGACATATGCAGGGCCAATGCCTCCTGTCGTGCGGCGAACACCGTGTCCTGGGTGAGTCGCACTGGCGGCGTCACGCTCGAGCGGCTGGCTTCGGCCCGGGTAAGCTTGAGGATCTCCGCCTCGGCGGCGGCATCCGGGTAGCCTACATTGACGTGTAATAAGAAACGGTCGAGTTGGGCTTCCGGCAGGGGATAGGTACCCTCCTGTTCAATGGGATTCTGCGTCGCCATTACCAGGAACAGTTGCGGCAGGTCATAGGTTTCTCTCCCCACACTGACCTGGCGTTCCGCCATGGCTTCCAGCAGGGCAGATTGCACTTTGGCCGGCGCCCGGTTGACCTCATCGGCAAGCACCAGGTTGTGGAAAATCGGGCCTTTCTGGAAGTGGAAGCTCGCCTCCTGGGGCCGGTAAATCTCCGTGCCGGTGACATCACCGGGTAACAGATCCGGTGTGAACTGGATGCGGTGAAAACTGCCCTCCAGTCCCTCCGCCAGTGATTTGATAGCTCGGGTCTTGGCCAGGCCGGGGGCGCCTTCCACCAGTAGGTGGCCATCCGCCAGCAGGGCGATAATGAGTCGTTGTACCAGATGGGACTGGCCAATAATTTGGCTGCTAAGCCAGTCTTCCAGGCCTTTTATGTCTGCGTTTGCCACGCGGTCTCCTGTATCACTTGATGGGATTAATGTTGTTAAAGCGCCACTTGTTATAGACAATCGCCGCCTGTTATAGTCAAACGGTAGTGTCGCAAAGGCTCGCATTGTAGCGAAACTTCGAGTTTCGTCCAGTCGGTTGGTAAAATGATTTGAAATCAACCGCTTTTGTGACTTTTCCACCAATGAAAAGTTCCGATGCACAATAAATTTTCCCCAGTTTGGACTAGGCTTATAAGCGATCAGCAGTGGGGTCCGTTGTGCCCATTTGAAGGCTAATAGAAGGGATTCACTACATGACCTGGGATACATTAAAGGAGAGCTGGCTGTCGGAGCTGGCGCAGCGTATCGATGAACGCGCGGAGCCGGCAGACATACCGTCGCTACACAACCTGTCTGCAACCTTTTTCAGCCGCTTTCCCGCGGAGGATATGCAGGGCCGGTCGGTAGAGAATATTTATGGCTGCCTCTACGGATTGTTGCGGTTTATGCTCAAGTGGACCGGTAGCGAGCCCAAAATCCGCTTTTTCAACCCGGAGATACAAAGCCATGGCTGGGAGAGCAAGTACACCACACTGGTGATTCTTTGTTCTGGCATACCATTTACTACCGCTTCTGTGCGGGGTGAATTGAATCGGCGTAATTTGCGCATCCATACCATCACCAGTTCAAACTTGACTGTCAGCCGCGATGCGCAGGGTAATCTGGACGCTGTCCTGCCCAGTGAAAATGGTGACCGTACCCCGGATCCGGGTGAGGCTCTGCTGTTTTTTGAGATCGGCAAGCACTCCGATCCGCAAGAGCTGGAAGAGTTGCATGATGCCCTGGCCGATATCCTGGGAGAAGTTGCAGTGATGGTGGATGATTATCCTGCCATATGTGCACGTATGCACGATGTCACCACTGCCATTGGCGCCAGTGAATGTGTGGCACAGGATTACAGGGATGAGGCAGCCGCCTTCATTGACTGGATGGAGCGCGACCACATGACAATGCTCGGCTACGAGTATCTGCAGGTGAAGCGTAGCGGCGCTTCGGTGAGCATCAAAGTGAACAAAAAGGCGAGCCTGGGCCTGCTGCGTCGTCGCAAAACAAGAGGTGTGGAGGATTTAGAGGCCGACCTGAAAAATATGTCCCTGGAGCAATTGCACAAAAAGCAGTTGAGTTTCTCCAAATCCCGGGTGCGCTCCAGAGTGCACCGCCTTACCTATCCTGATTATGTGGTGGTGAGGGTTTACGATAAAGCCGGCGAGGTGGTGGGACAGCACCGTTTTATAGGGCTGTACACTTCCTCAGTTTACACTATGAACCCGCGATTGATCCCTATTTTACGCCGCAAGGTGGAGCAGATCCTGGATTTGTCAAATATGGAGTGGGCGGCGCACGAGAGCAGGGAGTTGGCCCGTGTGGTCGAGGTTTTCCCCAGGGATGAACTATTCCAGTCCAGCGTGATGGAGTTGTACGAGACCGTGAATAAGGTCAATCGGATTCAGGAGCGCAGGCAGACGCGCCTTTTTGTGCGCAAGGATGTGCACGGCAAGTTCGTTAACTGCATCGTTTACATCCCCCGGGATCGCTACACTACCGAACAGCGGGAAAAGATAGAGAATATCCTCACCGTCGCCTTCCACGCCGAAGAATCGGAATTTACCACACACTTCTCGGAATCCATTCTGGTGCGCTGCCACTTCGTACTGAGAGTAGACCCGGCGGTTCCATTGAAATTTGAAGTCACTAAAATAGAGGATCAGATTGTGCAGGCCATACTTGCATGGGAAGACCGGCTACGGCTACGGTTGGTAGAGGAATTCGGAGAAGAACAGGGGGAACAATACGCTGCGGATCTCGGCCCGGGTTTTCCTCCGGGTTACCGGGATGATTTCGACGCCAGGATAGGGGTGTTGGATATCAAGAAGATCCTGCGGTTGATACACGGCGAAGAGCTGGCCATGAGCCTCTACCGCCTGGTGGAAGAGCACGATGATATGTTGCGCTTGCGCCTCTACCATAAAGGGCAAAGCCTGCCTTTATCGGATGTGTTGCCCATCCTGGAAAACCTCGGCCTGCGTGTTGTCACAGAGCGACCCTACGGCATTCGAGCTCGTAGTGGTGAAGTTTACTGGGTGCAGGAATTCAGCCTGATCTACGCCCTGTCACACGATATCGTCATGGATCAGGTGAAGGATGAGTTCGAAGATGCTTTCTCACGTGTTTGGTTCGGGGAGGCGGAAAGTGACTCGTTCAACCGCCTGTTGATCGGCACCCGCCTGAGTTGGCGGGAGATTGCACTGTTGCGCGCTATTGCCCGGTACCTGCGCCAGGTGCAATTTCCGTACAGTGTGGATTATATCGCCGAAACCATGGCCAATCACCTGAACATCACGCCCTCCATTGTCGAGTTGTTCCTGACGCGTTTTTCACCCGTATTTGACGGGGATGAAGATTGGCGCGGACAACGTGAACTGGCGGTGGAAAAAGGTATTCTGGATGCCCTGGACGAGGTGCAGAACCTGGGCGAGGATCGCATCATTCGCCAGTTTGTGAAAGTGATCAAGGCGACATTACGTACCAACTTCTTTCAGGAAGCAGACGATGGCGCTCTCAAGCCCTATTTCTCCTTCAAGTTTCGACCATCGGCTATCCCCGATATTCCCCAGCCGGTGCCGATGTACGAAATTTTTGTCTACTCGCCCCGTGTCGAGGGCGTACACCTGCGCGGTGGCAAGGTCGCTAGAGGCGGGCTGCGCTGGTCTGATCGACAGGAGGATTTTCGCACCGAGGTGCTGGGCCTGGTCAAGGCGCAACAGGTAAAGAATGCCGTTATCGTGCCGGTGGGGGCCAAAGGCGGATTTGTCGCCAGGCAATTGCGGCCGGAGATGTCCCGGGAAGAAGTGCAGGAGGAGGGAATAGCCTGCTATAAACTGTTTATCCGTGCCCTGCTTGATATCACGGACAACCGGACTGAAACGGGAATAGTGCACCCTGCACAGGTGGTTGCCAAGGACGAAGAGGATCCTTACCTGGTAGTGGCCGCAGATAAGGGTACGGCCACATTTTCCGACATCGCCAATACCATTTCCGCGCAGTATAACTTCTGGTTGGGGGATGCCTTTGCCTCCGGCGGCAGCGTCGGTTATGACCACAAAAAAATGGGCATTACCGCACGGGGCGCCTGGGTCTCGGTGCAGCGTCATTTTCGCGAGATGAGTATCAATATCCAGAATACGGATTTCACCGTGATAGGGATCGGCGACATGGCCGGCGATGTATTTGGCAACGGCATGTTACTGTCCCCGCATATCCGGCTACTGGCCGCGTTCAACCATATGCATATCTTTGTCGATCCCGAGCCGGACGCCGCTGTCAGCTTTGCGGAGCGCGAACGTCTGTTCCAATTACCGCGCTCCAGTTGGGCGGACTACAAGCGGGAACTGATCTCCGCTGGCGGTGGCATTTTCGAGCGAACGGCCAAGTCCATCACCCCGTCACCGGAAATGAAGGAGCGCTTTGATATCGAAGTGGACCATCTGACGCCAGCAGAGTTGATCTCCCGCCTGCTGCGGGCACGAGTGGACCTGCTGTGGAACGGCGGTATTGGCACCTATGTGAAATCCAGCATGGAATCCCACACAGATGTGGGAGACAAAGCCAATGACGCTCTGCGTGTCAACGCCAATGAGTTGCACTGTCGCGTTATCGGGGAGGGCGGCAACCTCGGTATTACCCAGTTGGCCCGGGTCGAATATGGCCTCAATGGCGGCTGCTCCAATACAGACTTTATTGACAATGTCGGCGGCGTCGATTGTTCAGATCATGAAGTGAATATCAAGATACTGTTAAACGCTGTCGTGGCCCGTGGCGACCTTACCGAAAAGCACCGCAATGCCCTGCTGGAGGAGATGACTGACAGCGTGTCGGAGCTGGTACTGCATAATAACTATCGCCAGGTGCAGGCCATCAGCCTGGCGGAGTACCAGGCGGAGGAACGCGGTGGCGAGTATCAACGATTTATCAAGCTCTTCGAGGAATCGGGACGGCTGGACCGGTCACTGGAGTTCCTGCCCTCTGATGAAGATATCCTGGAACGGCGCCTGCAGGGCAAAACACTGACCCGACCGGAGTTGTCAGTGCTCGTCTCTTACAGCAAGGCGGCGCTGAAGGAATTATTGATCGAGTCGGACCTGGGGCAGGATCCCCATCTGGCTAATGCAGTCAAGACCGCATTCCCGCCGCGCCTGCTCGAGCAATATAGCGAGGACGTATTGGAGCATCGCCTGCACCGGGAAATCATGGCAACGCAGATCGCCAATGATATTGTCAACCGCATGGGGCTCAATTTTGTGCTGCGCCAGCAAAAAGCCACCGGGGCCCCGGTAGCCGATGTTGCGCGGGCCTACACCGCGGTGCTGGAAATTTATCTACTGCCTGGCCTGTGGTCGGATATAGAGGCGCTGGATCACCAGGTATCAACCGGGGTGCAGATGGAGTTGATGCTGAACCTGATACGTCTGGTGAAGCGCACAACGCGCTGGTTATTGCGCAATCGTCGTCACCAGTTGGCACCCACAGATGTCATTGCCGAATTCAGAGGTGGTCTGGAGCAGTTACGTGAGGCCTACCCGGAAGTATTGCGCGGGCGTGCGGCGGAGCAATACCAGATCATGTATGACCATTATATCGATGAAGGTGTCAGCGAGAAATTGGCCGGGCAGGTAGCGGGCGCCCACCATGGCTACACCGCTTTGGGCATCATCCAGGCGGCATCGGAAACCGATGCGCCGTTGATGGATGTCGCTAAACTTTATTTCTTTATGGGTGAGCGACTGGAACTGGATTGGTTCAGTGCCCAGATACTGGCGTCCAACGTAGACACCGAATGGCAGGCGCTGGCCAGGGACAGCTACCTTGAAGATCTCGAGTGGCAGCAGCGCACACTGGCGGTCGGTGCGTTACGGCATATGGGCGAGGATGGCAACTTACTGGCTTGTATGGAGCGCTGGGAGCAACATGAAGCAGCACTACTGGGGCGCTGGCATACAATGCTCGCGGAACTGCATGCCACCTCTGCGCCCGACTTCGCCATGTTTTCTGTGGCCAATAGGGAGCTGTTGGATCTGGCGCAGAGTAGCATCAGAGCCGCGAGTTGATTAACCCGACAGACTCCTAGTCCGGCATATTGGCGTAAATCCTGGTCTTATTGCGGTTTGTTCTGGAGAGAATCAGACCGCGCGTATTTTGTGAACTCCGGATATCCCGGTAAGGCCGTCCCATTGATCACAGCGGCCTTCTCGCCAGCCGGAAATCCAGTTGTGGCGGTGCTCCTCGTCCTCATGGGGGCAGAAATCGCTGCTGCGCCCCGTTACACCGGCCTGGTAGCCCTTATCGAATGCCCTTGAATTCATATCGCGCTTCTGTCTTCTCATAGAGTCTGTCTCCGTCGCGGGTTTTGGCGCCATGAAAGTCGCGAGGATATCCTCTCACACACCTTCAGGCGGTGTTCGTTCCTGGTATGTTTGTTGCGTTGGTTGCATGTAGCAGGCTCTGACAACAACGATGGTGCCCGCAGGCACACCCCCATAAAAACAGAGCGTGGATCACAAGGCCACTAATGTTTCGTTCTGAGCAGGTGTTTTGATATAACAAAAATGTGAAAAAGTACCATTTTGCCATGAAGCTCGCTTGCCGGCGGTAAACGCCGTATTAAGGAGGGCAGGGAGAGGCGCTGTGACCGGGAGTATATGCCAGAAGCCCAGTCTGGTTTGG